>NZ_JBMSEF010000031.1:0-30953 GCF_049446235.1 Enterovirga sp. CN4-39 | reverse complement strand
TTCCCCCGGTCCCGGCCGAGCGGTCGCCGCCGCTCTCGCGGCTCACCGGCGCGGACTCGCCCGTGATGGCGGATTCGTTGACGGAGGCGATGCCCTCGATCACCTCGCCGTCGGACGGGATGATGTCGCCGGCCTCCACCACCACCACGTCGCCCGGCTGGAGCTCGACGGCGGGCACGCGCTGGAACAGCTCCCGCCGGGTCGGATCGTAGAGGTGCCTCGCCACGACGTCCGTCCGGGTGCGCCGCAGGCTGTCCGCCTGCGCCTTGCCGCGGCCCTCCGCGACGGCCTCGGAGAAATTCGCGAACAGGACCGTGAACCAGAGCCAGAGGACGATCTGGCCGGTGAACAGGAGATCGGCCGCACCCGTTACGACGTCCCTGACGAAGAGCACCGTCGTCAGGGCCGCCACGACCTCCACGACGAACATGACGGGGTTCTTCGCCATCGCGCGCGGATCGAGCTTCCGGAAGGAAGCCGCCACGGCCGGCCCGAGTATCGCGGGGCTGAAGACGCTGGACTGGGTGAGGTGGGACATCGTCTTTACTCCGGGTCTGCGCCCCGTTCGAAGTACTGGGTTCACCGTCCGAGCCAGGCGACCGCGTAGAGGCAGGCCGAGACGAGGAACACGAAGGAAGCGAGGCCGAGCGTCAGCTCGGACCAGCTCGGATCGCGGTGGCGCGCGGCGCGGCGTTGCACGGCGCGGCTCCGGAACATGCGAGCCTCGAGCTCGCGGCGGGTGCGGAACATGGCGGCGGAGGTCATTGTGCTGCGAAGCTCTGGCCGCCGATCATCGAGAAGTGCTCGACGACCGGACCGAGGGCGAGCGCCGGGAAGAAGGTCAGCCCGCCGACGATGAGGATCACCCCGACGAGCAGGCCCACGAACAGCCCGCCATGGGTGGGGAGGGTCCCGGCCGAGACCGGCACGGTCTTCTTGGCCGCGAGCGAGCCCGCGATCGCCATGGCCGGGACGATCATGAAGAAGCGCCCGACCAGCATCGCGACCGCGAGGGTGACGTTGTACCAGAGGGTGTTGCCCGTGAGCCCGCCGAAGGCCGAGCCGTTGTTCGCCGCGGCCGACGTGTAGGCGTACAGGATCTCCGAGAAGCCGTGCGGCCCGGGATTGGCGATGGACGCCACGGCACTGGGCAGGACGGTCGCGGCGGCCGAGAAGCCCAGCATCATCAGGGGCAGGCACAGGATGGCGAGCATCGCCATCTTGACCTCCTTCGCCTCGATCTTCTTGCCGAGATATTCCGGCGTGCGCCCCACCATCAGGCCGGCGACGAAGATCGCCACGATGACGAAGACGAGCATGCCGTAGAGGCCGGCGCCGACGCCGCCGATGATGATCTCGCCGAGTTCCATGTTGATCAGCGGGATCATGCCGCCGAGCGCCGTGAAGCTGTCGTGCATGGCGTTCACGGCGCCGCAGGAGGCCGCCGTCGTGACCACGGCGAAGAGCGCGGAGGCCACGATGCCGAAGCGGACCTCCTTGCCCTCCATGTTGCCGCCCTGGAGCCCCAGCGCGTGGAGCAGCGGATTGCCGGAGGCCTCGGCCCAGTAGGCGACGGCGACGCCGGCGAGGAACAGGATCCCCATCGCGGCCAGGATCGCCCAGCCCTGCCGCTCGTCGCCGACCATCCGGCCGAAGACGTTCGTCAGCGCGGCCCCGATCGCGAAGATGGAGACCATCTGGACGAAGTTCGAAAGCGCCGTCGGGTTCTCGAAGGGATGGGCGGCATTGGCATTGAAGAAGCCGCCGCCATTGGTGCCGAGCATCTTGATGGCGATCTGGCTGGCGACCGGCCCCAAGGCGATCGTCTGCTTGCCGCCCTCGAGCGTCGTCGCCTCGACATAGGGCCCGAGCATCTGCGGGATGCCCTCCCAGACGAGGAACAGGGCGTAGACGACGCAGATCGGCAGCAGCACGTAGAGCGTGCAGCGCGTGACATCGACCCAGAAGGAGCCGATCGTCCGGAACGAAGCCCGCGAGAAGCCGCGGATCAGCGCCACCGCGAGCGCCACGCCGGTTGCCGCAGAGAGGAAGTTCTGCGTCGTCAGGGCCAGCATCTGGCTCAGGTACGACATGGTCGATTCACCGCCGTAGTTCTGCCAGTTGGTGTTGGTCAGGAAGCTCACGGCCGTGTTGAAGGCGAGGTCCGGCGCGACGTTCGCCATCCCGGCCGGATTGAACGGCAGCACGCCCTGCAGGCGCAGAACCGCGTAGAGGATGACGAACCCGACGATCTGGAAGGCGAGCATGGCGGCCGCGTAGGCGAGCCAGTGCTGCTCATGGTTCTCGTCGATCCCGGCGAGGCGATAGAGCCCCCGCTCGACGGGGTTGAGGATGGGCGTGAGCGGGGTGCGCTCGCCCGTGAAGACCCGCGTCATGTAGAAGCCCAGCGGCTTCACCAGCGCGACGACGACCAGGCAGAACAGCGCGATCTGCAGCCAACCGACGATTGTCATGGCACGTTCCTTCAGAACCGCTCTGGGCGGACGAGGGCGTAGGTCAGGTAGACGAGGAGACCGGCGCTCACGATCGCGCCGAGCGTGTAGTCGAGCAGCATGACGTCCTCCTCAGAGCTGCGCGCAGAGCGCGGCGTAGCCGACACTGAGAAGAAGAAAGCCCGCTCCCGAGAGGAGAAAGATCGCGTCCAACATCGCATACCGCCTTCGAGTTGGGCGGAATGTCTTCACGGCCGCATATGAATTCGAGAGCGGATCCGGATGGACTTTATAAAGGCCGTATAAAGATCAGCCGCCTGCCGCCAGCCGCCTCCCCGCTCACCCCGGCGCAGGCCGGGGTCCAGTCACTGGGCACCGGCTTTCGCCGGTGTGAGCGGAATCACGAGTTGACAAACTCAGCATTTATTCCTATATCGTCCGCACTCCCCTCCGGCGAGGGAGCCGCGTGCGCACCGGTCACGTCTGGCGGAGGGGAGGACGGGTCCCGGGGTCTCGGTTCGGTCGGCCGGGGCGCTTGGGCGGCTGACCGGGCGCGTGCCTATGGGGCCGAAAAGACCGTCGCGGGACGCCGGGAGGGACCTGGCAAATCCGCAAATCACCATCACTGAAGGCCGGAGAACCGGCGTCCCGCTCCCCTCGATGTGGAACGAGACCGCTCTTCGACAGTGCCGATGGACCAGACCCCGGGCCGGGGAAGGACGGCGCGTGCCTGCTGGCGGCCGAGCCGCCTGATCCCTCCCCCTCCAGGGGAGGGCCGAGTCGCGCCGCAGGCGCGAACCGGGGTGGGGTTGCGGCTAGGCAGGCAGCCCCACCCGGCCCTCCGCTTCGCTCGGGCCACCCTCCCCTCCGGGGAGGGATCAGATTCCGGGCACCGGCTTTCGCCGGTGTGAGCGCCGACACCCCGCAAGGAGAGAACCTCTCCCCGTAAACGCTAGTCCGACGCCAAGGCCTCCGCCCGCGTCACCCGGACCGGCAGCGCCTTGTAGGCCGGCGTCTTCGATTTCGGGTCGTGATGATCGAGGGGGAAGAGCGGGTTCGTTTCCGGGTAATAGGCGCCGCAAGATCCAGGCGGGATGCTGTACGGGACAACCCGCAGGCCTTGCACCGAACGCCTCGCGCCGCCGTCGAGCGCCGTCGTGAGATCGACGGCGTCGCCATTGTTCAGGCCCAGCCGCTCGATATCGAGAGGGTTCATGAAGACGACGTGTCGCGTTCCCTCCACGCCGCGGAACCGGTCGCTGTAGCCGTAGACCGTCGTGTTGAACTGGTCGTTGGACCGAAGGCTCGTGAGGGTGAGCACGTCGGCGTTCCCTCCGCTGATCTTCAGTTCCGGCTCCAGCCGCTCGGGCGTGAGGAAGTTGGCCTTGCCGTTCGGCGTCACCCATTTGCGCTCGCGCGCCGGAACGGGGCGCGGGATGCCCCCGGGCTCGAAGAGGCGCTTGTTGAAGTCCTTGAAGGTCTCCGGATAGGTCGTCTCGATCGCGTCCCTGACCGTCCCGTAATCGCCCACCCACTCGTCCCACGGCACCTTGGCGTCCGGCACCGTCGCCTTGGCGAGGCCGGCCACGATCGCCGGCTCGGAGAGCAGTTCGTCGCTCGCGGGCTTCACCTTGCCGCGCGAGCCGTGGAAATGCGCGACCGAGCTCTCGATCGACACCGCCTGCGGGCCGCTCGCCTGCTCGTCGACCTCGATCCGCCCGAGGCAGGGAAGGAGATAGGCGATCTCCCCATGCACCAGGTGGCTTCGGTTCAGCTTGGTGGCGATGTTGACGGTCAGGCGCAGCCTCCGCCAGGCCTCCTCCATGGCCTCCGTCTCCGGAATGGCCCGGATGAAGTTGCCGCCGAGGCTGATGAAGGCGGTCACCTCGCCTTTCAGGATAGCCTCGCAGGCCTCGACCGTGGAGTGACCCGTCCAGCGCGGCGGTTCGAAATGGTAGAGCTCCGACAGCTTGTCGAGCGGCGCGAGCCCCGGCTTCTCGGTGATGCCGACCGTCCGCTGGCCCTGCACGTTCGAGTGGCCGCGGATCGAACAGATGTTGCCGCCCGGCTTGCCGACATTGCCGCGCAGCAGCGCGAGGTTCGCGATCATGTGCACGTTCTGGACGCCCATGACGTGCTGCGTGACGCCCATGCCGTAGCAGATGAGGACGGTCTTCGCGTTGGCGTAGGTCTGCGCGGCCTGCTCCATCTCGGCCCGGGTCAGGCCGGAGACGCGCTCGAGCTCGGACCACTCGTGGCCCCGGGCCGCGGCGGCGAATTCCTCGAAGCCGGCCGTGTGCTCCTTGATGAAGTCGTGGTCGAGCACATGCTTCTTGTCGGCGGCCGCCATGGAGGCCGCGAAGGCGACCTCCGCGGCGTTGGTCGGATCGTCCGGGACCGCGTCGCCCGCGGCGACCTTGCTCGCGCCCGATGCCTTCAGGGCGTCGTCGGCCTCGATCAAGGCCTTGCAGATCCCGAACAGGGCCGCGATGTCGCCGCCGCTCCTCACCTGGTAGTATTCCGAGGAGATCCGCGTCTCCTTGCCGGTCAGCATCTCGTCCGGGGCCTGCGGGTTGATGAACCGCTCGAGCCCCCGCTCACGCAGCGGATTGATGCTGACGATCTTCACGCCCCGGTCGACCGCCTCCTGGAGCTGGTGGAGCAGCCGCGGCGAGGACGTCCCGACATTCTGGGCGATGTAGAAGATGCAGTCGGTCTGCTCGAAATCCGACAGGTTCGCGGTGCCGACCGATGCCCCGATGCTCTCGGGGAGCGCCACCGAGGTGCTCTCGTGGCACATGTTGGAGCAGTCGGGCAGGTTGTTGCTGCCGTAGATCCGCGCGAAGAGCTGGTACATGTAGGCCGTCTCGATCGAGGCTCGGCCCGAGGCGTAGAACTCGACCTTCTCCGGTGCGGCGGCCCGCAGCTCGCGCCCGATCTCCTCGAAGGCCTCTTCCCAGGCGACAGGGACGTATTTGTCGGTTGCCGGATCCCAGCGCATCGGGTGCGTCAGCCGGCCCTGCTCCTCGAGGTCGTGGTCGCGCCAGTCCAGGAGCTCCGTCAGCGTGTGCTTGTCGAAGAATGCGCGGTCGGCCCGGCGGGGGGTGATCTCCCAGGCGGTCGCCTTGGCGCCGTTCTCGCAGAATTCGAGAGGGTGGGGCTTTGCGGGCTTCGCCCAGGCGCAGCTCACGCACATGTAGCCTTCGGGCTTGTTCTGCTCGGCAAGCACGACGGAGCCGCGGGCGGCGACATGCTCGCGCACCAGGATCTCGCCGACCGACCTGGCCGAGCCCCATCCACCGGCAGGCCCCGTATAAGGCCGGATCTTCGGATCTGTCTTCGGCTCGCCGGCCATTCTCGTTCCCCTCCCTTAGAAAGCTTCTGAGGAAACTTCCGAGGGAGAGCCCGGTTCGGTCAGCCGGCCAGGCGCTTCGCCGCGCCGCGGACGACGTGCCGTGGCGTGGCCGCCGGGAGACGGAGCGGGCGGAAGGCGCGGCCGCTCCTGATGGTGCCCGTGGAGGGACTCGAACCCCCACTCCTTGCAGAAGACGATTTTGAGTCGTCCGCGTCTACCATTCCGCCACACGGGCCTTCGGCGCTACCTGCCGGGGCTCATTCTTCGTGTCAACCTGCCGCCCCCGGCCGGACCCGCCCGGCCTACCCTCGCGGCAGACCCTGCCGCACCGCCCCTTCTCCAAACGGCCAAGCTCACGTAATCTGCCGCCAGCCGTGGCGCGCCGCTGGCGACGGGAGAGCTTGTCCCGCGAGCTGGTGCTTCCCCGGCGAGTTCGACCCCCCAGCGCTCCCAACCGCCGCGTTCATGGTGCCAGCCAATGCTTCTTCGGCTTCTCCTGTCTCGACCAGCGGCCATCCTGGCATTGGGGCTCGGGCTCCTTTTCACCACGGCGGTGCCTGAGCCGGCCCAGGCCATGTGCGGCGGAAACATCCTGGCGACCTGCAAGCCGCGGACGACCGTCAAGGTGCAACCAGGTTCGGAGAGCCGCTCGAAGCCCCGCAAGCGGCGGCAGCACCAGGCGGCCAGCCAACGCTGAGCGACAGGCGCGCTTTCGCCTGCTAGATCTCCCGGCGATTTCATCCCTGGAGGCGAATCTGAAGCGGCTTGCCCTACTCTCCTGCCTGGTCCTCGCCGGATGCATGTCCGGCCCCGATCAGCGGGCCGCGATGCCGGGCTCGCTTCCACCCATCGCGCGCGACTACCGGGCGACGATCGCCGAGTGGGCGCGCCGCTATTACGTCGAACCCGCGGCGTTGCGCGATGCCGCGCTGAGCGATCCCGTCCTCACGCGGGACGGCACCGGCCGGCTTCTCTGGCTCGTCTGCCTGGACGTCGACGCGGGACCGGCCGCGGGCGGCCGGCAGTTGCAGGCCTTCGGCTTTGCCCGGAACTACGTCTCCGCTCCGCTGGAGCGGAGCGGGTCGAGCCTGAACCGGGAGGATTGCACCAGGATTCCGCTCACGTGGCGGAACTGGCCCGGCATGCGGGCGCGCCGCTGACTACTCGGCCTCGGCTCCGCCAGAGCGGTTCGCAGGCTCCCGGATGCGGGACGAGAGCAGTTCTCCCTGCCCCTGCAGCACCGGGTAGGCCGCGCCGGCGACCAGGTGGTCGTTCACGCGCTTGAGGTCCCGCAGCAGGTCGAGATGGAGGGGACTGGTCTCGGCCGGCGCGACCTCCTTGCCGCGCAGCTGGCCGAAATGGGCCGTCATGGCGCGGGCTTCGATATCGCGGAAAGCCGCCTTCTCGTCGGCCAGGATCCTGGCCGCCCGTGCGTCCTCCGTCATGAAGACGGCGGCGGCGGCCCGGATGTTCGCCTCGAGCCGCTCGATCACGGCCCGCATCTCCGCCTGGTCCTCCCTGGAGAGTTGCACGCCGCGCTTCAGCCGCTTCGCCGCGAGCGCCATCACGTTCTTGTCGATGATGTCGCCGGCATGTTCGAGGTTGATCGAGAAGCGCAGGATGGCAGCCGCCCGGCGGCGGTCCCCCTTCGTCATGTCTTCGACATCCAGCCCCATCACGTAGGTCTTGATCGCGCCGTTCAGCTTGTCGAGCACGTCGTCCATGCGGCGCGTTTCCGCGATGCGGTTGCGATCGCCCCGCTCGAGCGCATCGGAGGCGCCGCGCAGCATGCCCTCCAGCACGTCGGCCATCCTGAGCGCCTCGCGGGCGGCGAGGCCCAGCGCGATCGGCGGCGTCTCCAGGGCGCCCTGGTCGAGGTGCTGCGGCTGGCCGGGATCCGCTGCGTTGACCCGTGTCGGGAACCAGCGCTTGAGCAGGCTCGCCAATGGGCCGAGAAGCGGCAGGAAGAGCAGCGCCAGGACCAGGTTGAAGGCGGTGTGGAAATCCGCGACAGCGCGAGCGAGATCGGGCTGGTAGCGCAGGATCGCCGGCCCGATGAGGCCGAGAAGCGGCAGCACGATCGCCAGCCCGACGAGGCGGTTGATCATGTTCCCGACCGCGACGCGGCGCCCCGCCGGATCCGAGCCCGAGGTACCTTCGAGAAGGGGGTTCAGGGCGGAGCCGATATTCGCGCCCACGATCAGCGCCATCGCGGCCTCGAACGGCACGATGCCCTTGTCGGCGAGGGACATCACCAGCAGGACGACGGCCACGCTGGAGTGAGCCACCCAGGTGATCAGGGCGGCCATGGTGACCGCCACGAAGGGGTCGGTCACGATGAGGCCCAGCATCGAGCGGAGCGACGGCGAATCCTCGTAGGGCGTGAGGATCTCCAGCAGCCGTGCCAGCGAGAGCAGCATCAGGCCGAGGCCGATCGCGACGCGCCCCAGGTCGCGAGCCCGCGTGGACCCGCCGCGGCGGAACATCACGACCCCCGCCAGCACGAAGACCGGCGCGATCCTGGCGACATCGAAGGACAGCACCTGGACGATCAGCGTCGTGCCGATATTGGCGCCGAGCATCACGGCCAACGCCGGCAGGAGGTCGACGAAGCCGCCCGCCGCGAAGGAGGCGGCCATGAGGCCGGTTGCCGTGCTCGATTGCAGGGCGGCCGTGACCCCGATCCCGGCCAGGACGGCCTTCACGCGATTGTCGAGGGCGGAGCCCAGCATGCGGCGCAGATCCGGGCCATAGGCGCGCTGGATGCCGCTCTGGACCATGTGCAGGCCCCAGAGGAGGAGGGCCACCATCCCGGCTAGGTCCAGGAGGGTCAGTGTCGCGCCCATTGTCTCTCCTGACGCAGGCGGACACCTGCGGCATTCCGCTCCCGATCTGATGCGGGCCGTTAGGCCGGCGTCAACCCTGCAGGAGTCCTAATCAGGCCGATCAACTTCGATGTAAGCGGTGTATTTGTGATGCGTACCTATGACTGGGATGCGCCAGCGAAGCTGTTCTTCTGGCCGGCCGGAAACGGCTGGGACGAGGAGGCCACCTACCCGACCCTCGCGGACGCCCTCCAGGCTGCAGCCGAAGGCGAACCCAGCACGGCCTGGATCATCACGCAGGACGGGGACATCATCCCGCCGCGCCGCATCGCCGACCTGCGGGCCGAGATGGACAGCATGCCCCGCGGCCGAGGATCGATCGCACGCGCATTCCTGCCCTGGGCGCGCGCCGCCTGAGACAGGCTACCTGCCGACCTGGAAGAATGCCTCCGGTCCGGCCTGCTCGTCGCCGAAACGCGCGGCCGTGAGCAGGCCGCCATAGACGGCGGCCGTATCCAGGTTGAGCCGGTAGCGCCGAAGGTCGGGGCGACCATCCGGCCGCGGCGTATGGCCGTGCACGACGAACTTTCCGAAATCGTGGTCGCCGACCAGGAATTCGTCGCGGATCCAAAGCCGGTCGTACTCGCTCTGCTCGTCGAGAAGCCGCCCCGGCCGCAGGCCCGCATGAACGAAGTAGCGTCGCTCGTCCTCGAAGCTGACTGGGCAAGCCTCGATCCAGGCCGTCACGTCCGGAGGCATGTCGTCTAGGCCGCGTGCGCCGAAAGAGGCGAGCATCGTCTCGCCTCCGTTCTGGATCCAGGTGCGGAAGACGTCCGGCCGACCGAAGGATCTCAGATAGAGCTGCTCGTGGTTGCCCTTCAGGCAGACCACGTCTCCCCCGCGCTCGTCCTGCAGGGTCCGCAAGGTCCGGATGACCCCGGCGCTGTCCTCCCCCCGGTCGATGTAATCGCCGATGAAGACCAGCCGATGCGGCCTTCCGGCCGCATCGGCTGCGATACGATCGAGCAACTGGCGGAGGAGATCGAGACATCCATGGATGTCTCCGACAGCATAAGTCAGCATTTCAAATGTCTGCGGGGTGGGATCGCCGGCCGTCCGCCGGACCTCCCATGTCCCTAGACTTATAGCAACCGATTAAGGCCGTGTGACCGCGACCTGTGGCTACCGCTCGGCGCTGGATCGCGGTCTAGCGAAGAACCGGCCGGGCGCCGAGATGCTGTGGCCTCACGACTTCTTTTCGGGGTCCTGCTTGTCGAGATCCTGCGCCATCTTCTCGTGATGCTGAAGCGCCGGCAGAGTGCTGTTGGCCCAGGTCTTGAGCTGCTCGTTGTCGCCGCCCTTTCCGTAGCGCTCGAAGAGGGACACGGCGTCCTTGTGAGCTGCAACCTGGTCGTCCAGGTACTGCTTCGTGAAATCGGCGCCGGTCAGGCTCTTGAGCTTGTCCAGCATCTTCTCCTGCGGGGGCAGCATGGCGGCGGGGATCTCGACCTTCACGGTGCCGGCCTGGACCAGGCTCTTCAATTCGCCGGACGTCTTGGTGTGGTCCGTGATCATCTGCTGCGCGAAGGCCTTCACCTTCTCGTCGGTCGCGCGCTCGAGGGCGAGTTGGCTGGACTGGATCTCGAACATGTCGCTCGAGGCGGCCTCCTTGACGAAGTCCTCCGTCTTCGGCGCGATGCCGAGAAGGGAATTGACGCCTGTCCTCTCGCTCAACGACTGGGCATAGGCAGGCCCTGCCAGGGCAAGGCAAAGCGCAGCGGCAACCATTCTGTTCATCAGGTGTTCTCCTTGTGCCTTGAGAACAGAGGTCGACTTTGAGCGGTTCCGGCAGCGGCTGACGAAATGTGAGCTTCGGTTTCCGAGCGAACCGAATGGCGGGCGTTGCGCTCTCCGACCACCTTCCAGCCCACCACGACTCGTCCCATATTCGTGCATGGCCAAGACTCCGAAGAGCGCCGTTGCCGGCGAGGATGGGCGCAGGACGCGCTCTCGAGCCCAGCCGAAGGCGTCCAAGCCCGACCTGAAGCCGCTCGATGCGTATCTCGCCGAGCTCCTGAACCCGGGTATCTCGCGCGGGAACGCCAGTCCCACCGCACCCCAGGCTCCGCAGCCCGAACCGAAGCGCAAACCGAGCAGCCGCCGCGCGAAGGCGGCACCGGCTGACGGGTTCGGCGAGGCGCCACAGGCCGGCTTCGATGCGGGGCCGGTCGAGGATCTCGACCCCAAGCTCGCCGAGGCGCTCGGGCTGGGCACGCCTTCCCTCCCCGCCTCCGACGCGGAAGCGAGCGAGGATGCGACCGACGACGACACCGCCCTGCCCTCGTCGGCGGGAGTGTCTGCGACCGTCAAGGCGCTGTCCGACCTCCTCGAGAGCGGGAACCCGCTCTTCAAGAACGGCAAGCAGTGGATTCCGCACCGGCCGCCGCGGCCCGAGAAGTCGGAAGGCGGCATCACGTTCAAGCTCGTCTCGGACTACAAGCCCTCGGGCGACCAGCCGACGGCGATCGCCGAGCTGGTGGACGGCATCAAGGGCCAGGAGCGCGACCAGGTCCTGCTCGGCGTCACCGGCTCGGGCAAGACCTTCACCATGGCGCAGGTGATCGCCGAGACGCAGCGGCCCGCCCTGATCCTTGCCCCGAACAAGACCCTCGCGGCGCAGCTCTATGGGGAGTTCAAGTCCTTCTTCCCCGAGAACGCGGTCGAGTACTTCGTCTCCTATTACGACTACTACCAGCCCGAGGCCTACGTGCCGCGGACGGACCTCTATATCGAGAAGGATTCGTCCATCAACGAGCAGATCGACCGGATGCGGCACGCCGCGACCCGCGCGCTGCTGGAGCGCGACGACGTCATCATCGTCGCCTCCGTCTCCTGCATCTACGGTATCGGCTCGGTCGAGACCTATACGGCCATGACCTTCGCGGTCACGCTCGGCGAACGCATCGAGCAGCGTCAGCTGATCGCCGATCTCGTCGCGCTCCAGTACAAGCGCACGAGCATGGATTTCTCCCGCGGAACCTTCCGGGTGCGCGGCGACACGATCGAGCTGTTCCCGGCCCACTTGGAGGACCGCGCCTGGCGCATCTCGCTCTTCGGCGACGAGGTGGAATCGATCGTCGAGTTCGATCCGCTCACCGGCCAGAAATCCTCAGAGCTGAAGTTCGTGAAGATCTACGCGAACTCGCACTACGTCACGCCGAAGCCGACGCTGCAGCAGGCGAGCCGGGCCATCAAGGAGGAGTTGCGGCAGCGCCTCGAGGAGCTGAACCGCATGGGCCGCCTCATCGAGGCGCAGCGGCTGGAGCAGCGCACTCAGTTCGATCTGGAGATGATCGAGGCGACGGGATCCTGCGCCGGCATCGAGAACTATTCGCGCTACCTGACAGGGCGCCGCCCGGGCGAACCCCCGCCGACCCTCTTCGAATATTTGCCGGACAACGCCATCGTCTTCACGGACGAGAGCCACGTCACCGTCCCGCAGATCGGCGCCATGTACCGGGGCGACTTCCGCCGGAAGGCGACGCTCGCCGAATACGGCTTCCGCCTGCCCTCCTGCATGGACAACCGCCCCCTCCGCTTCGAGGAATGGGACGCCATGCGGCCGCAATCGATCCATGTCTCGGCGACGCCGGGTCCATGGGAGATGGAGCAGGCGGCCGGCGTCTTCGTCGAGCAGGTGATCCGGCCGACGGGTCTCGTCGATCCCCCGGTCGAGGTCCGGCCTGCCCGGTCGCAGGTCGACGACGTGCTCGGCGAGATTCGCGAGGCCGCCCGCAAGGGCTATCGCACGCTCGTGACCGTCCTCACCAAGCGCATGGCCGAGGACCTGACCGAGTACCTGCACGAGAACAAGGTGCGGGTGCGCTACATGCACTCGGACATCGATACGATCGAGCGCATCGAGATCATCCGCGACCTTCGCCTGGGCGCCTTCGACGTGCTGGTCGGGATCAACCTGCTCCGGGAGGGCCTCGACATTCCGGAATGCGGGCTCGTGGCCATCCTGGATGCCGACAAGGAGGGTTTTCTCCGGTCGGAAACCTCGCTGATCCAGACGATCGGCCGCGCCGCCCGCAACGTCGACGGGCGGGTGATCCTCTATGCGGACCGGGTCACCGGGTCGATGGAGCGCGCGATGGCCGAGACGGAGCGGCGGCGCGAGAAGCAGGTGGCGTATAACCGGGAGCACGGGATCACGCCGCAATCCATCAAGCGCGACATCGCCAACATCCTGGAATCCGTGGCCGAGCGCGACCATGTCCGCGTGGATACCGGCCTGGCCGACCAGGCGGTCACGATCGGGCACAACTTGAAGGCCGTGATCGCGGACCTGGAGAAGCGCATGCGGGCTGCGGCGGCGGATCTCGACTTCGAGGAGGCGGCGCGGCTCCGCGACGAGCTCAAGCGCCTTCAGATGACCGAGCTGACGCTCGGGATCGATCCAAAGGCTTCCCAGCGGGATGTCGAGGCGACGGCCGGTCGCTATGCCGGGCCGCGGAGCGCTGGTCGGGCCGAGCCGGTCGGCAAGGGCTTCCCCAAGCCCGGCCGCGATTCAGGCCCGCGCAAGCCCTCGCTCGACGAGATGGGCCCGCATGCCCGCGAGCTGCCGCTCCATGCCGGCCCGCTGCCGGAGCGTCCCTTGCCCCGCTCCACGGCGGGCTTCGGCGGAGCGAAACCGAAATGGAAAGGACGGCGGAAGGGCTGACCCTAATACAGCCGGGTCCGGTACGCCTCTTCCATCACCTTCTCGGCCTCGGCGACGTCGATCCTCTTCGTATGTGCGGCGATGATCCGGCCGAGCGTCGGGAACCGGTCGCGCTCCACCTGGGCCGACGCGTCCCAGAGCTTGGAGCGCATCAGCGCCTTGCCGCAATGGAAGAACGCCTCGCGCACCTCGACGAGCAGCCCGACCGTCGGGACCTTCCCCTGGGCGACCAGCGGCTCGAGCAGCGCCCTGTCGCGGGTGATCCGCGCATCGCCGTTGACCCGCAGCGTCTCGTTGATGCCGGGCACGAAGAAGATCAGCCCGACGCCCGGCGAGGTCAGGATGTTGCCGAAGCTGTCGACGCGGTTGTTGCCGCGCCGGTCCGGAATGAGCAGGGTCCGGTCGTCGACGACCTGGACGAAGCCGGGTGCGTCGCCACGCGGGCTCGCATCCGCGTTTCCGTCGCGGTCCGCGCTCGCCACGACCAGGAACGGCGAGAGGCCGATGAAGTCGCGGCAGAAGCCGTCCAGTTCCGTCAGGACCTTGCCTTCGGCGAGGCGGTTGACCGGGCCGAAATGCGAGCGCAGCTCGTCACCGGTCTCGATGGGCGCGTCACCGCTCTCGTCGAGGGTCATGGTCGTCTCCTTGCCGTTCGCTGATCGCTCGCGCCGTCCCGCCTATTCCTTGCGAGCTTCGCGAAGGGAGTCGTTGATGCCGATCGCCGTCGTCGCGAGATCCTTGACGTTGCAGCGATGCACCATCGGGAACTCCATCTCTGTCAGCCACAGGATCGGCAGCTCTTCCACCAGGATCTGCTGCGCCTTCTTGTAGAGGTCCGGCCGCTTCTCGGACGGCGCGTTGGCCGCCTCGGCGAAGAGCCGGTCCACCTCGGGATTGGAGTAGCCGCCGTTGTTCACGAAGGGCGAGCCCTTCACGATGTTCGACGAGATGTACTGGCGCGCGACGCCCAGCGCCGGATCGCCATACTGGTAGGGGAAGTTGAAGGTCAGGTCGAAGTCCCACTCGCCGAGGCGCTTGTTCCAACCCGCCACGTCCGACGCCTCGACCTGCACCTTGACGCCGGCATCCTCGAGGTTCTGCTTCACCTGCTCCGTCCAGCGCGTCCAGGTCTCGCCGTAGGGCAGGCCGAGGAGGCGCAGAGTCTCGCCCTTGTAGCCCGACTTGGCGATGAGCTCCTTGGCCTTCTTCACGTCGTGCGGGTAGGCCTTCACGTCGTCCGTGTAGAACTTCGTCTTCGAGCTCAGCGGCCCGGTCGCGACCTTCGCGAAGCCCGACCAGACCACGTCCTTCGAGAACTCCCGGTCGATGGCGTGCATCAGCCCCTGCCGGAACTCCTTGCTCGCGAGCGGCCCGTTGCGAAGGTTCATGATGAGCATGCCGACGGGCGCGAACATCTCGTAGCCCTTCGTCTCCACGCAGGTGTTCGGCAGCTTGGCGAGCCGCGGAACATCGAACACCTCGACCGAGCCGCCGGTCAGGACGTCGACCTCGCCCTTCTCGTACGCGACCGCACGGGCGGCGGCGTCCGGCACGATCCGCCAGTAGGTCTCGGCTAGCGGCGGCTTGCCAGGCAGGTAGTAATCCTCGTTGCGGACCAGGTGGATGTACTCGCCGCGACGCCACTCCTTGAGCTTCATCGGGCCAGTGCCGATCGGCGTGTTGTTCATCGCGTTCTGGCGGGGGTCGCTGCCGTCGTAGATGTGCCTCGGCACCATCGTGGCCGAGCCCGGCTCGAAGATGGTGAGGATCGGCGCGAAGGGCTGCTTCAGCACGATCCGGACCGTCGCGTCGTCCACCTTCTCGATCCGGTCGACCTGCGCGTTGAGGATCGGCCTCACCCGCGGATGGTTGGCCCGGTGGAAGACGTCGAGCGAGAAGACGACGTCGTCCGCCGTGAACGGCTTGCCGTCATGCCATTTCACGTTGCGCCGGAGATGAAACGTGTAGGTCCTCTGGTCCGGCGAGACCTCCCAGCGCTCGGCGAGAGACGGCTGCGGCTCCAGCTTGGCGTCGTAGCGCAGCAGCGATTCGTAGATGTTGCCCGCGACCATCTGCGTCGGGCCGTTCTGGAAGAGCCCGACCATGAGGCTCGGCGGCTCCGGCGCGACGATCAGATGCAGAGACCCGCTCTTCGCGGTCGGCGTGCCTTGCGCCAGTGCCGGCCCCGCCGAAAGAGCGAGAGCGACGGCGAGAAGGGGACCGAGGTTACGCTGCATCGAGTGGATCTCCGGACGGCCTGCACCTAAGGCAGATGCCTTCGGTGCAAGCAAGGGCCGTGCGAAGCGGCACCCGCCCTCCCCGCATGGCGAACGCCGGCGGGCCGCGAACCGTGGCGGCAGAACCCCGGCTCGCTCCATGCGTTGACGCCATGCTCAACCAGCAGGGAGGATCGGTATGGATCAGCAGCAGGGCTGGACGGTCGAGGCGATCCAACGCCTGACCACGATGGCGCGCGAGCGCATTCCGGTCGCGACGATGAGCTTGGCGCTCAAGCGTCCTGTCGAGACCGTGTCCGCGAAGCTCCGCGAACTCGGGATCACACCCGCCAAGACCTGAGAGCTGCTCCCTCGATGGCCGGGCATCGTCTCGGCCATCGAGGATCAGACGGATCGCCCTACTTCTTCACCGTACCCTTCATCGAAGGTGCGGCAGCGATCGTCTTCGAGACTTCCTTCTTCGGCTTCTTGGCTTCCTTGTTGGACCTCATCTGACCTTTGGCCACGAGACCCTCCTCTGCCGGCCGGAGCGGCCGGGTGGCCGGATCCTAAACCTGTGCGCGTAAACGAAAAGGGCCGGCTTGCGCCGGCCCTTCCGTTTGTCTGGATCCCGGGCAGAGCCCGGAGAAGCAGGGAAGAGGACCTTAGAAGTCCATCCCGCCCATGCCGCCCATGCCGCCGCCCGGCATGCCAGGAGCAGCCGACTCCTTCTTCGGAGCCTCGGCGATCATGGCCTCGGTGGTGACGAGCAGGCCGGCGACCGACGCGGCGTTCTGGATCGCAGCGCGGACGACCTTGGCCGGATCGACGATGCCCTGCTGGAGCATGTCGCCGTACTCTTCGGTCTGCGCGTTGAAGCCGAACGTCTCACCGCCGTTGTCGAGGATCTTGCCGACGACGACCGAACCTTCGACGCCCGCGTTCTGGGCGATCTGACGGACCGGAGCCTCGAGAGCCTTCAGGACGATGTTGACGCCAGCCTGGACGTCGGCGTTGTCCGACTTCACGGAGGAGGCCGCCTTCTTGGCGAGCAGCAGAGCGACGCCGCCGCCGGGAACGATGCCTTCCTCGACCGCCGCGCGGGTGGCGTGGAGAGCGTCGTCGACGCGGTCCTTCTTCTCCTTCACCTCGACCTCGGTCGAGCCGCCGACGCGGATGACCGCGACGCCGCCCGCGAGCTTGGCCAGGCGCTCCTGGAGCTTCTCACGGTCGTAGTCCGAGGTGGTCTCCTCGATCTGCGCCTTGATCTGCGCAACGCGGCCCTCGATGGCCTCCTTGTCGCCGGCGCCGTCGATGATCGTGGTGTTCTCCTTCTCGATGCGGACGCGCTTGGCGCGGCCGAGCATCTGGAGCGACACGTTCTCGAGCTTGATGCCGAGGTCTTCGGAGATCGTCTGACCGGCGGTCAGGATCGCGATGTCCTCGAGCATGGCCTTGCGGCGGTCACCGAAGCCCGGCGCCTTCACGGCCGCGACCTTCAGGCCGCCACGGAGCTTGTTGACGACGAGCGTGGCCAGGGCCTCGCCCTCGATGTCCTCGGCAACGATCAGGAGCGGCTTGCCGGTCTGAACGACGGCCTCGAGCACCGGCAGCATCGGCTGCAGCGAGGAGAGCTTCTTCTCGTGGATGAGGATGTAGGGGTCCTCGAGCTCGGCGACCATCTTCTCCGCATTCGTGATGAAGTACGGGGAAAGGTAGCCGCGGTCGAACTGCATGCCCTCGACGACGTCGAGCTCGGTCTCGGCGGTCTTCGCCTCTTCGACCGTGATCACGCCCTCGTTGCCGACCTTCTGCATCGCCTGGGCGATCATCTCGCCGATCGACTTGTCGCCGTTCGCCGAGATCGTGCCGACCTGAGCGACTTCCTCGGACGAGGCGACCTTGCGGGAGCGGCCCTGGATGTCCTTCACGACCGCCTCGACCGCCAGGTCGATGCCGCGCTTCAGGTCCATCGGGTTCATGCCGGCCGCGACCGACTTCGCGCCCTCGCGGACGATCGAAGCGGCGAGAACCGTCGCGGTCGTCGTACCGTCGCCGGCGACGTCGTTCGACTTCGAGGCCACTTCGCGCACCATCTGGGCGCCCATGTTCTCGAACTTGTCGGCCAGTTCGACTTCCTTGGCGACCGTCACGCCGTCCTTCGTGATGCGCGGAGCGCCGAAGGACTTCTCGATGACGACGTTGCGGCCCTTCGGACCGAGGGTGACCTTGACCGCATCGGCCAGGATCTCGACGCCGCGGAGCATCTTGTCCCGGGCGTCAGACGAGAAACGTACGTCTTTAGCTGCCATGTGAATTCCTCACGTGAAATGGGTTGGGAACGCGGACGAAAGGCGCCTTACGCGGCCTTCGCGAGCGACGAGCCCTCGATGATGCCCATGATGTCGGACTCCTTCATGATGAGGAGATCCTGGCCATCGATCTTCACCTCGGTGCCGGACCACTTTCCGAAAAGCACGCGGTCGCCGGCCTTCACGTCGAGCGCGTTGACCTTGCCGTTTTCGTCGCGAGCGCCCGGACCAACGGCGATGACCTCGCCCTCCTGCGGCTTCTCCTTGGCGGTGTCGGGGATGATGATGCCGCCCTTCGTCTTCTCTTCGCTCTCGATGCGGCGAACGACGACGCGGTCGTGCAGCGGCCGGAAGTTCATGCGAGACCTCACGATGTCGAAAAATATGCGGGGTTACCGCTTCGCCTTCTTTAGCACTCCCCGATCGAGAGTGCCAAGGCTGGGCGGGAGATAGGCTGACGCGATTTTTGCGTCAAGCTGGTGCCGCGAGATTTTTCGCGATCTGTGGGAACCTTTCGGTCCGTCCGCCGCGGCATTTGGGACCCGCCATCCGTTGGCGCAAGAAGCCAGCTCCGGAATCCCCGCCGGACTTCCTCCGGGGATGCTCTTTTGGCGCCATTTTCTCGGGCGCTTTCAGCTCGTTAAGCATCAAACGAGATGGCCCGCCGTCATACGAACCCTGCTGCCCCCGCGGCGGCGGCGGCGCCAAAGGCCCAGAGCGGGTTGATGCGGGTGAAATAGGACAGAGCGGCGGTCGCGCCCGTGATGACGAGCGTTGTCGGGCCGGTATCCGCAGCGCGCCCCAGCAGGTAGCCAGAGGCAGCGATCAGCCCGACCGTGACGGCGGATAATCCGCTCTGGACCGGCCGGCGCCAGAGTGCATCCCGGAATCGGTCCCACACCTGGAACACGGCATAGGCCAGAACGCTGGTTGGTCCCACCATCGACACGGTCGCCACCAATGCCCCGATCACGCCGGCGACGTGCCAGCCGACAAGGGTGACCAGCAGCATGTTCGGCCCTGGCGCCGCGTTCGCGATCGCGAACAGGGCAGCGAATTCGCCGTCGGTCATCCAGCGCTCGACCTCCACGACCTGACGGTGGATCTCAGGCAACGTCGCGTTGACGCCGCCAATGGCCAGGAAGGCGAGGACGAAGAAGCGCCAGGAGAGCGTTCCGAGCAAAGCGCCGCTCACCGGACCCTCCAGTGAGCCGCGATGGACAGGGGAGCGCAGGCGAGGAGCACCGGCCAGAGCGGAAGCCGGAACAGCGCCACGGCCACGAAGACGACCGCCATGACCGGCGCCGCCGGCCAGAACCTTTTTCGCAGCATGGGCACCGCCATCTTCGCCGCCATCGCGACCACCAGCCCGGCGGCGGCGGCGGCCATGCCGGTCAATGCTCGCTCGACGGCCGGTACGTCGGCGAACTCCGCATAGAAGGCTGCGAGGACCAGCACGACGGCAATGGGTAGGCCGAGGATGCCGAGGACGGACGCGGCAGCCCCAGGAATACCGTGGAACCGGGCCCCGATCGCCACCGCCATGTTCACGATGTTCGGCCCCGGAAGGAGTTGGGCGAGCGCCAGGGTGTCCGTGAACTCGTCAGGCGTGAGCCAATGGCGACGCTCGACCACCACGTAACGCACCCAGGGCAGGACGCCCCCGAATGCGAAGGCGGCAACGCGGGCGAAGCCGAAGAACAGCTCCCAAAGCCCCGGTTTGTGCGTCGCAGCGCCGGAACCGGTGGCATCCGGGTGTTCGAGGCTTCTCATCGCGGCCCTCTAGCGCCTCCGGTATCGTCCATGAAGCTGGTTAGGCACGCCTGCGCGATCCCACGAAGGCTCCCAACAGGATGAGGACGGCTCCCAGCACCGCCCACAGCGTCGGGATCTCGGCGAAGGCGAAGAACCCGATGACCACGGCCCAGAGAAGGGCCGTATAATCCAGCGGTGCGAGCCTTATCGCTTCCGCGCCCGCGTAGGCGCGCGCGAGCAGCAGATGGCCACCGACGCCCAGGACGCCTATCAGCGCGAGCCTGGACGCCTCGTCGCCGGTCGGCATGCGCCAGAACCACCAGGCGGGGATCGCCAGCATGAGGGCGGGCGCAACGTTCTGGATGAGCACAATCAGGAGAAGCGGATCCCGCTGCGCTCGCGCCCTGAGGAGCACGTTCGACGCCGAGTAGGTCAGGGCCGAGAGCAGAACGGCGCCGACACCGAGGAGGGAATGGGAGACCACCCCGCCCTCGCTCATCTCCCGGCCGCCATGGCTGCCCAGCACGATCACGAGCACGCCCGCGAAACCCGCGGCAATCGCGGCCAGGATGCGGCCGCTGAGACGCTCCCCGAGGAGGAGCGCGGCCAGCAGGGCCGTGAAGAGGGGCGACACGAAGGAGAGGATGAGCGTCTCGGCGAGGGGAAGCTGGCCAAGCGCGTAGAAGAAGCAGACCGCCGTGATCACGACCAGGATGGCCCGCACAGCGTTGGCCCGGATCGTGTCCTCACGCGGCCAGCCGGGCCTGCGCACGGCAACGATCCCAGTCATCACGCACGAGCCAACCACGTAACGCAGGAACGCGACTTCCACGACGGGGAGGCTCGCGACGACGCCCTTGATCAGGGCGTCCATGACGGACAGGAGCGCGATCCCCGCCAGGCACTCGATAATTGGACGGTTCACGACCCCTCCCCCCGGGGCTCTTGTCGCGGCCCGCTTTGCTGCCGGGCGATTGTTCCTAGGCGACGCCGGCCCGAAGCAGGTCGTGCAGATGGAGGATGCCGGCCGGCTGCCGGCCCTCGACGACGAACAGCGCCGTGATGCGCATCCTGTTCATCATCTCCAGGGCGGCGCTCGCGAGGAACTTCGGCCCCACCGTGATCGGGTCGGGCGTCATCACCGTTTCCACCGGCTGGCCGAGGAGCACATCGCTCATGTGGCGGCGCAGGTCGCCATCCGTCACGATGCCGACGAGTTGGCCCGCGCCATTCGTAACGCCGACACAGCCAAAGCGTTTGCCGGCGATCACGAGCAGCACGTCCGACATGACGGTGCCGACCGGGACGAGCGGCATCTCGCTGCCCGAATGCATGATCTGATCGACGCTCTTCAGCCGTGCGGCCAGCGTTCCGCCCGGGTGGAAGACCTCGAAGTCGCTCGCCGTAAAGCCCCGGCTGTCGAGGAGAGCCATGGCCAGCGCGTCGCCGATCGCGAGCTGCATCAGGCTTGAGGTGGTCGGCGCCAGATCGTGCGGGCAGGCTTCCTTCACCCGCGGCAGCGCGAGCACCGCGTCGGCGGCCTGCCCGAGGGTGCTGCCGGGTCGCGACGTAATGGCGATCAGCCCGACCGAGAAGCGGCGGGAATACTCGATGAGGTTGCCGAGCTCGGCCGTCTCGCCCGACCACGACAAGGCGAGGATCACATCGTCGGAGGTGATCATCCCCAGGTCGCCGTGGCTCGCCTCGGTCGCGTGGACGAAATAGGCGGGCGTGCCGGTGGAGGCGAGGGTCGCGGCGATCTTGCGCCCGATATGACCGCTCTTCCCGATGCCCGACACGATGAGCCGGCCCGCGGCGCCGCGGATCAGCGCCACGGCGCGATCGAAGCTGTCCCCAAGGTCTCCGACGAGGGCTTCGGCGAGCGTGTGCAGACCTGCGATCTCGAGCTGCAATGTCCGCAGGCCAGCGGAGCGGGCGCGTGATCCCGCGTCTGCCTCGACGCCGACGCAGGCGTCCGTGTTCTCTGAAGCGAGCATGGCTTCCCAGGCGCTCTGATTGACGTCCGCCTTAGAGCCGAGGGTGCCGCAGACCGCAAGTAGGAGCCCCGCAACCGGGGCAAGCACTACGCGCCGATCGCCCAGCGCACGGCGGCCACCGCCGCCCAAGCGATGGCGAGCGCCCAGACCAGGGTCACGCCGGCTCCGAAGGCCAGGACGGCCGTCCCGGCATGCGCAAGAAGGCCTGCCGGGCTGCTACCTGCGGTCGCACTCGGCCATGTGAGACGATTGTTCAGCGCCGGTACAGTCGTGACGCGCCGTGTAGCGATCTGAGCCATCTTGCCTCCAAACGACACACGCGGAACCCCGGATGTTCCCCGCTGGTCGATTTGCTGCAAGAAGGAGGCTCCAGAGTGCCGGGTCAGCTGTCCGCTCCAGGACCGGTGGCTTCGGCGAGAAAGTCACGACGCGAAGAGAGTCTCAGTGGATATCAGCATCAGCTCGAGCACCGTCGACGTCACCCCGTTCATCATGTGCGGCGGGAGCGGCACGCGGCTCTGGCCGGTGTCGCGGGCTTCCATGCCGAAGCAGTTCCAATCCTTCTTCGGAGAGCGGACGCTGCTGCAAGACACGGCCGTGCGGGTAACGGGTCCCGGCTTCGCACCGCCAGTTCTGGTCGCGAACGAGGCTCACCGCTTCGTGGTCGCGGACCAGATGGAGAGCCTCGGGATCCCACGCGCGCAGATCGTCCTGGAGCCGGAAGGGCGGAACACGGCGGCCGTCGCCCTGGTGGCGAGCCTGCTCGTTGAGCGCCAGAACCCGGATGGGCTCGTTCTTCTTCTTCCATCGGACCATCTGGTGAAGAACACCGCCGGGTTTCAGGACATCGTCCAATCCGCGGTGCCTGCGGCCCAGGCCGGGTGGATCTGCCTGTTTGGGATCGCCCCGGACCGGCCTGAGACGGGGTATGGCTACATCGAGGTGGGGAACGAGGCCGTTCCGGATACGGCATCGCCCGTGCGGAAAGTCTCCCGCTTCGTCGAGAAGCCGAACCGCGAGGCCGCCCAGAGCCTCCTAGACGCGGGCAACAACGTCTGGAATTCCGGCATCTTCCTGTTCTCCGCCACGGCGATGCTCGCGGAAGCCGAGCAGCACTGCCCCGACCTTCTGGCCGGGATTCGCGAGGCGCTTGCCGGCGCGACGGAGGATCAGGACTTCCTCCGGCTTGAGGCGAAGGCCTTTACGAAGCTCCAATCGATCTCCGTCGATTATGCCATTATGGAGCCGAGCCGCCGCACCGCGGTGGTCAGGGCCGAGCTCGATTGGAACGATCTCGGCGCCTGGGACGCCATCTACGCCGCCCACCTGCCGGACGCCCAGGGCAATGTCTTGCTCGGCAAGAGCGTCGGATACGACACGCGCAACTCGCTGATCCGCTCCGACCACCACCTCGTCACGACCGTGGGGGTTGAGAACCTTATCGTCGTCGCGACGGACGATGCCGTGCTGGTCGCGGACAAGTCACGGGCCCAGGGGGTCAAGGAGGCCCTGGAGGCGATACGGCAGAAGGGCTTCGGGGAAGCCGCGACCCATAGCGAGGTGCACCGGCCTTGGGGCAGCTACCGGTCCATCGTCTCGGGGGACCGCTTCCAGGTGAAGCTGATCACCGTGAAGCCGGGCGGCCGGCTCTCGCTGCAGCTTCACAGGCACCGGGCTGAGCATTGGGTGGTCGTGAAGGGCACCGCGCAGATCACCTGCGGCGAGCGCGTCTTCATGCTCTACGAGAACCAGTCCACCTACATCCCGCAGGGCGAGACCCACAGGATGGAAAATCCCGGCCACATTCCACTCGAGCTCATCGAGGTTCAGTCCGGCTCCTATCTCGGCGAGGACGACATCGTCCGGGTCGAGGACGTGTACGGCCGAAGCTGACGGAGGCTCAGGCCGCCCGCGGCGGGGCTTCGTGGGCGGCGATGCGCAGCACTTTCGGCCACGAGGCCAGAAAGGCATCCACGCAAGCCGGGTCGAACTGCGTCCCGGCATTCTCCACGAGGTATTGCCGCGCCGTCCTTACTGGCCAGGCCTTCTTGTACGGCCGGTCGGATGTCAGGGCGTCGAACACGTCCGCCACGGCGACGATCCGGCCGGCGAGCGGAATATCCGTCCTGGCGAGCCCATTCGGATACCCACCCCCGTCCCATCGCTCGTGGTGGCTGACTGCGATATCGGCCGCTAGCCGGATGAGGTCCGACGAGCTTTCCTTGAGGATCTCGTAACCCCGCTCTGCGTGCCGGGAGATAAGAACACGTTCCTCCGGCGTGAGCGGGCCCTGCTTCAGCAGGATCGAATCCGGCACAGCGATCTTGCCGATGTCGTGCATGGTCGAGGCCAGCCCGAGTTGCCTGCACCAGTCCGGCTCGCAGCCGAGTTCCTCGGCCATGAGCTTGGCGTATTGCGCCACGCGCCAGACATGCTCGCCCGTGTCGGTGTCGCGGTGCTCGATGGCCCGGACCAGCCGCTCGACGAGTTCACGCTCGCGGGCCTCGATTACGGCGACGGCCGCGGCGACTTCCCGGCTTAGCCACGCTGCCCGGTCCGCCTCCGATACGCGCGCTTGGTTCAGCGCAAGGAGGTTGCCCACGCGCGCCCGGATCTCGACGGGATCGAAGGGCTTGCCGACGAAATCGGTCGCGCCGGCCTCGAGGGCCTCCCGCCGGAGCGAACGCTGATCGCTGCTGGTCACCATGACGACCGGCACATGGGCGAAGCCGTCGAGCTTCCGGGCAGCCCGGATGAACTCGATCCCGTTCATGCGCGGCATCTCGAAGTCGACCATCGCAACGCCGACCTCGGCCGCTGATTCCGTCAGGTAGGCGAGCGCCTTGTCGGGAGACGTGAAGGCCACGGGCGTGCATTCGGGCACGCCTTTGAGCGCCTCCGCCATGAGCACGTTGTTCAGCTCGACATCGTCGAGAACCAGGACCTTCATCGTCGCTCAGTCCAGCCCAGGGCCCGTGGGCGAAACTCGCTTCTGGCCGAATTGAAACTACTTCGAACGCAGCCGAATGGAATGGGCGGCCTTCTTAAGAACTTCCAACCTACACCATTGGCGGCGAGCTTTTAATCAATCGTTCTCGGCCGGATGGAAACGACACGCGTGGACGCGCCAGGACTGGACAGAGCTGCGGTCGGTACATCGATCACGAAGAAGCTCGGTCGCCTCGTCGCGATCGCGATCAGCATTGCCATGCTGCTCGTCACGGTCGTGACGGTCTGGCTCACGGTCACGCTCTACACGGAATCAAAAAGCGAGACGCTGCGCGCCGCCGCCAGGGCCTTCGCGGCCTCAGCGGGACCCGCCGCAGCGGCAGGCGACCAGACGCGCGCCATGCTCGCCCTGCGCGGCATCGCCCAGCTCTCCGGGATCGATTATGCCGCCGTCCAGGACGAAGCGGGTCACGTGCTGGCGGAGGCTGGCTCGGCGACCCGGCTTGCGAACGATACGGCGATCTCCGAAGACGAGTCGCTTTCGCCCATCACCCTGCTGCGCACCCGCACCGCCGAGGTCTCCGTGCCGATCGTGAACGGCGGCGAGGTCGTCGGCCGCATGGTGCTGGTTGGCGATGCGAGCGACCTGCGGCATCGCCTGATGCTGGTGCTCGCCGTGGCGGCACTCGGCGCCGTGATCGCGGCCGGGATCGGCATCCTGGTCTCGGCGCGGCTCCAGCGCTCGATCACGCGGCCGCTCATCGCGCTCTCGCGCACCATGGGCAGCATCCAGGCGACCCACGATTACGCGACCGTGGTGGATGTTCGCTCTGACGACGAGATCGGCCTCCTCGCCCGCAGCTTCAACACGATGCTCAGCCAGATCCGGCAGCGTGACCGGCGGCTCGCGGAGCACAGCGAGCACCTGGAGCGGGAGGTGGAGGATCGAACGAGGGAGCTCAAGCTGGCCAAGGAGGACGCCGAGGCAGCGAATGGGGCTAAATCCGAATTCCTCGCCACCATGAGCCACGAGATCCGCACGCCCATGAATGGCATGCTCGTGATGGCCGAGCTCCTCGCCGCAGCCGACCTTCCGGACCGCCAGCGCCGCTACGCAGAAGTGATCGCCCGCTCGGGCCACAGCCTTCTGGCAATCATCAACGACATCCTCGACGTCTCGAAAATCGAGGCCGGCAAGCTGACCCTGGAGGCGATCCCCTATTCGCCCGCCGAGACCGTCGACACGATCGTGACGCTCTTCGCCGAACGGGCGGCCAGCAAGGGCCTTGACCTCGCGGCCTATGTCGCGCCCGACGTCCCATCGGAGCTCGTTGGCGATCCGGTCCGGGTGACGCAGGTGCTGAGCAACCTCGTCAACAACGCGCTCAAATTCGCCGAGGCTGGGCACGTCTCGATCCGGGTCGAGCTCCATCCCGGCGCAGTCCGCTTCCTTGTTGCGGATACGGGGATCGGGATCGCGGCCGACAAGCTCGGCACCGTATTCCAGGCCTTCTCTCAGGCGGACCAGAGCACCACGCGTCGCTTCGGCGGCACGGGACTGGGCCTGTCGATATGCAGCCGCCTCGTCGAGGCGATGGGCGGCGAGATCGGCGTGACGAGCGTCGAGGGCGAGGGATCGGAGTTCTTCTTCGACCTTCCCATTGCCGCCACGATGGAGACCGCCGTTTTCCCCCGGCCGGAGCGCTGTGTCGTCGTTCGGCTGCGGGGCGACGCCACCCGGGCCAACGCGATCGAGGCACTCGCGGCCCGGGGCTTCAGGCCCGTCGAAACACCGGCTGGCGACGAGTGCTTCGACCTCGTGGCCGATGCGGCCGAGCTCATCGCGGCCGGGCGCCGTCCGGAAGGAGCGGTTCGACTCGTGGCCGTCGCCGCCATGGGCGATGTGGCTGGACAGGAGGCCTTGCGGACCGGCCTCGCCGATTGCGTTATCCGCCGCCCGCTCGTGCAGTCGGAATGGGGTGACGTGCTCGCCCGGCTGGCCGACGGACGGGCGTTCCGGCAGGACGGCGATGCGAGCCCGCGCACGGCGGACACGCTGCCGCGCTTTGAAGGTTTGCGCGTGCTCGTCGCAGACGACAGCGCCGTCAACCGGGAGGTCGCGAGCGAGGCTCTCGCGCGGCTGGGCGTGAAGCCTCGGCTCGTCGAGGACGGCCGCCAGGCGGTCGAGGCGGTTCGGATCGGCGCTTTCGACCTCGTGCTCATGGACGGCTCCATGCCGGTCATGGACGGCTACCAGGCGAGCCGGGCGATCCGCGAAGAGGAGATGACCAGCGGCCGTCCCCGGATCCGCATCGTGGCCTTGACGGCCCATGTCGTCGGAGCAGCAGCGGAAGCCTGGCGTGGGGCAGGCATGGACGCCGTGCTGCACAAGCCCTTCACGGTCGAGAAGCTCGCGCGCTGCATCGAGGCCCAGGTGTCCGGGCTCGCATTGGGGCGCAAGGCAGCTCCGGATAGCCTGTCAGAACAGAGCGATCTCCTGGATATCGAGACGCTAGCGGGGCTCGACGAGATGGCCGGGGTGGGCGGTGGCGACTTCATCGGCCGCATCCTCGGCCTCTTCCGGGAGCATGGGCCGGAGGCGCTGGCGGCGCTCGATGACGCGATCCGCGACGGACAGGCCGGCGAGGTCGCCTCCGCGGCTCACAAGCTGAAATCGATGAGCCTGAACGTCGGCGCGCGGGCGCTCGCCGACATTCTCTCGACCATCGAAACGGACGCCCGGGATGGTGCGGTCATCCCGCCCCCGACGATCTTGGACGAACTCCGAATCTGTCTCCGGGCGAGTCTCGCCGCCCTGGACGACCGGTACACTGCCCCTAAGGCCAGCACATCCGGAGTGGAGGCTACCCAGGCTGCCTGATGCGTCTAGGCCGAAGGCGCCGGTCAAATCTGCGACTGGCCTCCATCGGCAAACAACTCGCTACCATTGACGAAGCTGCTCTCGTCCGAAGCCAGAAAGAGGGCGGCGGAGGCGATCTCGTCGGGATTTCCCATCCTGCCCAGGGGAATGGCGGCCTCGGACGCAGCCTTGAACGCGGCATGCTGCTCCTCCGTCTGGCTCAGCCCATGCCAGCCCGGGGTCGAGGTCGCACCGGGCACGAGCACGTTCACGCGGATACGGCGCGGTGCAAGATCCTGGATCCAACTGCGGGCGAAGTTGCGGATGGCCGCCTTGCTGGCGCTATACACGCTGAAGGACGGTGCCCCCGTCGTGCCGGCCGACGATCCCGTCAGGATCACCGACGCGCCGTCCCGCAGCAACGGCAGGGCCTTCTGGACCGTGAACAGCGTTCCCCTGACATTCGTCCCGAAGATGCGGTCGTAATGCTCCTCCGTCACTTCAGGCAGAGCGGCAAACTCGCCGCCGCCGGCATTGGCGAACAGCACGTCGATCCGGCCAGCCTCCTCCCGCACGATCTCGTAGAGCCTGTCGAGGTCGGAGAGTTCCGCGACGTCCCCCTGAACGGCGCGCGCACCGCCGCCCACCTCGGCCGCTGCCGCGTCTAGTTCCGCTCGGCGCCGCCCGGTCATGAACATCCGTGCGCCCTCCCGGGCGAAGCGCCTCGCGCTTGCCAATCCTATCCCGCTATTCGCCCCGGTGATGACCGCCACCTTGCCGTCGAGCTTGCCCATGTCGTCTCCTGTCGATCGACAGTCCCGATATGGACGGGCACCGACCAGAGGTTTAGTACCTACCTAAAGGTAAGTGAAAGGCAAATCATGGACGGAGATGCACCTGTGTGCGGCCTCGATGTCGCTCTCGCCGTAATCGGCGGAAAGTGGAAGCCGGTGATCCTGTATCATCTCCAGGGTGGTCCCACGCGGTTCGGAGATCTCAAGCGCCTAGTGGCTGGCATCAGCGAGAAGGTGTTGATCCAGCAATTGCGCGAGCTGGCCGCCGCCGGCGTGCTCCTCCGACACGATCACCAGCAGGTGCCGCCGAAGGTCGATTATGCTCTCACGCCCTTCGGGATGACGCTCGTCGAAGCACTCAAGCCCCTGTGTGACTGGGGCACGCGCAACCGATCCAAGATCGCGGAGATCATGCCCTCGCGCCCGCAGAACGTCGTAGCAGCCTGACCCATCTGCCGGGGCAGGGTCGCACCCAGAGCTCGTCTGCAAGCTGCTCGAGCCTGCACGTCAGAGCGTCGGGGGCTTTCCCATCTGTTCGGGCGAAGAGAACGGCCGCTCGACGTCCACCTCGCGGCGCCGCAGCGCCGTCCAGGCCGCTTCGGGATCATTCGCGAAGGTGAACAGCTTCAGGTCATGCTCGCCGATCACTCCAAGCTCGACAAGACGCTCGAAATTGACGACTGAGCTCCAGTACGCCTCGTCGTAGAGGATGATCGGGATCGGCGGAGACTTGCCGGTCTGTTTCAGGGTCAGGATCTCGAACAGCTCGTCGAACGTGCCGAAACCGCCGGGGAACACGACCAGCGCATTCGCCCGCATCGCGAGGTGCATCTTGCGCATCGCAAAGTAGTGGAAGCGGAAGGTCAGGTCGGGCGTGGAATAGGCGTTCGGTTCCTGCTCGTGCGGCAGGGTGATGTTGAAGCCGATGGACGGTGCGCCGACATCGTGCGCACCCCGGTTCGCCGCCTCCATGATCCCCGGCCCGCCGCCGGTCGCGACGACGTTGTCGCGCATGCCGTCCTGCGGCTCGAGCGCCCCGCCCTCCTCCGATACTATCCGGCCGAAGGCGCGCGCCGCCGCGTACCAGCCGGCCTGAAGCCCAGGCCCGTCCTCCCGGATGCGGGCGCCCCCGAACACGACGACGGTCGAGCGCACGCCCCACGACCGCAGGGCTTCCTCGGCCTTCGCGTATTCGATGAGGAATCGGACCCCACGCATCGAGTCGCCCAGGAGAAAGTCCTGGTCGAGCATCGGGAGCCGGTACGATGGCGATTCGATTTGCGCTCGGTTGTCGCCGGCCCGCGGGAGGTAAGGTGCCATACGGCCTGATACCCCGCGGTTCCGCCCGGCTGAAGGGCAATTAGGCCTGATGGCCGGAGCGCCCGGACTCCGGGCTCTTGCCAGTCTCAACTCCCTCCGTGATCCCGTGACCGTCCCGCACCCGGGTCTCCGCCCCCGGCGGCGGCGGGCCGATGCCGGTCGGGTCGCTATTGTCCGGGACGCCGTTCGGCGGCTTTTCGCTCCCCTGCTGCCGATCCTCGCTCATGAGCCCTCCTCCGCCCAGACCGCCTGAGCGGGGGCGGAACCGGAGCGCTGCCTCCCTGGTTCCGCTCCCGACTGGGCAGCCCGGCGACGGGCCGTCTCCGAACCAGGGCAAGGAGCGACATGGAAAACCGCAGCAAGGTGGCCAACTACATCCTGGCCGGTCTGGCCGCGATCGTCGTGGTCGCCGGGGCCATCGGCTACCAGATGACCCAGGAAGGCCAGCCGACCCCGACAACCGAGAGCGCAGCGCCGGCGGACCAGAAGCCGCAATAGGCCGGCGGATCGAAGGAGGATTCGATGTCCTTTCCACCGGGCGAGATGCCGCCCACCAACACGATCAAGCGCATCGATGCACCGCCGGAGAGCGACAATCCGACGACCGCCCAGCTCAAGGCGGACATTGACAGCGGCAGGACCGGCGACAAGATCGGGGTGTACGACCCCGGCCTCTCGCCCCTCGGCACGGACGACGAGGCGGCCGGGAGGCCTCCCGAACCTCAGCGTGTTCGGCTGGCGCGCCAGTTGGAGCGGGTCAAGCGCTGGGCGAGTGGCGGACGGGCGATACCCACCAGCCACGAGACGCCAAGCCAGGCGGCGTACCTGTTCATCGGTCTCACCGCCGCGATCGGGGTCGTGCTCGCCGTCGGAATCGTCGCGACCTCCTGAGCCGGGCGGCGCGCGTAGGCAGGCCTAGCGCGGCAGCTCGACGAGGTTGATCGGCTCGCCTCGCATGAAGGCCAGCAGTTGATCGATCGCCGTGCCGAACAGGCTGTCGTAGGTCTCGCGCGTCACATAGCCGAGATGGGGCGTGCAGAGCACGTTCGGCAGGCCGATAAGCGGATCGGCTGCGCCGAGGACCGGCTCCTCCTCGAAAACATCAACGGCCACCCGACCCGGCCGCCCGGCCTGCAGCGCCTCGACGAGTGCGCCGGCCTGGATGAGCGGCGCGCGGCTGGTGTTCACCAGCAGGCCGTCCGGCTTCATCCGGCCGAGATCCGCGGCCGTCACGATGCCGCGCGTCTCGGGCGTGAGCGTGATGTGGAGGCAGATCACGTCGCAGGCGGAAAAGAAGGCGCCGCGGCCCGAGGGCACCTCGAAACCATCCGCCTTCGCCCGCTCCAGCGAACCCTCGCGACCTAAGCAGAGGACGCGCATCCCGAAGGCCC
>NZ_JBMSEF010000030.1:0-31031 GCF_049446235.1 Enterovirga sp. CN4-39 | reverse complement strand
AGCGTCACGGTGGGCGCCGCGAGCCGGATCGGCGTGCCGGTGTCGAGTTCCTTGATCAGAGCCATTGATGTGGTCCTCTGCTGTGCGCTCCGCGCCCCCTCCACCGTCCTTCGGACGGTCCCCCTCCCCCGCTGCGCAGGGGAGGATCCCGCAGCGGCGCCGGTCGGGGATCCTCCCCCGCCTGCGGGGGAGGGGGACCAGGCGAAGCCTGGTGGAGGGGGCGCGCTGCTGCGCCGGTCACTTTCATTCCGCCGCCATGAGCGCGGGCGCGCGCCGAAAATCGTCGGGAAAGTGGTTCAGCGCGCTCAGCACGGGCAGAGGCGTGAGGCCGCCCATGGCGCAGAGCGAGCCGTCCGTCATGACCTCGCAGAGGTCACGCACGAGCGTCAGGTTCTTCTCGGGCTCGATCCCGGCCGTGATCTTGTCGATCGTCTCGACGCCGCGGGTCGAGCCGATGCGGCACGGCGTGCACTTGCCGCAGCTTTCGGCTGCGCAGAACTCGAAGGCGAAGCGGGCCTGGGCGGCCATGTCGACGGCATCGTCGAACACGACGATCCCGCCATGCCCGACCATGCCGCCCTTCGCCGCGAAGGCCTCGTAGTCGAGCGGGGTGTCGAGCAGCTCTTGCGGAAAATAGGCGCCGAGCGGTCCGCCGACCTGCACGGCCCGGAGCGGCCTCCCGGAACGGGTGCCGCCGCCGAACTCCTCGATCAGCTCCCTGAGAGGAGGCCCGAAGGGCAGTTCTACCAGCCCGCCGCGCGCGATGTTGCCGGCGAGCTGGAAGGCGAGCGTGCCGCGCGAGCGGCCGATGCCGAAATCCGCATAGGCCTTGGCGCCGTTCGCCATGATCCAGGGCACGGTCGCGAGCGAGAGCACGTTGTTGACGATCGTCGGCTTGCCGAAGAGGCCCTTGATGGCGGGCAGCGGCGGCTTCGCCCGCACCATGCCGCGCTTGCCTTCGAGGCTGTCGAGCAGCGAGGTCTCCTCGCCGCAGATATAGGCGCCGGCGCCGAGCCGCGTCTCCAGCGTGAAAGCCCGGCCCGAGCCCATGACGGAGGGGCCGAGATAGCCGGCCTTCGTGGCCGCCGCGATCGCGTCCGTCATCGTGCGGAAGGCGTGCGGGTATTCGGACCGGATGTAGATGAAGCCCTTCGTGGCCCCGACCGCCAAGCCCGCGATCGTCATGCCCTCGATGAGGGAGAAGGGATCGCCCTCCATCAGCATGCGGTCGGCGAAGGTGCCGCTATCGCCCTCGTCGGCGTTGCAGACGACGTATTTCTGGTCGGCCTCTGCGAGGAGCACGGTCGACCACTTGATGCCGGTCGGGAAGCCCGCGCCGCCGCGGCCGCGAAGGCCCGAGGCCTTCACCTCGTCGACGATGGCCGTCTGGCCCTCGGAAGCCCGCGCCATCTCCAGCGTGCGCTGCAGGCCCTGGTAGCCGCCATGGGCGACGTAATCCGCGGGCGAGAGCGGATCGACGAGACCGCAGCGTGCGAAGGTCAGGCGCGTCTGCCGGGCCAGATAGGGGATCTCCTCGGGGCGGCCGAGGCGGAGCGGGTGTTCGCCGCCCGCGAGCCAGCCCGCACCGAAGAGCGAAACGACATCCGCCGGCTTCACGGGCCCGTAGGCGACGCGCCCTCCCCCGGTCTCGATCTCGATCATCGGCTCCAGCCAGAACAGACCGCGCGAGCCGGTCCGGACGATCGTCACCGCCTCGCCGCGCTCGGCCGCGATCCGCGCGATCTCGCGCGCGACCTTGTCGGCGCCGAGCGCCAGCGCCTGGGCGTCCCTGGGGATGAAGATGCGGGTCACGCCCGGAGCTCCGCGACCGCCGCATCGAACGTCGCCGGATCGAGCCCCGAAACCGGATCGCCGTCGATCAGGGCAGCCGGCCCGCAGGCGCAGAGCCCCAGGCAGAACACCGGCTCGAGCGTGATGCGGCGGTCGGCCGTCGTGCCGTGCCAGTCGACCCCGAGGCTGCGCCTTGCATGCTCCGCCAGCTCGACCGCGCCGACCGATTGGCACGCCTCGGCCCGGCAGAGCTTTACGACATGGCTGCCGGCCGGCGCCGATCGGAAATCGTGATAGAACGTCACGACACCGTGGATCTCGGCGCGGGACAGATTCACGGCTTCCGCGATCATCGGCACGGCCGCGCGTTCGATGTAGCCGAAGGTCTCCTGGAGCGCGTGGAGGATCGGCAGCGTCGCGCCGTCGAGCGTCGCGTTCCTGGCGATGATCTCTGCCGCCAGGGCGGGATCCCAGGCCTCGTGCTTCATGTCCGGTCCTGATCAGAATGACTCTGATCTGCGAAGGAGACGGGCGAAGCGACCTCAGATCAATGCAGCTGTTTCGTCAGCCGATAGAACATCTCTATCGTGCCTCGGCTTCGAGTTCGCGCGCGAGCTGCCTTGCCTCGCGCACCACCGCCGTCACGGTGGGTGTCGTCGGCTCGCGGTGAGGCACGATCAGGCCCACCGAATGGGTCACATCCGGCTCGACGATCGGGATCGACGCCACCGTCTCGGGCAGGCCGATGCTGTCGGCCAGGATCGGCGGCAGCACGCTCGACCAGCGGCCGGTCCGGACATGGGACACCATCACGATGGTGGAGTTCGAGACCAGCGTCGGCTCCGGCTCGATCCCGGCATTGCGCAGCATCTGGTCGATGATGCGCCGGTTCTGCATGTCCGGCGTGAGCAGGCAGAGCGGGAGCCGGCCGACCTCGGCCCAGGTCACGCTGCTCCGGTCGCCGAATTCGGCCGTGCGGGCCGTGAGCAGGCGATAGCGCTCGTCATAGAGCGGCACGGTTCTCACCTGGCCCAGCGGCTCGTTGTCGAGATAGCTCAGGCCGGCATCGATCTCGAGGTTCTCCAGGAGTTCGAGGATTTCGATCGAGGTGCGGGACAGGATCGTGAAGCGCACGCCAGGGTGCTTCTCGCGGAAGGGCGTCGTCAGCCGCGCAACCATCGGCAGGGCCGTCGGGATGACGGCGATGCGGACATGGCCGTGCAGGCCGCGCTTCAGGGCATCGACATCCTGCTTCATCGCCTTGGCGTCGCCGACGATCCGCCGCGCCCAGTCGAGGATGCGCTCGCCCTCTGCGGTAAAACCCTGGAAGCGCGACGAGCGCTGCACGATGAGGACCCCCATCTGGTCCTCGAGGGACTTGATGCCGGCCGAGAGCGTCGGCTGCGTCACGCGGCAGGCCTCGGCGGCCTTGCCGAAATGGCGCTCCCGCGCGAGCGCCAGCAGGAATTCGAGCTTGTCGATCATCTCTCGTCAGCCGGGCTGGAAGGCGAGGTCGGGCGCAATTCCGGTTTCGCGCACGGGCGCCCCGTAGAGTTCTTCGAGATGGACGCGCGTCACCACCTCGGCTGCGGGCCCGCGGGCGAGGAGCCGGCCGGCGCGGAGCGTCGCGACCTCGTCGGCCACGCGCAGCGCGTGGTTCGGGTCGTGGGTGGTGAAGAGCACCGAAAGCCCCGCGCGGGTCAGGGATCGGATCTCGCGCAGCACCCGGCCCTGGTTGCCGAAATCGAGGCTCGCGGTCGGCTCGTCGAGCACGACGAGGCGCGGCTCCTGCGCGAGCGCACGGGCGATCAGCACGAGCTGCCGTTCGCCGCCCGAGATCATCGTGTAGGGGCGCTCGGCGAGGCCGGTCAGGCCGAACCGGTCGAGAGCCGCGGCCGCGACCTCCCGATCATGGCGCGAGGGCTGCGTGAAGGGGCCATGGTGGGCGGTCCGGCCCATGAGCACCACGTCGGCAACAGAGAACGCGAAGGTGCCGAGATGGACCTGCGGCACGTAGCCGATCACGCGGGCGCGCTCGGCGACCGGGATCCCGGCCAGCGGGCGACCCTGCAGCAAAACCTCGCCGCCCTGGGGCGGGACGAGTCCGAGCAGCGTCTTCAGGAGCGTGGTCTTGCCGCCGCCGTTCGGGCCGAGCAGGGCGAGCGCGCGGCCTGGCGCGAGATCGAGGTCGACGTAGCGCCCGACCTCCCGGCCCGGATACCCGAAGGCGAGGTCCCGCGCCGCGAGGATCACGACCAGCCGCCCCGCATCCGCGCGAGCAGCACGATGAAGAAGGGCGTGCCGACCACGGCCGTGAGGATGCCGAGCGGGATCTCGACCGGCGCGGCCGTGCGGGCGACGGTATCGATGAGCAGCAGATAGCCGCCGCCGAGGATCGCGGAGGTCGGGATGAGGCGCGGAAAGCTCGGGCCGACCAGGAACCGCGCGAGATGCGGCACGACGAGGCCGACCCAGCCCACGACGCCCGAGGCGGCGACGCTGGCCGAGGTCACGAGCGTCGCGGCCGCAACGATCGCCGCCCGCAGGGGCCCGGTCGCGACGCCGAGCGCCCTCGCCTCCTCTTCCGGGAGCGACATCACGTTCATGCGCCACCGCAGCAGGAGCAGGACCGCCGTCCCGGCGAGAACCGGCACCAGGAGCGGGAGGATGTCCCCCGGCGCGATCCCGGCGAGGCTGCCGAGCAACCAGAATGTCATCGCGGGAAGCTGGTTGTAGGGATCGGCCAGGTACTTGATGAGGCCGATCCCGGCACCGAGAAGCGCGCCCACGACGACCCCGGTCAGGACGATCGTCAGCACCGCGTCGCCGGCGCGGAGGCTGGAGCCGATCGCGTAGACGAGGCCGACGGCCAGGAGTCCGCCCGCGAAGCTCAGCAACTCGATGCCGAGGATCGGGAGCGAGAAGAAGATCCCCAGCACGGCACCCAGGGCCGCCCCCGAGGAGGCGCCCAGGATGTCGGGCGAGACGAGCGGGTTCCGGAACAGGCCCTGAAAGGCTGCGCCCGCGCTCGCCAGCGCGCTGCCGATGAGGAGCGCGGCAAGGACGCGTGGGCCGCGGATCTGCAGCACCACGGCCTCGCTGGCCGCCGGGAGGCCCGAGGGCGTGTTCGTCAGGCGCCCGAGAAGGATGCGGAACAGCTCGCCCGGCGTCACGGGATAGCGCCCGACCGAGAAGGCGAGCGCGATCCCGGCGAGCAGCACGGCGAGCGCCAGCGCCGGGCCGAGAACGGCGGACCGAACCTTCATCCGCGGCCGGCCAGAACCCGGGCGATCCCCTCGTCGGTCGGCGTCACGTGGTAGAAGAGCCGGTAGAACTCCCGCGTTTCCGCCGCCAGGTCCTCGGGGAACAGCGCGGGATAGAGGAGCTTGCCGAGCCAGGTGAGCCCGATCAGGCGGTTGATCGATGGCGGGAAATCCACCCAGCCGAAGGGAAGCTTAGGCGACAGGTGCACCCGCCCCTCGCGCACGGCCTTGACCGAGGCCCAGGCCGGATCCTGGCGCACGGCGGCGGCGAAATCCCGGTCGATGGTGACGATCACCTCCGGGTCCCAGGCGAGAACCTGCTCGAGCGAGACGGTGGCGAGCCCGCCACCGGTCGCGCCGGCGACGTTCCCGGCCCCGAGCAGGTCCAGGCTCTCGACATTGATGGAGCCGCCGCGTCCCGTCTCGAGCCCGCGCGGGCCGCGGGCGTAATAGGTTCGGGGTCGCTTGTCCGGCGGCACGCTCGCGACACGCGCAGCAATCCGCGCCAGAAGCCGCTCGGCATAGGCGGCCCTCTCGGCAGCCTCCTGTTCGCGCCCGACGAGCCGGCCGAGGGTGCGGTATGTTTCGGCGGTTCGGGCGAGCGTGCCGTCCAAAAGCGCGTAGGGAATGCCGGTCTGGCCCTGCACCCGCTCGGCGAGTGACACATAGGTCGGGCCGGTCGAGCCGACATCGATGATCAGGTCCGGCTTCGCGGCGAGCACGGCTTCGAGATTGGCGCTGTTGCCCCGGCCCGTGATCCGGCCGATCTCCGGACGGCTGCCGATATCGGGCAGCAGGAACTCGCGTTCTTCGGCCCGGTTCGCGCGGGGCCAGCCGAGCAGCAGGTCGGGCGCCAGCGTGTAGAGCAGGATCGCGGCGGGCGGGCCGGCGGGAAAGACGCGGCCGAGCGTAGCCGGGCGGGCGATCGGCCGGCCGGCCGCATCCGTGATCGCTTCCGCGGCCGCGCGAACCGGGCCGGCGGCGAACGCCGCGGCCAAGCCGCCGAGGACGGCCCGGCGGTCGAACAGGGACATGCGCGCGACCTAGTCGACGCCGACCATGACGTCGGAGGCCTTCACGACCGCATAGGCATCCATCCCGACCTTCAGGCCGAGCTCGTCGACCGCCTCGTTCGTGATCGCGGCCGTCACGACGGTGCCGTTGACGTCGATCCGTACATGCGCCGTCGTCTGGCCCTTCCTGACCTCGACGATCTTGCCCTTCAGCCGGTTGCGAGCGCTGAGCTTCATGGTCCGCTCCGTTGTCGAGGGGATGTCACCGCTTGCCATCCCCGACTTCAATAGGAGCCGGTCTGCATATTCAGCTCAAGCCTGCCCGGAGCCGTATCGAGCCTCGATCCTCGACAATCTGGTTGCGGTTGAAATCGGCCGTCCGGTCAGGGCGAGGATCCGTTGCTGCCCCCCACCTTTTGGTCCGCGCCATCGTCCGGCGGCCCGCTCGGCCCCGCGCGCACGTCCCATGGGGTGAAGCCGAAGCAGTGAATGCAATTCATCACCGGGACCTCGACGGCGGAAACCCGGCGCCGCAGGTTCTCGCAATCCTGGCGCTGGAACTCGATCTGGTTGCAGACGAAGGAGGCGTTCGGGTTCGGGATCGGGCGACCGTACTGATCGAGGGAGAGGCAGGTATTGTACCGCGACCTCTCGTGATCGTTCACCGAAGCCGGGACAACACAGACGATTAGCGCGAATGGCGCGATGAATTTGCAAACACTCATGCCGATCAATGCATGATGCGGCGCTCAGTTGCTTAGATTTTTTGAACCGTCTTGGTACGCACAATCAAGACAACAGAGCGGGTTGAACTCTGAAAAATGATCATACATTCGTCCGTTGCTTGCCACACCCTCGGCGCAGCGACATCTTTCGTACAAATCCGGGTTTACTGACGTGCCGCAATTCGCGAGCGACCCGGACCGGGAAGAGGGCTCACCGGCAGCGCGACGGGCTCGCTCCCAGCGATCCGGATTCGCGGGCCCGCATTCAGCCGGCGATGGATCGGCGCGCTGGGGAAGTCGATGCTTTCGTGCGGCGCCCCGAGCGCTTATCCCGATACCCGAGCGCGCCCGTTGGAGGTCCACGCGGGTGCCGGATCGATGAGGTATCATCGCCAAGCGGAATCGATATCGTCCGCCCGAGGCGATTTGCGGAGTGCGCATGCGTCGCGACAAGAACAAGGGCGTCAGGAGTGCGACCGAGACGCTGGAACGGCTCTGCCGCGAGAAGGGGCTGCGCGTCACGGGTCCCAGGCGGGTGATCGTCAGCGTGCTCGCGCAGGCCGACGACCATCCCGACGTGGTGGAACTGCATCGGCGCGCGACGGCCATCGATCCGAAGATCGCCATCGCCACCGTCTATCGGACGATGAAGCTGTTCGAGGAGAACGGCATCGCGGCCCGCCATGCCTTCGGCGACGGCCGAGGACGGTTCGAGACGGCGGACCACGCTCACCACGACCACCTGATCGATGTCGATACCGGCAAGGTGACCGAGTTCCATTCGGAAGCGATCGAGGAACTCCAGGAGGAGATCGCGCGGCGCCACGGCTACGAGATCGTCAGCCATCGCCTGGAGATCTTCGTCCGCAAGGCGAAGAAGCCCAGGGGCTGATCAGGACATGACGCCGGGGCTCGTGCGACCGGCGCGGACGAGCCTAAGGGGCGCCGGCCACCTCCCCCGTCTCCGCCTTCGCGGCCTGGCGCGTGCTGTGGAAGAAAGCCACCACGAACACGAGGGACAGCAGGACCACGATGGTCGGCGCCGGCGCGCTGTCGATGAAGAACGACAGGTAGACGCCGAGGAACGAGCCCGCCGCCGCGATGATCGTCGCCAGGATCAGCATGGTGCTGAAGGTCCTCGTGAGCAGGAAGGCGATCGCCCCTGGCGCGATGAGCATGGCGATGGCCAGGATGAGGCCCACGGCCTGCAGCGCACCGACGATCGTCAGCGAGATGAGGCAGAGAAGGCCGTAATGCAGCAGGTTCACGCGCAGGCCGACCGCCCAGGCCTGCGCGGGATCGAAGGCATGCAGGAGGAAATCCTTCCATTTGATGCCGATGACGCCCGCCGTGATCGCGGCGACGAGGCCGGATCCGAGGATGTCGCGCCAGGAGACGCCGAGCATGTCCCCGAACAGGATGTGGTCGAGATGCACGTCCGACTGGATCTTGACGTAGAGGACGAGGCCCAGGCCGAACATGCCCGAGAACACGACGCCCATCACGGTGTCCTGCTTGATCCGCGAATTGTCCTTCAGGAACCCGGTCGCGACGGCGCAGAGCATGCCGGCCGCGAAGGCGCCGACCGCGTAGGGAAAGCCGACGATGTAGGCCAGGACCACACCCGGGAACACGGCATGCGAGATGGCGTCGCCCATCAGCGACCAGCCCTTGAGGACCAGGAAGCAGGAGAGCAGCGCCGTCGGGATCGCGACCAGCACCGAGATGATCAGCGCATTGACCATGAACCCGAACTGGAACGGGCCGAGAAGCGTGTCGACGAGGTTCATAGGCCCGCCTCCAGGGCCAGGGCGGCGCGGCGGCGCGCGGCCAGCATCCCGTGCTTGGGGGCGAACAGGAACGCGACCAGGAAGATCAGCGTCTGCAGGCAAACGATGATGCCGCCTGTCGCGCCGTCGAGGAAGTAGCTCGCATAGGCGCCGACGAAGCTGGTGACGGACCCGATCGCCACCGCAATGGCGAGGAGGCGCGGGAAGCGGTCGGTCAGCAGGTAGGCGGTCGCGCCGGGCGTCACCACCATGCAGATGACGAGGAAGGCGCCGACGGTCTGCAGCGCCGCGACCGTGGACGCCGAGAGCAGCGTGAAGAACATGACCTTCAGGGCCGTCGGGTTGAGGCCGATCGAGCGCGCATGGCTCTCGTCGAAGAACGTCACCATCAGGTCCTTCCACTTCACCAGCAGGATGGCCAGCGAAACGAAGCCGATGATGGCGAGCTGGAGCGTGTCGCCAGGCGTGATGGCGAGGATGTTGCCGAGTACGATGGTCTGGATGTTCACGGAAGTGGGCGAGAGCGAGACCATGAACAGGCCGAGCCCGAAGAAGGCCGAGAAGATCAGGCCGATGATCGCGTCTTCCCTCAGTTTGGTGCGCTGGTTGAGAAACAGCATGGCGGCGGCCGCGAGCCCGCCGGAAAAGAAGGCCCCGATCGAGAAGGGCAGCCCCAGCATGTAGGCGCCGGCGACGCCCGGCACGATCGCGTGCGAGAGCGCGTCGCCGATCAGCGACCAGCCCTTCAGCATCAGGTAGCAGGACAGGAAGGCGCACACGCCGCCGACGAGGGCCGAGACCCACATGGCATTCAGCATGTAGCTGTAGGTGAAGGGCTCGAGGAGACCGGTCATTCTTGGGCTGGCCTGCGAGCGTCTTCGGGACCGTGGGCCGTGGCCCTGCCGTCGTGGAGGACGAGCGGGCGCTCGTCATCCGAGAAGACGCCAACGGGAATCGGCTTGCCGTTCTGCGCCTCGTTGAGCACGAAGTGCCTGAGCACGCCCCCGAAGGCCTGTTCGAGGTTCGCCTGCGTGAAGGTCTCCACCGTCGGGCCGTAGGCCAGGACCGTGCGCTTGATCAGGATGGTCCGGTCGCAGAATTCCGGCACCGAGCCGAGATTGTGCGTGGAGACCAGGATGACGCGGCCTTCGTCGCGCAATTCGCGCAACAGAGCGATGATCTGCTCCTCGGTCTTCACGTCCACCCCCGTGAAGGGCTCGTCGAGCAGGATCGCCCACCCGTCCTGCGCCAGGGCGCGCGCGAGGAAGACGCGCTTCTTCTGGCCGCCGGAGAGTTCGCCGATCTGGCGCTTGCGGAACTCGCCCATGCCGACGCGCGCGAGCGCTTTCGAGACCGCCTCCCGGTCGGCCGCCTTCGGGATGCGCATCATGCCCATATGGCCGTAGCGCCCCATCATGACGACGTCCTCGACCAGAACCGGGAAGTTCCAGTCGACCTCTTCCGCTTGCGGCACATAGGCGACGAGGCCTTTGCGCAGGGCCTCCGCGACAGGCATGCCGAGCACCCTGATCTCGCCCCTCGCGAGGCGGACGAAGCCCATGATCGCCTTGAAGAGGGTCGACTTGCCGGAGCCGTTGACGCCGACCAGGGCAGCGATGCTGCCCTGCGGGATCGCGAAGGTCGCGTCGCTGAGGGCCGTGTGCCCATTGCGATAGGTGACGGTCGCGCCCGTCGCGGCAATGCCCGACCCCGCATCCGAAGATGCGGGGCGAACAAGGTTGCCGGCGGCTGCCGTCACTGGGACAGGCCTTCCGCGATCGTGTGGGAGGTGACGCGGAGCAGATCGATATAGGTGGGGACCGGGCCGTCAGCCTCCGTGAGCGAGTCGACATAGAGGACGCCGCCATACCGGGCGCCGGTCTCGCGCGCGATCTGCTTGGCGGGATCGGGGGAGACGGTACTCTCCGAGAACACGACGGTGATCTTGTTCTTGCGAACCGCGTCGATCACCTTCCGGATCTGCTGCGGCGTGCCCTGCTGGTCGGCATTGATCGGCCAGAGATAGAGCTCCTTCAGGCCGAAGTCGCGCGCCAGATAGGAGAACGCCCCCTCGCTCGATACCAGCCAGCGCTTCTGCTCCGGAAGCTTGGCGAGTTCGGCCTTGATCGGATCGATCACGGCCCGGATCTTCGCCTTGTAGGCCTCGGCATTGGCCTTGTAGGCCTCCGCATTCTTGGGGTCGTGCTTCCCGAAAGCATCGCGGATGTTGTCGACATAGATCAGCGCCGCCGACGGCGACATCCAGGCGTGCGGGTTTGGCTTGCCCGTATACGGGCCCTCCGCGATGCCCATCGGCTCGATCCCGTCGGAGACCACCACGCTCGGCACGTTCTTCAGGTTCTGGAAGAATTTCTCGAACCAGAGCTCGAGATTGAGCCCGTTCCAGAAGATGAGCTGCGCACCCTGCGCCCGTTTGATGTCGCCGGGCGTCGGCTGGTAATTGTGGATCTCCGCCCCGGGCTTCGTGATCGATTCCACGACGGCCACATCGCCGGCGACGTTCCTGGCGATGTCGGCGATCACCGTGAAGGTCGTCACCGCCTTGAACTTCTCCTGCGCCGCGGCCGGGAGCGCCAGCGTAGCCACGAAGGCCGCTCCCATCATCCCGGCCAGGACCGACCGCCTCATCTTGTCGAGCATCGAGACACCTTATTGAGAACTGATCGCAATTTGCATGATCGCCGAAGACACTTGGGTTTGCAAGCGCGACTGAATCGCAACTTGGAGGCGGAGTTCGGCGCCCCGCCCGCGTTCCTTCAGAACACCGCGACGCTGCGCATGCCGAGCACGGTGGCGTCCGGGATCCGGCGCCACGGCGCCTCCGGATCGGGCTCGCCGCCACCCGGGCGCACGATCCATTGCGCGAAGGGCTGGACCTTCAGCCACGGCGCGACCTGCGCCTGGTAGGAGGCCTCGATCACGACTTCCGAGGAGCGCACTGGCCCGGACTCGCCGGAGAAGCGGATGGCGTCGCGATCGAATTGGCGAAGGCTCGGGCCGACACTGGCATAGGCAACCGCGATGCCGACGACATCGTTCCTCCGGCCGGGCAGAAGCCCCGTATAGGTCACGCCGGCATCGGCGTAGACGTCGACATGGCTCCTGTCCCTCTCGGGTGCGACCACGACGCGGGCGAAGGCGGCGAGGCTCCGGCCCGTCGCTTCGACGTCTGGTGAAGCCCAGAGAACCTGGTCGACGACGCCGTACAGGGCGAAGTTGCCGCGATGTCGGCGCGGATCCGCCTCGGAATCCGGATCGGCCAGCGGCAGGCCATTCGCGGCGATCCGCAAATCGTCGAAGCGGCGCGAATTGTACCAGCCGCCGAGCTTGTAGGTTCCCGTGATGCCTTCGCCGAAATCATGCGCGTAGGCCGCCTCCGCGATGGCGAAGGCACCCTGGTCGAGCGGGAAGCTCAGGCCGTCCGTGTTCCTGTCGTGGCGCCCGAGCGGGTTGCCGCCGAAGATGCCCGCCTGCAGCGTCCAGGACGCCTCAGGCTTGAAGGCGATCCGGGCGCCCGGCGCGGGCACCGGATAGGCCGGCCCGCCGCCCGGCAGGACGATGCCGTTGAGCCCTGGCCAGCCGAAGGCGGAATTCACGAACAGCCCCGCGGTCTCGCTCGTGGCGAATTCGCCGTCGGCGGCGATCTGGCCGATCTTGAAAGAAAGCCGGCCATCGAAGAGCGTCTGCATGAAGTAGAGCTCCGCCAGCCGCTCGGCCGGATCGGATTCGACGTTCGAGATCGGCATCAGGTTGCCGAGGAACTTGCCGGACAGGCCCCGGCCACCGATGAAGAAGGCCCCGGCATGGATGGCGCCGCCCGTCCAGCCGGCGAGCTTCTCCAGGTCGAAATCGGCGCCGAGCTGGAGCAGGCGGGAAAATCCCCTGCCCCGCTGTAATCCACCTGCGGGGTTCATCGACACGTCACCCGTCGCCGTCAGGCCCAGGGTAACGCCCGCATCCTCCAGCCGGGTGCGTGCACCTCCCCAATCGCCGGTGAGCCGCTCGCGCTCGAACAAGCCGGGCTCGGATTGCGCGACGCCCGTCTGGGCCCGCGGATCGGCGGCGCTCGCCAGGAACGAAGCTAGGGCCAGACACCCCAAGCTACACCCGGCGGGCAGGCGCGATCGACGGTTGGACGGGGGGCGGCTCATCACGACTCCGAAGGACGACTCGGCGCGCCGTCGCACGGGAACCCGGCGGCGCGGCCCCACCTCGCGTTCTGCAATTCAGTCGCAGAAGCATCTGGTGGAGCGTCGGCGGTATGGTGCAACTGCGAATTAATTGCAATAGCTGAAGTTGGCTTTCCGTTCGGAAGGCGGCGTTGCGAGGCGCGACCCTGCGGGGTGGCGGTTTCGCCGTCGGCGGCACCGCAATGGAGGATCCCCTTTTCGACCTCCGGAGGCCGCGGCACGCCCTAGCGGTTCACTTGCCTTGGCGACTGAGAAGCCGATCCGTCCAGCCTCGCCCCTCAGACGTGCGCGCGTCTTTCACGGATGGACGCGGCGGCCGTGCGATTCGGCGGCGCGGGCGACAGCATGGAGCCACGACCGCGCAACCCGCGCGGGCGGCCTCGACCTTCGCAGATGATGAAGGGGCTAAGCCCGAGAGCCGCGCCTTACCAGCCGAAGCCGATCCCGAGTCCCGGCCCCCAGCCCGGTCCCCAAGGACCCCAGGCCCCCCAGTCCCAGCTCGCGTCCGAATAGAGCTGGGCCGTCAGCAGGCGCTCGTTGGCCAGCCTCTGCTGCCTCGCGGCGTAGCGATACTGATCGTAGGCGGTCTGGTCTCCGACATAGAGGCACCTGCAGACTGTCGGATCCGCCCAGACATAGGTCACCGTGCCGCCCCTCGAACTCATGACAAAGCGATGCGGCGGCAAGCGACGCAGCATCGCCTGGCGCTCGGGCGTATTGGCCGGCCTGACGATGAACCCGGCGGCGGCGAGATCGTCCGCCTTCTGCTCCACCCTTTCCTGAGGGGTCATGCACCCCGTCAATGCGAGCGCCGCACCGGACAACATCGCGAGCATCACACCTGTCCTGCCGACATTCGCAGCCGAGGTCGTCCCCCTCCATCCCATGGCAGCCTCCAGTTCCGCGCGATGCGCTGATCAAGGGTGATGGCGAATTGTTCTTCCGGTCGCTCAAAGCAGGAGCGAGGGCGTTTCGTCGCTAGACGTCTCTCTCCTGCTGGTCAGGACTTCGAGTGCTTCAGACAACTCAGCCGAGCGGGTCACATGAGGCCACCGTCTTCATAATTCTTCGGCCGTCAACTCCCACGAAGTAGCGCGCAGCGTCTGGTCTATTCACGGTACGAGACAGTACAGAGAGGTGATATTTCAGGTCTGAAGGTGAGCGATCTGACGAGGCGCATGTTTCAACTTTGCCCTCGCTGCAGCCGCGCCGGGGCTGAAGGAGCGCCGATGAACGGATCAGACCCGCTCGACAGGCCTCTGCATCAGGCGCGCTTCGTCGCCGTGGCGCTGCTCGCCGGTGTCTTCACCGGCGTGGTGGGCGGGCTGTTTCACGTCGTCATCGACCAGGTGCTGCAATGGCCGACATGGCTCGCGCGCCATGCGGGGGGCTGGCGCCTGATCGCGGCGAGCGCCGCCATCACCATGGCGGCGACCGTGTTCGCCGTCTTCATCACACGGCGCTTCGCCCCGGAGGCCAGCGGGAGCGGCGTCCCCGAGATCGAGGGTGCCGTCCAGGAATTGAGGGAAGTGCATTGGCAGCGCGTGCTGCCGGTGAAATTCTTCGCAGGCATTGCCGCGATCGGGTCGGGACTGGTCCTCGGCCGCGAGGGACCGACGATCCACATGGGCGGCTCGGCGGCGCTCGCCGCGTCCGACATGTGCGGCGTGACGGGGGTCGACAGGCGGGCGCTCCTGGCGGCAGGCGGCGCCGCGGGTCTCGCTTGCGCCTTCAATGCCCCGATGTCAGCCGTGCTGTTCATCATCGAGGAGACCCGCAAGGAGTTTCCGTACACGTTCCGGACCTACATGGGGGTCTTCGCCGCGGCGATTACCGGAACGACCGTCACTCAGCTCATTGCCGGCGCTCGCCCGGAACTGCCGATGACCGCCGGTGAGGCGGGGCTGGCCGCCCTGCCGGCCTTCGCGCTGATGGGCGCCCTCCTGGGCGGCGTCGGGGTGCTGTTCAACCTCTGCATCATGCGGATGCTGGATTTCACCGCCACCTCCCAGAAACGCATGCCCTATCTCTGGCCGGGCATTGTCGGCCTGGCGGTGGGCACCCTGCTGGTCACCGCACCCCGCGCCGTCACGGGCGGCGAGAGCGTGATTGCGGAGCTCGCCCTCGCGACGCCGGGCGCAGGGGTCCTGCTGATGCTGGCGGGGGCCCGCCTGGTCACCTCCGTCAGCAGCTACTCCGTCGGCGCGCCCGGCGGCATCTTCGCACCCCTTCTCAGCCTCGCGGCCTGCCTTGGCTTGGCCTTCGGCGTACTCGCGCAAGCGGCCATGCCGGAGGCGTTTTCAGCCCTCGGCCTCACGCCCATCTCCTTCGGGGTCGTCGCCATGGCGGCTTTGTTCAGCGCATCGGTTCGCTCGCCGGCGGTGGGGGTCGTGCTCGCGCTGGAGATCACGACCGCCTACGCGCTCGTCCTGCCGATGCTGACCGCCACGCTCGCCGCGAGCCTCGTGGCCCAATGGCTCGGCGGCCGGCCCATCTACGAACAGATGCTGGACCGCATCCTGGCCCGGTCCGCGCCCGTGAGAGCGCAGAACGCAGCCATCGGCCTGGCGGCCAATCCGAACCGCCCGCCGGGCTAACCTGCCCGGCCGAACCGGATCGCTGACCGGCTACGACCGAGGCGACCTCCCCGCCTAAGCCGCAGAGGCGACGCCGACAGGGTCGAGCGCGGCCTGGACGGCATCCTCGGCCCGCTCCAGCCAGATGAACTCCAGCCGGTTCCGCACCTCTTCCGGGATCTCCTCGAAGTCGCGCCGGTTCCGGGCCGGCAGCATCACGCGCGTGATGCCCGAGGCCTGCGCGGCCACGACCTTCTCCTTGATCCCACCCACCGGCAGGACGAGCCCCCGGAGGCTGATCTCGCCCGTCATGGCCGTGTCGCTGCGGATCGTGCGGCCGGTCAGGAGCGAGACGAGCGCCATGAACATGGCGACGCCCGCGCTCGGCCCGTCCTTCGGGATCGCGCCCGCGGGAATGTGGACGTGGATGTCCGTCTTCTCGAAGCTCCCGGGATCGATGCCCAGCGACACCGCGCGGTTCTTGACGAGGCTGAGGGCCGCCTGGGCGCTCTCCCGCATCACGTCCCCGAGCTGGCCCGTGAGCGTGAAGGAGCCCTTTCCGGGCGAACGGGTCGCCTCGATGAACAGGATATCGCCGCCGACCGGCGTCCAGGCGAGCCCGGTCGCGACCCCCGGCACGCTGGTGCGCATGGCCACCTCGTTCTCGAAGCGCGGGGGGCCGAGGATCGTCGTGAGGTCGTCGAGGCCGATCGGCACCTCCGTGGCGCTGCCTTCCGCTATCCGCACGGCGGCATTCCGCAGGATGCGGCCGATCTCGCGCTCGAGCCCGCGCACGCCGGCCTCCCGCGTGTAGGAGCGGATGACGGCGAGCAGCACGTCGTCGCTCAGGCTGACCTGCTCGGGCTTCAGGCCGTTCGCCTCGAGCTGGCGCGCGACGAGGTAGCGCTTGGCGATCTGCAGCTTCTCGCCCTCCGTGTAGCCGGCGAGGCTGATGATCTCCATGCGGTCCCGCAGCGGGCCCGGGATGGTGTCGAGCATGTTGGCGGTGGCGATGAACACCACGCGCGACAGGTCGAACGGCACGCCCAGGTAATTGTCCCGGAAGGTGCCGTTCTGCTCGGGGTCGAGCACCTCCAGCATGGCGGCGGAAGGATCGCCCTGGATGCCGGCCCCCATCTTGTCGATCTCGTCGAGCATCATCACGCAATTCCGGGTGCCGGCCTTCCGGATGCCCTGGATGATGTTGCCCGGCAGTGCGCCGATATAGGTCCGCCGGTGCCCCCGAATCTCGGCCTCGTCATGCACGCCGCCGAGGCTGACGCGCACGAACTTGCGGTCCATCGCCCGTGCGATCGACTGGCCGAGCGAGGTCTTTCCGACACCGGGCGGCCCGACGAAGCAGAGGATCGGCGCCTTGCCGTTCGGGGCGAGCTTCCGGACGGCCAGGAACTCGACGATGCGGCTCTTGATCTTCTCGAGCCCGAAATGGTCGGCATCGAGGATCCGGCGCGCCTCCGCGATGTCGATCGGCTTCTCCTCGGGAAGCGCCCAGGGGAGCTCGATCAGCCAGTCGAGATAGGTGCGGATCATGCCGTACTCGGCCGCGGCCTCGGGCATCCGCTCGAGCCGGCGCACCTCCTTGCGGGCGGCCTGGTCCACCTCCTCGGGCATGTTCGCCTTGGCGATCGCGGCGTTCAGCTCGGCGATTTCCTGCGCCTTGCCCTCCTCGCCCTCCCCGAGCTGGCGCTGGATGGCCGCCATCTGCTCGCGGAGGAGCACCTCGCGCTGCCGCTCGTCGAGCGCCGCCTTCGTCTGCTGCCCGATCTCCTGCGACAGCCGCAGCACCTCGATCCGGCGGGCCAGGAGGCGCGAGATCTTGTCCATCCGGGCCACGAGGTCGACCGTCTCGAGGAGCTCCTGCTTCTCGTCCGGCGTGATGTCGATATAGGCCGCGACCAGGTCGCCGAGCGCCGAAGGCGTGTTGGCGCCCTGCACGGCCGCGACGAGCTCCTGCGGCGCCTGCGGCAGGAGCTGGAGCGCCTCGAGCGCCTGTCCCTGAAGATGGAGGAAACGCGCCTCGATCTCAGGCGTCTGGGCCTGCGGCTCCTCCAGCCGGGTGATGCGCGCGACCAGATAGGGGTTTTCGCGCGTGAACTCGACGACGCGGAAGCGCTGCTCGCCCTGCGCGATGATGTGGTTGGTGCCGTCCGGCGCCGTCAGGTAGCGGAGGACGTTCGCGACCGTTCCGGTCCGATGAAGATCGACCGCGGAAGGATTCTGCAGCTCCGGATCGCGCTGCATCAGGAAGCCGACCTGTTTGCCCTGCTTCACGGCCTCCTGGGCGGCGGCGACCGATTGCGGCCGCCCGACCGCGATCGGGAGCACCACGCCCGGGAAGAGGACGAAGTTGCGCACGGGCACGATGATCAGCGTGTCCGAGGGCGGCGACTGTGGCGCACCGTCGCCAGAGTCGGAGCCGAGTTCGGCGCTTCTCAGGATGGGATCTCGTTCGGCCATGGGGGTCACCGCGCCGGCGCGTGCTTGTGGAGGGTGACGACGAGGCAGCCATTCGCCGAGGTGCGGCGCACGTCGTCGTAGCGGCCGGGCGGGATCTGAACCCGCCTGACGAAGCAGCCCTGCGGCAGTTCCAGCCGGTGGATGACCGCATGGCCGAGTTCCGGTGGAAGCGTGCGCTCGGCCCGGATGAGGAGCGTGCCCTCCTCGATGACGGCCGTCACATTCCTCGGATCCACTCCGGGCAGCGCCGTCAGGACGATGACCTCCCGCTCCGTCTCGAGCACGTCCACGGGTGGCTCCCAGCATGTCGAGCGGGCCTGCGGATGGCGGGGCTGGAACATCTCGCGCTGCATGCGCTCGGCCCGCGCGAGCATCTCCACCGCCTCGGACCACATCCAGCTTCGTGGATCGACGGGTTTCATGGACGAACCTCTGACGCCGGGCCGCGACGCGGTCGGGCCAGGGGGTAAATGGGGACTGGCGGACGGAGTTGCAGGTCCGCTGTCGTACCTTCCCGGCAGGGGTGGCATGCAGGCAGGTGAGGCAGGCAAGCCGTCAGGTCCCCGCATCACCGGGGCGGAAGGCGGGACCTTCGAAGGTGTGCAGGGAAACCCCCGGATCTCAGCCGAGCGGTGGTCCGATCAGCCGCGCCAGCACCCTGCGAAAGCGCGCCACGGCCTCGCCGCTACGCTCCGTCTTCATGCGCAGGAGCGTGCCTTGCCATGCGGCCAGGATGAAGGCCGCGAGATCCGCCGCCGCCCCGTCCTCCTCTGGTTGGATCAGGCGCAGCACGGCCTCGAACTGCGCCGATTGCTGTCCCAGCATCGAGACGAGCCGCTCCCGGATCGCGTCGCTGCGCGCGGGGATCTCCGCCGCGAGATCGACCACCATGCAGCCCCGCTGCCAATCGGCCTCCGAGAGCGCCTCGCCGATCGTGTCGAAATAGGCCCAGAGCCGGGCTTCCGGAGCGAGGGCCGGGTTGGCGAGCGTGGCCTGCATGATCGCGTCCAGGCGCTCGAAGTACCGATCGAGGACCAGTAGGCCGAACCCCTCCTTCGATCGGAAGTGGTTGGTGAACGAGCCCTGCGGAACGTTCGCGGCGGCCGCGATCTCCCGCACCCCGGTGCCGACGAAACCCTGCGAATGGACGACGGCCAGCCCGGCTTCCAGCAGGGCCTCGCGCTGATCAAGTGCCATGGATGACAGCTGTAATACGATCGTATTGCCCGTGCAACCGAGACGTCCTACACGTTCCGCGGAACGCACGCCGGCACGGAGCGAGGGAGGCTCCGCGCGGATTGCTGCGTCCCCTGCCGCCGATCCGAGCGATCCTGAACCTGGAGACACGACGCCGTGCGCCATCATCGAATTGGGACCAACGGGATCACGCTCCACGCCGTCGAGGAGGGAAGCGGGCCAGCCGTGCTGTTCTGCCATGGCTTCCCGGCCATCTGGTCGTCCTGGCGGTCGCAGATGGAGGCCGTGGCTACAGCCGGGTGGCGCGCCATCGCGCTCGACATGCGCGGCTATGGCGAAAGCGACGCGCCCGCCGAGGCAGAAGCCTACATGCCCTTTCACACCGTCGGCGACCTCGTCGGCGTGCTGGACGCCCTGGGCATCGCGCAGGCCGTCGTCGTCGGCCACGATTTCGGCGCGAACATCGCCTGGAACGCCGCCATGATGCGGCCGGATCGGTTCACGGCGGTGTTCGCGATCTCCGTTCCGTTCATTCCGCCCGGGCGCCCCAGCTTCCTCGACCAGCTTCGGGTCCAGCACGCCGACACGTTCTACATGTTCGCCCAGATACGCCCGGAGAGCGACCAGGCCTGGGCGGATGCCGCGACGACCATCCCGGGGGCCTATTACTGGTCGTCCGGACAGGCGCCCGAGGATCAGAGCTGGCATCCCTTCATACCGGCACGCGGGGCGCTCCGGCCGGTGCCCGAGCCGATCCGGGTGATCGATGGCGACTATCTGAACGAGGCCATCGCGAGCTTCTCCCGGACAGGTTTTCACGGCGGGCTCAACTACTACCGCGCCATCGACCCCTTCTTCGCCCTCGCCTCGGGCGTCTATGCCGGCGCGACCATCCGGCAGCCGTCCTTCTTCGTCACCGGAGCGCTCGACGGGCTCAACCGCGTCCGTGAGCCGACCGAGGACAGCCTCCGCCCCGCCATCCCCGGCCTGCGGGGCTTTCTCAGCCTCGATGGCGTCGGCCACTGGCCGCAGCTCGAAGCGCCCGCGCAGGTGAACGCGGCGCTCCTCTCGTTTCTGTCTGGCCTGCCCAGATCCGCCGAAGCCTGAGCCGGTCAGAGAGCCTGCTCGATCGGCTTCGCCTCCATCTTCTCGGCGGCCTCCATCGGATGGGCGAGCGCGGCCTTGAGCTTCGCGCGGTCGAGCTCGCCCTCCCAGGCGGAGACGACCACGGTGGCGACACCGTTGCCGACGAGGTTCGTGAGCGCGCGGCACTCGCTCATGAACTTGTCGATCCCGAGCACCAGCGTCATGGCCGCCACCGGGACCGGGTTGTTCGGAATGGCGGCGAGCGTCGCGGCGAGCGTGATGAACCCCGCTCCCGTGACGCCCGAGGCCCCTTTCGAGGTGAGCATCGCGACCAGGATGATGGTTGCATATTGTCCGAACGAAAGGTCGGCGCCGACGGCCTGGGCCAGGAACAACGTGGCCAGGGTCATGTAGATGTTCGTGCCGTCGAGGTTGAATGAGTAGCCCGTCGGAATGACGAGGCCGACGACCGACTTCGAGGCCCCAAGGCCCTCCATCTTCTGCATCATCTGCGGCAGCACCGATTCCGACGAGGAGGTGCCGAGCACGATGAGGAGCTCATCCTTGATGTAGACGATGAAGCGGAGGATCGAGAACCCGGCCCACCACGCGACCGCACCGAGCACCACCACGACGAAGAGCACGCTGGTGGCATAGAAGGTGAGGACGAGGCCGAGAAGATTGCCCAGGCTCGCCAGGCCATACTGGCCCACCGTGAAGGCCATGGCCCCGAAGGCGCCAAGCGGCGCGAGCTTCACGACGAGGCCGATGATGCGGAACAAAATCTGCCCCATCGTCTCGATGGCGTAGTTGATCTGCTGCGTACGCTCCCCGAGCTGCAGCACGACGACGCCGGTCAGGACCGAGACGAGGAGCACCTGAAGCAGGTCGCCGGTCGCGAAGGCATCGAAGAAGCTCCGCGGGACCAGGGCGAGGATGTGGGCGACGAAGCTGTCCTTCTCGGCCGCGGCCGCGTAGCTCGCCACGGCTTTCGGATCGAGCGTCGCGGGATCGGCCCCGAAGCCCCTTCCGGGCTGCACGATCTCGCCGACGACGATGCCCACCAGGAGCGCGAAGGTGGAGACCACCTCGAAATAGACCAGCGCCTTGAGGCCGACCCGCCCGACCTTCTTCAGGTCGCCCATCGAGGCGATGCCGTGCACGATCGTGCAGAAGATGACAGGCGCGATCATCATCTTGATCAGCGCGATGAACACGTCGCCCAGCCACTTCATGGACTTGGCGAGGTCCGGGTTCATCCAGCCCAGCACGATCCCGAGCGCGATCGCGATCAGAACCTGGACGTAGAGCTGCCGGTACCAGGGAGTCCTGACGGGAGTGGTGGCGACGGCTTCCATGGCGTGCCCTCGAACGCCGGCAGCCGCCGGCCACCAGGACGGCATGTCACAGGATCACAGGACGACAACAAGCGGCATGAGCGCACATGCAGCCTTCGCCGGGGCTCGCCCCCTGGCCGGACCGGGATCTCAGGTCCGGGTTGGTACGGAAACGGGACTTGCGAGCCACAGGACATGGCGCCGGCCGCTGCTCCCGTTTGCATGGACTCGCACTTCGTCCACGTTGAAGCCGGCGAGCTTCAGCCGGGCCTTGAACCTCCGGTCGGGCCCGCCGGACCACACCGCCAGGATGCCGTTGGGCCGGAGCGCGAAGCGCGCACGCCGCAATCCCCAGATGTCGTAGAGGCGGTCGTTCACCCGCTGGGTCAGGCCCTGGGCGCCATTGTCCACGTCCAGCAGGATGGCATCGAACTGCGCCGGGCCGGATTGGATAGTGCGGTGGACGTCCTCGACCCGCAGCTCGACGCGCGGGTCCTCCAGGCTCTCTCCGACCAGCGGACGCAGCGGGCCGCGGGCCCAGGCCACCACGGCCGGCACGAGCTCGGCCACCACGACGCTGGCATCGGGCCCGAGTGCGTCCAGCGCACCCCGCAGCGTGAACCCCATGCCGAGGCCCCCGATGAGGATGCGGGGGCGGGATCGGTCCTGGAGGCGCGCGCAGGTCAGGGTCGCCAAGGCCCTCTCGGATTCCCGGAACTGGTTCGTCATCAGCTCCGCGCCTCCGACGACGATCGAGAACTCCTCCCCCTGCCGCATCAGGCGCATTTCGCCATCGGTCCCCGGGATGGGCGCGCTGTCGAGCTCCGTCCAGGTGCCGGGGTCCCGGCGCGCGCTCGCGCGACGCGCCATCGTCCCGGCGCTCACGACTTGTGCCTGCGCGGGGGCCCACGATGCTTGGACCGCTTCTCGGCCACGTGTCCCTGGCCCGGCCCTCCGGCCGGCTCGATCCGGATCCCGGCGACGGCGGTACCCCGCACGGCATCCGCGAAGGCGTCCGATGCCGCGGCACTGATCTGGACCTTCGTTTCGCGCTCGAAGATGCGGATCGCGCCGATATCCTGGCGCGTGACGCCACCACGCCGGCAGAGCATGGGCAGCAGCCATTTCGGATCGGCATTGCCGTTCCGTCCGACATTCAGCCGGAACCAGAGGCCGCCTCCCGACGAGGCCTCGTGCCGCTGTTCCCTGCCGGCCGACCGGCCGCCGGGGCCGGGCTCGCGCCGGCTCGGGGCAGAGCCGGGATCGGTGACGTCCTCGGGAGCCGGCAGACGCTGCCGGTAGAGCTTGGCGAAGGCGGCCGCGACCCCCTCCGGCGAACGCTCCGCCAGAAGCGCCTTCGCCATGGCGACGTCTTCCTCCGCGGGCTCCTCCTCGAAGAGAGGGCTCTCGAGCAGCCGCTGCTGGTCGAGCGTCCGGATCTCGTCCGCCGAGGGCGGGCCCGACCAGACGGGCACGACGCCCGCGACGGCCATCATCTGCTCGGCGCGGCGGCGGCGCGACGGCGGGATCAGCAGGACGCTGATGCCCTTGCGGCCCGCCCGCCCGGTCCGGCCGCTGCGGTGCTGAAGAGCCTCCGCGTCGTGCGGCAGGTCCGCATGGATGACCAGCCCCAAGCCGGGAAGGTCGATGCCCCGTGCCGCGACGTCGGTCGCCACGCAGACCCGCGCGCGGCCGTCCCGCAGCGCCTGGAGGGCATGGTTGCGCTCGCTCTGGCTGAGTTCCCCGGACAGGGCCACGACCAGGAAGCCGCGTTCCAGCAGCAGCCCCTGAAGGTGCCTGACGCTCTCCCGCGTATTGCAGAAGACGATCGCGGTGGGCGCATCGACGGCGCGCAGCACGTTGACGACCCCGTGGGCGATCTCGCGCGGCGTGACGCGCATTGCCCGGTATTCGATATCGGCGTGCCCGCCCTCGGTGCTCGCCACCTCGACCCGGAACGGGTTCCGCTGAAAGCTCCTCGCCAGCGCCACGATGGCCTTCGGCAAGGTGGCGGAGAACAGCAATGTCCGCCGCTCGACCGGCGTCGCCTCGAGGATGAACTCGAGATCCTCCCGGAACCCGAGGTCGAGCATCTCGTCGGCTTCGTCGAGCACCACGGCCCTGAGTTGCGACAGGTCGAGCCGGCCTCGCTCCAGGTGGTCCCGCAACCGGCCGGGGGTGCCGACCACGATGTGGGCGCCCAGGCCGAGCTCGCGCTGCTCGCGCCGGGGATCCATGCCGCCCACGCAGGATACGACCCGCGCCCCGGCATGCTGGTACAGCCAGGACAGCTCGCGCTGGACCTGCAGGGCCAGTTCGCGCGTCGGCGCGATGACGAGAGCGAGAGGCTCGGCGGCACGCTCGAAGCGCTCGGCATCGCCCAGCAGGGTCGAGGCGAGCGCCAGCCCGTACGCGACCGTCTTTCCCGACCCGGTCTGCGCCGAGACCAGGAGGTCGCGATCCGCGGCCGCGTGCTCCAGCACGGCCGCCTGGACGGGTGTCGGCTCGTGGTAGTTGCGCTCCGCCAGGGCCTGGAGAAGCGGAGGACTGCTTGAAGGAAAGGTCACGGGTAAACTCGGTCGTCAGAAGGATGGCAAAGGCGGCGGGCAGCGCAGCTCACTCGGGCCCGGCTGCAAGCGGCAGATTGAGGCGCAAGGCGGCGGCCTCGGCGATCGCGCGGGCGATCTCGTCGACGATCGACGTGTCGTCGCCGGCGATGCCGCCCATCGCGGCCATCCGAGTAACGACTCTCGCGGCGATTGTCTCTTCCACCGTGTTCTCGGCGAAGGCGTAGTAGATCACCGCGCATTCGCCGTCGCGATGGCAGCGGCCTTCGATCTGCTGAAGCTGAATCGCGCTGTGGCGCATGTCGTGCACGATCAAGGAACGCGGCCGCTCGCCGCCCGGCATCTCGCCACGATGAAGGGAGATCGATTCCGTGACGGTGAAGATCACGGCATCGCAGGCTCCGGACTGGAACGCGACGCGGGCGCTTTCGTTCGCCTCGCCGCTGCCCTGGCCGTTGATCTCGCGGACGCGCCAGCCCCGGCCCTGCAGCGTCTCCGCGAGAAGCGCGCTCGTCTCGAGATAGGCGACGGAAACGGCCACCTGCTCCCCGGCCGACAGGAGGTCGTCGGCGAAGGCCGCGGTTCCTTCGATCCGGAGCAGGCTCGCCTTCTGCCGGAAGCGGAGATCGGCCGCCCAGCCGGTGGCCCGCCGGGTCGAGCCGCCGAGAAGGCCGAATTCGCGCCTGAACTCGCGCCAGGTCGCCTCGTAGAGGCGGCGCTCCGCGGGCGCGAGGGCGGTCGGCGCCAGCTCCCGCTGGACCTCCGGCCACCCGGCAATGTCGCTGGGGCGCCGCCGGAGCCCGATCGCCCGCTCTCCCTTGTAGAGGAGGTCCGACATCACGGCCCGGTCGCGCTCGTTCGGCTGCCAGCTCCAGTTCGTCCAGCGGCCTTTCGCCCGGCCGATGCCGAGCTGCTTCATCAGGGTCCGGAAATCGGCCAGGGTCTCTGTCGGGTAGCCGCTCGCCGCGCCGAGCAGACGCCCGAGATAGGACAGCTCGTGCGGGGATTGCCCGGCAGTCGCGCTCATGTAGATCGTGAACGCCGCGCAATCGGCGAGTTGGCGGCACGCCATGCTCTGCTGCGCATAGGGGTTTCGCAGGCGGTGGCTCTCGTCGAAGACCACCAGGGGCCAGGTCCGCTTCGGCAGGCCGCTGCGGGCGAGCTCGTTGTTCTTCGCCCTGACGGACCGCCGCGTGCTGCCGGCCGGCAGGGCGAGCAGCGACTTGGTGCGCTCGTAGTTGATGAGAGTGACGGCCTTCTCTGCCAGCCCGCTCAGCGCGATCGTCCGCCGCCATTGCGGCAGCGCGCCCTTGGGGGCGACGATCAGCACCTCGTCCTCGGGCATTTCGGCGAGAGCGGCCCAGACGGAGAGCGTCTTTCCGAGCCCGGTGAGATCCCCCAGCAGGAAGCCCGGGCGGCCCTCGCGCCGGGCGAGGAGAATGGCGTCGCGCGCGGCGAGCTGATGCGGACGCGGAGCCAGGGTGGCACAGCTCGGCAGGCGCTCGGAGCGTCGGTCGCTGGGGCTGCTCATGTGGCTGGAGAGCCGGAAGGGCCCGCCGCTGCGGGCTAGATCCGCTCGGGAGCCGCCGGCACCGAAAACAGGTCCGCCGCGGCGGCCGCCACGTTCTGCCGGGCCGAGAGGGCGTTCTGGACGGCCACCTGCGCCCGCCGGACGAATTCGCGCGTGGAGAGCCCCGGCTCGATCGGCGCCAGGTAGGACAGCGTGATGGCGCCCGGCCGCTTCGACCGGCTCTCCTTGCCCCAGAACAATCCGGAATCGAGGGCAACCGGCAGCACCGGAACGCCGAGCTGGCTGTAGAGGAGTTCGACGCCTCGCTTGAACTCGACCGGGGTCGTCGGGCTCTGGCGCGTTCCCTCGGGGAAGATCAGGACATGCCGGCCGCTCGCCAGGGCATTGCGGGCTTCCGCCAGCATCTGCCGGATCGAGCCCGCGCCGGCCGTCCGGTCCACCAGGATCATCGGGGAATTGCGCAGGAACCAGCCCATGACGGGCACCCGCAGCAGCTCCTTCTTGGCGATGATGGCGACGTCCGGCACCAGGATCAGAAAGGCGATCGTTTCCCAGGCCGATTGATGGTTGGCGACGATGAGGCAGGGTTGCGCCGGGAGATTTTCCCGGCCGTGCTCGACATGAGTCACGCCGACCGTCCAGCGCAGGGCCTTCAGGACGCCGGTGGCCCAGAATCGCGAAGCGGCCCGAACGAGCCGGCGCGGCCGGCCGCAGGCCAGCAGGACCAGAACCACGGGCAGGAACATGGCGGTCCACGCCGCTAAGGCGGCATCGAACATCCAGGATCGAATACGCTGCAACAGAAGCTCCACCACGCGGTCCTGCCCTAGGGTCCTTTGAACGAAACTGCCTCCCCGACCTGCGCGGCTGGGCGTAGCGCCCGGTCAGGGATGGCTCAACGGGTTTTCCTGCGCCTCTGCCTTGCTCGGCCTGAGGCCTGGGAGCGCATCCAGCCGGAGCGGGGCATCCTCGCGATCTCGATCGCGGGCAGTCGGCATCGGGCTCGCTCGGCGGCCCTCAGATATCACGACCGGCATCGCCGTCCCAAGGCCGCCCGGGCAGAGGAGGCAACACCTCGGCCGCGTCCGGCACGCGCGGTTCCCGCTTGGCCGGACTACCGGGCCGGGCCGGCCTCGGTGATTTCGGTTTCGCGCACGGCGCGCTCGCCGGAGCCGGGCTCGGTGCCCTTGATACGATACGAAAACTCGCCGGTCTCGTCGGCAGGCATCAGGCGCGTCACCTGGTAAATTCCAGAGGCGGCCGACCCCTTGAAGACCCGCGGATGCGCCAGACGAACCAGCTGATCGAGCTGAAACTTGTGGGCCATCTCAACCTCCCTCGAAACCGCCGGGCGGATACGAAGAAGCCGCTCCGAGGAGCGGCTCCGAGAGACACGGCGCAGGCGAGTGGACCCGCGCCCGCGTCCTTACGCAGCCTGGATGGTGCTGACGGCAACCTTGCCGCTGCGCCGGTCGGCCTCGGTCTCGAAGGAGACCTTCTGGCCTTCGACGAGGCTGCGCATGCCGGCCCGCTCAAGCGCGGTCGCATGGACGAAGACGTCCTTGCTGCCATCCTCGGGAGCGATGAAGCCGAAGCCCTTCATCTCGTTGTAGAACTTCACGGTTCCGTTCGTCATTGTAGTTTTCCTGACAAGTCTGCACGCAAGCGGGGCCCTCGGGATGAGGTGCCCGTCTCCGCTGTCGATGATTGGAGAGAATTCTGAACGTGCGCTCGGCAGTGCCAGGAGCGACGGCCCGATTGTCCGGCCAAAGTCGATGCCTATACGTATCTTGGCACCGGCTCTTTTGCAAGATCACCGGGAAGATATTTCCCAGATCGCGAATGAACTCAGCGGAGCTGCGCGCTCCGCCCGCCCTGCGCAAAAGCGCGCATGGCCGGAACTGCCGTCGCAGACAGCCCGTTGCGGAACCATGTTATTGTGCAGCGCAGCAATCCATGCTGTCCGGGAACTGAACATGCGCGGAATTCAGTCGAACCTGTCGGGCCTTCGCCAGCGCCAGAAGCTCGTCGAAGAGCTCCTGCGGAAGGCTCGCACCACGGTGGAGGGCGCGGGAGCGGCGGCCTCGCCGGCGCGAACGCCCCTCACCCGCGTCACGGGGTTCGGGTCGAATCCCGGCAATCTCGGGATGCTGACTTACGTGCCGGAGCGGCTCGCCCCCTCGCCCGCCCTGGTCGTGGTCCTACACGGCTGCACGCAGAGCCCCGAAGGCTACAACGATGGCTCCGGCTGGTCGGACCTCGCCGACCGGCACGGCTTCGTCCTGCTGTTTCCCGAACAGACGCGGGCGAACAACCCGAAATCCTGCTTCAGCTGGTTCCTGCCGGACGACACGGCGCGCGGATCCGGAGAGGCCCTGTCGATCCGGCAGATGATCGAGCGGGCCGTCGAGGATCATGGGATCGACCGCTCCCGCATCTTCGTGACCGGGCTCTCGGCCGGCGGCGCCATGGCGGCCGCCATGCTGGCCGCCTATCCCGAGGTGTTCGCGGCCGGCGCCATCATCGCGGGGCTGCCCTACGGGGCGGCGAAGAACGTGCAGGAGGCGCTCGAAAGCATGTTCCAGGGCCGGCCGCGTTCGGCGCGGGAATGGGGCGACCTCGTGCGCTCCGCCTCGTCCCATCGCGGCGAGTGGCCCCGCGTCTCGATCTGGCATGGCGCCACCGACCACGTGGTCAAGCCCGGCAATGCGACCGAGCTCGTGAAGCAGTGGACGGACGTGCACGGCCTGCCGGCGACGCCCAGCGAACGCGGCCTCGTGGCCGGCCATTCCCGCGAGGTCTGGCATGACGCGTCCGGGACCGAGATCGTCGAGTCCTTCGCGATCGTCGGGATGGGGCACGGCACGCCGCTCGCGACCGGCGAAGGCGAGATGGAGGGCGGCATGGCCGGCGCCTTCATGCTGGATGTCGGCATCTCGTCGAGCCACCACATCGCGCGGTTCTTCGGCCTGACCGCGGAGGTATTCGAGAGCGTGCCCGCCTCTCGGGAAGCCGTCGCGCGGCCCAAGGCGTCGACACGGCCCGGCGGACTCGAAGGCGAGATCCTGCCGCCGCCGCGCCGGGAGCAAAAGCCCGAGGGCGCCGATGCGCATCCCGAGATGCCGTTCGGGGTGCCGCGCACGCTTCCCCCGCAGGTCCTCCGGGTGATCCGGGACGCGTTCGAGGCCGCGGGCCTCGTCAAGCGCTGACAGCGCCGGCGTTCAATCCAGGGCGCGGACGACATCGTCCACATCCGTCACCACGGCGACGTTCTGCAGGGCATAGTTGACCGAGGCCGTGTGCCACTCTGCATTCATGGTCGAGCAGGCATCCTCCGGCACGACCATGAAATAGCCCTTGTCGGCGCCGGTGCGGGCCGTGTGCTCGATGGACATGTTGGTCCAGGCGCCGGTCACGATGACGACGTCGCGGCCGGTGGCCTTCAGCACGGTCTCGAGCCGAGTGCCTTCCCAGGCGCTCATGCGGCATTTCTCGACGACATGATCGCCGGGCTGGGCCTCGAGCCCCGGCACGGGGGCGGCGCCCCAGCTTCCCCGGACGAGGGCCTTGGAATCCGCGAGACCCTCGAAGAGGGGCGCGTTCATGGTGATCCCCGGCGCGCCGGCTTCGACAACGAACCAGACATGGATCACCGGCACGCCCCGCCGCCGCGCTGCCTCGGCGAGGCGGGCGGCGTTGCCGATCGCGTTCTGCTCGCGACAATGGCCGGGCGAGCCGGAGGACGCAAAGGCGCCGCCCTCCATGACGACGTCGTTCTGCATGTCCTGAACGATCAGGGCGCAGCGCGCGGCGTCGAGCCTGTATCCGGGCGCGGCCTTCTTGACGCCGGCGCGTGAGATCGCGGCCGCCGGGCGCAGATCCGCGAGGGGCGATCCGGTGCTGCCCTGCGCATCCGCGGCGCGCGCGGTGCTCCGCATGAACGGCTCGATCCGCGGGCCGACCTTCGTGTCCACGGCGTAGACGGAATGCGTTGCCGCGAGGAACAGCGTGCGCCAGTCCGGCCCGCCCCAGGCGAGGTTGCCGACGAGCTCGGGCACGCGGAGCTTTCCGACCAGCTCGCCGCGCGGCGAGTAGACCCAGACTCCGCCCGGCCCGCAGACCCAGACATTGCCCTGCGCGTCGCATTTCATGCCGTCCGGCACGCCGGGCTCGCTCGGGGAGACGATGCCGGACGCGAAGACGCGACCAGCGCCGAGCCGCCCGTCGGGCAGCACGTCGAAGACGCGGATCAGGTGCTGGACGGTATCGTTGACGTAGAGCCGGTCCTCCGCCGGCGAGAAGCAGAGCCCGTTCGGCTGCTCGAACAGGTAGCGGTCGACGAGAAGCTCCGGCGCACCGCCGCCCGCCGGCACGCGATAGACACCCTGGAAGCCGAGCTGCCGCGGACGCTCGATGCCGTAGACCGGCATGCGGCCGTACCAGGGATCCGAGAAGTAGATCGTCCCGTCCGACTTCACGCAGACGTCGTTCGGGCTGTTGAGCTCCATCCCTTCGAAATGCGAGGCGAGCGTCTCCCGACGCCCGTCCAGTCGCTCCCGAACGAGGCTCGAGGTGGCGTGCTCGCACACGATCAGGTTCAGCTCGGCGTCAAAGGTCAGGCCGTTGCACTTGTTCCCGGGCCGCATGACCTCGCGGGTGCCTGACCTGTCCCAGCGCCGGCGGACGTCGCCGGGCATGTCGGAGAACAGCAGGTACTGGTCACGCGGATGCCAGACCGGGCCTTCGGTGAACTGAAAGCCCGTCCCGACCTGGCGGACGGGCGCCCAGGTATCGACGAGCTCCGCGAAACCCGGCCGGACGGCAGTGTGGGTGGTCATGACAGTACGCCCTCTCCGTCAGGCGCTTCGCGCCTGCCACCTCCCCCAGAGGGGGAGGAGATCCGTGGCGGAGGCGTCTCCTCCCCCGCAGGGGGAAGGGGACCGGCCGCAGGCCGGTGGAGGGGGCCCCCGCTGCACTCGGCTGCCGCAGCCAGGATCGTTTCCACGACGCCCTCCAGGTTGACCCGCACCTCCTCGGCCGCAATCCGCAACACCCTGATCCCGCAGCCCGCGAGCCAGGCATCGCGGCGGATGTCGCGAGCGGGGTTGTCGCCGAAATCATGGGCAGCGCCGTCGACCTCGATCGCGAGCCGCCTCGCAGCGCAGTAGAAGTCGAGCACGAACGGCCCGATCGGATGCTGTCGCCGGAACTTCAGATCGCCGGGACGCGGACGGAGCGCGACCCAGAGCCGGGCTTCCGGCGGCGTCAGCGCACGGCGGAGCTTTTTCGCGCGGGCGATCGTGGCGCGGGGGGCGTCCAAAAGTCAGGCCCTCTCCACCGCCCTTCGGGCGGTCCCCCTCCCCCAATGGGGGAGGAGACCGTGGCCCGAGGCGCTCGCCTCGAAGCCAAGCCGCGACAAGGCCGCATCGTCTCCTCCCCCTTTGGGGGAGGTGGCAGGCGCGCAGC
>NZ_JBMSEF010000029.1:0-31217 GCF_049446235.1 Enterovirga sp. CN4-39 | reverse complement strand
CGGTAGCCGTCCCGCTGGAGGGCCGCGATCGTCGCCCTCGCGTCCGGGCGGAGCGTCTGGTGGCTCGGCAGGGCGACGGGCGCGCGATCGCCGAGGCGGATGCAGATCACGGATGCGTCCGGGTGGCGGGCCAGCACGGCCTCGGCCTCGCGCCCGGCCGAACAGAAGGCGGGCGAGCCGAGCCGCAGTTCCGCGCCGTCCAGGGTGGCGCGCACGCCGAGGCCGGCCGCCTCTTCCGCGCCGGAGATCGGGGTCCGGTCCTGCGCGAGTTCCGACAGCGCGGAGGCCATCGGGTGACGGCTGGAGAGCGCGAGCCGCGCCGCCATCTCGAGCATCGCGGGATCCACCACGGCGCCTTCCGCGAGCCGCGGCTCGGGCAGCGTCAGGGTGCCGGTCTTGTCGAACACGATCGTGTCCACCGCCGCATAGCGCTCCAGCGCATCGCCCGAGGCGAGCAGGATGCCGTCCCGGAACAGGAGGCCCGCCGCCGCCACCTGCACGGCCGGGATCGCGAGGCCGAGCGCGCAGGGGCAGGTGATGATGAGGACCGCGACCGCGTTCAGGATCGCGGCATGCCAGCCGCCACCCGCGAGCACCCAGCCGAGCAGCGTCAGGGCGGCGGCCACATGGACGGTCGGGACGTAGAGGCGGGTGGCCTGGCTCGCCAGATCCAGGATGCGCGAGCGGGCATCGAGCGCGCGGCCCATCAGGGCCTCGACCTCATCCAGGAAGGTGCCCTTCGCGGCCGCCGTGACGCGCACCGTGATCGCGCCGTCGAAGTTCAGCGCGCCCGCATAGACGCGGCCGCCGGCCGCCAGCGGGACGGGTGCGGTCTCCCCCGTGACGAGGCTGAGATCCGCCTGCGAGGAGCCGCGCTCGACGATGCCGTCGACGGGCATCCGTTCGCCCGGGCGGACGAGGACGAGATCGCCCGGCGCAAGGCTCGCGACCGGCACCTCCGTGACCTTGCCGGTCTCGTCCACGCGGCCGGCGCTCTCGCGGCGGAGCGCGGCGAGGTTCTCGGCCAGCGTCCGGGTCTTGCGCCGCATCATCTGGTCGAGCACCCGCCCGATGAGCAGGAAGAAGAGCAGCATCACGGCGCCGTCGAAATAGGCGTGATGCGCCCCCGTCGCGGTCTCGAAGACCGACATGACGAGCGTCGCGACCACGCCGAGCGCGATCGGGAAGTCCATGGTGACCCGGCCCGCCCGGAGGCCGCGGATCGCGCCCTGGAAGAAGGGCTGGCCGGCATAGGCGACGGCCGGGAGTGCGACGAGCGCCTGCAGCCAGTGGAAGAAGTCGCGGTTCTCGGCCGTCATGTCGGACACGTTGCCGGCCCAGACCGAGACGGCGAGGAGCATCACGTTCATCGACGCAAAGCCCGCGACCGCGAGTGCCCGGATCAGGCGGCGGAGCTCGGCCTTCTCGGGCTCGTCCGCCCGGCGGGGATCGAAGGGCTGCGCGCCGTAGCCGAGCCCGTCGAGCTTCGCGATCACGGCTCCGGGATCCGCGGCCTGCCCGGCGGACCAGGTCACGGCGAGGCGTCGCTCGGAAAAATTCAGCCGCGCGAGGCTCACGCCCGGGAGCGATGCGACCTGGCGCTCGATGGTCGCCATGCAGCCGGCGCAGCGCACGCCTTCCACGGCGAATTCGGCCCGCGACGTGCCGTCGGGCTGCGCCTGGACGAAGCCGGAAAGGTCGCGTTCGGAGAGGCGCTTCGAGCCGTCATGCCAAGCGGCATGGGCTTCGAGATAGGCGAGGGCGTTGTCGCCGCAGCACATGATGTCTGGACCGGTTCCGGTGGTGCCGCTCAGGGCAGGAGAAGGCGCGACCGCCGCCGGTGCAGGCGCTCGCCGCCCTGGCTCAGGTCGACCACGATGTCCCATTGGCCGGGCGGGACGTGGTCGATGACGGCGAGGTACGTGCCGGGCGCGGTCTCGGTGAGATGGGCCGCGCGATCGAGGCGCTTGTCGGTGGGCCGCTCGACCGACACGCGCGCCGCGAGGCCGCCGAGCGGGGCGCCGTCGCGATCGCGGCCCCGCACGGTGAGGGACAGGCCGTCGCCGCCGGTCCGCCTCGTGTCGAGATCGACCGTCCAGCCGCGCGCATCCTGCTCGCGGGCGACGTTCAGCTCGGCGTTGTAGCGCTTGCCGGCCGCATAGGGCGAACGCTCCTCGAGGCCCGACCAGGTCCGGATCGCCGAGGTGATCAGGAAGGTATCCGCGGCCGCGATCGTGCCGAAGAAGGCCGCGAAGATCAGGAAGACCTTGCGGCCGGTGAGGCGGAAGCCCGCCGTGGGGGCGTTCAGCGTCTCGGTGCTCATCGTCAGGGCGCCTTGAAATGGTCTTCGGCCATCGCGCGGTCGCCTGTGGTCGGATCGCTGATGACGAAGGTGAGCTCGGTCGACTTCTCCAGCTTCGTGCCGGCGGGGGAGAAGACGAGGACCCGGAACTCCTGGGTGGAGTCCGAAGGGACACGGAGGCTGTGGCCCGAGGCGCCGACGACCTCCGCGCGCATGGGCAGCCGGCTCTCGACGGCAAGCGTGAAGACGCGCTCGATCGGCCGCTTGTTGAGGACGCGCAGCGTATAGCCGTTGCGGATCGAGCCGTCGGCGAGCGTCACGAAGATCGGGTTGCGGTCGTGGAGGACGCTGAGCCCGGTCAGGTCGCGGGTCACGAGGTTGTAGAGCATCGTCCCGCCCACGCCCGCGATCATGGCGGCGTAGAGCAGCGTCCGGACCCGCAGCGGCTTCAGGATCGCGGGCTTTCCGGCGGCCCGCGCCTGGCAATTCGCGTCGGTGTCGTAGGCGATCAGGCCCTCGGGGCGGCCGAGCTTCAGCATCACGGTGTTGCAGGCATCGGCGCAGAGCCCGCACTGGATGCACTCCATCTGCAGCCCGTCGCGGATGTCGATGCCGGCCGGGCAGGCCGTCACGCACTGGAAGCAGTCGACGCAATCGCCGGCCGGCTGGCCCGCGGCACGAAGGGCGTCTGCCTTCTTGGCCGCGACGCGCGGCTCGCCGCGGTCGTACCGGTAGGTGATCGCGAGGGAATGCTTGTCGGTCAGCGCACCCTGGATGCGCGGCCAGGGGCACATATAGGTGCAGACCTGCTCGCGCATGTGGCCCGCCAGCAGGTAGGTGGTGCCCGTCAGGACGAGGATGGCCGCATAGGCGACGGGCGGCGCGCTGAAGGTCGCAAGCTGCACCACGAGGGTGGGCGCGTCCGCGAAGTAGAGGACCCAGGCGCCTCCGGTCCACCAGGCGATCATCAGCCAGGACGAATGCTTGAGGAGCCGCAGCGTGAACTTCTCGAGGCTCATCGGGGCGGCGTCGAGCTTCATCCGGGCGCGCCGGTCGCCCTCGATCAGGCGCTCGACCGCCATGAAGAGATCGGTCCAGACGGTCTGCGGGCAGAAGTACCCGCACCAGACGCGGCCCGCGACCGCGTTCATGGCGAAGAGGATCAGCGCCGCCAGGATCAGGAGGCCCATCACGTAGGTGACGTCCTGCGGCCAGAGCTCGATGAAGAAGAAGTAGAACCGGCCCTTGTCGAGATCGAGCAGCACCGCCTGATCGGGCTGGCCCGCCCCGCGGTCCCAGCGCAGGAAGGGCAGGCCGTAATAGACCACCATCGCGAGCGCCAGGATCGCCCACTTGGCCGTCCTGAACTTGCCGCGGACTCCGGCCGGGTGGATCTTCACCCGCGAGGCGTAGAGCTGGCCCTCGGTGGCGGCCGGCCGCTCGGAGGCAGGCCGCATCACCTTGCGGCGGCCTTCGAGAACGGTGACCGATCCTGTCCGTTGCGCGTGTTCGGCGAGCGCCATCAAACCTGTCCAGCCGCATGACCGCGGAAACGAGAACGCCGCCCTACCAAGGGCGGCGTCTGCGCTGGTTGATCTGGCTCAAGCGGCGGCTACGGGGTTCCCCTTACCGCCCTCCGCCGAGGCTGTGGACGTACACGGCCAGCGAGCGGATCGTGGCCTCGTCGAGCCGCCCTTCCCAGGCCGGCATCACGCCCTTGCGGCCATTGGTGATGGTCGCGATGACCTGCTCGGGCGAGGAGCCGTAGAGCCAGATCGGATCGGTCAGGTCGGGCGCGCCGACCTCGCGGTTGCCCTTCGCGTTGTCGCCATGGCACGCGGCGCAGTTCTGGGCATAGGTGGCCGCGCCCTTGCCGAGGTCGAGCTCGGCATCGAACTCCTTGCCCGAGAGCGACAGGACGTAGTTCGCGACCGAGCGGATCTCCTCCCGCTTCAGGATGCCGTCGCGGCCGAAGGCCATCATCTCGCCCGCATGGCTCTCGGGATGCGTGGTGCGGGCGCCGAACCGGATCGTCTTCTCGATCTCCGGCAGCGTGCCGCCCCAGAGCCACTCGTCGTCCTGCAGGTTCGGATAGCCGGTGCGGCCGGTCGCGGAGGTGCCGTGGCAGCCGGCGCAATTGTCGCCGAAGGCGGCCTTGCCGGTCGCGAGCGCGAGGTTGAGCAGGTTCGGATCCTTCCGGATCTCCTCCCAGGACGCGCTCTCGATCTGCGCCTGCCCGCGGGCGGCCCGCGCCTCGCGCGCCTTCGCGACGTCCTCCAGGACGAGCTCGCGCTGCGAATAGCCCAGCAACCCCGTCGTATAGTTCGAGACCAGGGGCCAGGCCGGGTAGGCGACCCAATAGCCGAAGGCCCAGATGATCGTCGCATAGAGGCTGTAGAGCCACCAGCGCGGCAGCGGGTTGTTCAGTTCCCGGATGCCGTCCCATTCGTGGCCGGTGGTTTCGCCGGAATCGTCCGGCGACTTGAGGGCAGACTCTGCCACGGGACTTACTCCTCGGTGAGGGGCATGCGGGACGCGGCGTCGAAGCGCGCCCGGTTGCGGGGCCACAGCGCGTAGAGCAGCACCGCGCAGAACATGCCGACGAAGTAGAGAAGACCGCTCGTCTGGGCGAAGCTCGAGGCGAACTCGTAGTTCATGGCGTCACCTCAGGTCCTTCTTGGCGTCGTAGAGCTTGAAATCCACCATCGTGCCGAGGACCTGCAGGTAGGCCACGAGGGCGTCGAGCTCGGTCGGCTGCTGCCGGGCCGGGCCGGCATCGCGCGCGACCGCGCCGGGATAGCGCTTCTGCAACTCGTCGAGGGACGGGTCGTCCGGATTGGCCTGGGCGAGCAGGTCGGCGCGCGCCTTCAGGATCATGTCGTCCGTGTAGGGGACGCCGAGCCGCTGGTTCGCCTTCAGGTCCGCCACGATGCTGCCGGTGTCGAGCGGCTTCGTGAGGAACGGATAGGCCGGCATGATGGAGGTCGGCACGACCGAGCGCGGATCCTTCAGGTGCTCGCGGTGCCACTCGTCCGAATACTTGCCGCCGACGCGCGCGAGGTCCGGGCCGGTGCGCTTGGAACCCCACTGGAAGGGATGGTCGTACATGCTCTCGGCCGCGAGCGAGTAATGGCCGTAGCGCTCGACCTCGTCCCGCATCGGGCGGATCATCTGGCTGTGGCAGAGATAGCAGCCTTCGCGGATGTAGATGTTGCGGCCGGCGAGCTCGAGCGGCGTGTAGGGCCGCATGCCGGCCACCTTCTCGACCGTGCTCTTCAGGTAGAAGAGCGGTGCGATCTCGATGATGCCGCCGATCGAGACGACGATCAGGATGCCGATCAGAAGAATGATCGAGTGCTTCTCGAAGAACTCGTGCTTCTTCCAGATTGCGTTTGCGCTGCTCATGGCGAGCTTCTGCTTCCGTCAGTGAGGGAGAAGTCCGGCCGAATTACTCGGCCGGGACGAGGCGGGGCTGGAGGACCGGCTCGATCGGCCGGAGGGCGACTTCCTCCTCGCGGCCGCGGATGGTCATGACCACGTTGTAGGCCATGATCAGCCCGCCGATGAGGAACAGGACGCCCCCCAGGGCCCGCACCAGATAGTAGGGCTGCATCGCCTCGACGGTCTCCACGAACGAGTATTCGAGGAAGCCGAGCGCGTTGTAGGCGCGCCACATCAGGCCCTGCATGATCCCGGCGACCCACATCGACGAGATGTAGAGGACGATGCCGAGGGTCGAGACCCAGAAGTGCCACTCGACGAGCTTGAGCGAATACAGCTCGCGGCGGTTCCAGAGCCAGGGAACCAGGCAGTAGATCGCCCCGAAGGAGATGTAGGCGACCCAGCCGAGCGCGCCGGAATGGACGTGCCCGATGGTCCAGTCGGTGTAGTGGGAGAGCGAGTTGACGGCCTTGATGGACATCATCGGGCCCTCGAAGGTCGCCATGCCGTAGAAGGCGAGCGACACGACCATGAGGCGCAGCACGGGGTCGGTGCGAAGCTTGTCCCAGGCGCCCGAGAGGGTCATCAGCCCGTTGATCATGCCGCCCCAGGACGGCATCCACAGCATGATCGAGAAGGTCATGCCGAGGGTCTGCGCCCAGTCGGGCAGGGCGGTGTAGTGCAGGTGGTGCGGGCCCGCCCAGATATACATGAAGATCAGGGCCCAGAAGTGGATGATCGACAGGCGGTACGAATAGACCGGACGATCAGCCCGCTTCGGGATGAAGTAGTACATGATGGCCAGGAAGCCGGCGGTGAGGAAGAAGCCGACCGCGTTGTGGCCGTACCACCACTGGATCAGGGCATCCTGCACGCCCGAGAAGATCGGGTAGGACTTCGAGCCGAAGACGGAAACCGGCAGCGCCAGGTTGTTCACGATGTGCAGCATCGCAATCGTGACGATGAAGGCGAGGTAGAACCAGTTCGCGACGAAGATGTGCGGTTCGCGGCGCTTCCAGATGGTGGCGAGGAAGACGAGCAGATACACGACCCAGACGATCGTCAGCCACAGGTCGGCGTACCATTCGGGCTCGGCATATTCCTTCGACTGGGTGATGCCGAGGAGATAGCCCGTGCCGGCGATCACGATGAAGAGGTTGTAGCCGAGCATGACGAACCAGGGCGCAAGGTCGCCCGCGAGCCGCACGCGGCAGGTCTTCTGCACGACGTAGAAGGAGGTCGCGATGAGGACGTTGCCCCCGAAGGCGAAGATCACCGCCGAGGTGTGCAGCGGCCGCAGGCGGCCGAAGCTCGTCCATTGCAGATCGAGGTTCAGGGCCGGGGCCCAGAGCTGGAAGGCGATGATGACGCCGACCAGGAAGCCCGCGATGCCCCACACCATGGCGGCGATGACGCCGAACTTCACGACGCCGAGATTGTAGTTCGGCTTGCCATTGATCTCGGCCGGTATCGGCTCGCCCGTGCCATGCCGGGCGCGCTCGATGATGGCGACGATCGCCGCCACGCTCGCCAGCGCGAACAGGCCGGCATGGAAGCCGAAGCCCGCATCGACCGCGCGCGCGGCCGCCAGCGTGCAGAACAGGAACGCGGCGGCGAGGACGCCGACGAGGCCCATCTCGGCCGGATTCAGGTAATTGTTTGTCGCCGCTCTGGTCATGATCCGCCTGCGCCGGCCCTCCGAAGGTAGCGGCGCTTGTGCTCACGACGGGGCGGGCGGAGCCTTGATCTGGATCAACGGCGGGGATCAGGGCGATCCCTTATGGGCGGGGGCAGGCCGCCCCCGGGGGCGGCTCAGCCGGGCCCGCCGTGCCTCGCCTTGACGGCGGCGCGATCGATGGCCCCGGAGGCGGCGCGCGGCATCTCGGGCACGAATTCGACCTGCTTCGGGCGCTTGTAGCGGGCGAGGCGCTCGCCCACGAAGGCGATGATCTCGGCCGCCTCCGCCGACGCCCCCGGGCGCAGGACGCAGACGGCCTTCACGGCCTCGTGCCATTGCGGATCCGGCACCCCGATGACGGAGACCTCGGCGATGGCGGGATGCGCCCGGATGGCGGCCTCGACTTCGGCCGGATAGACATTCTCCCCGCCGGACTTGATCAGCTCCTTGGCGGGCGAGCGGCCGGCATAGACGAGGAAGCCGTCCTGGTCGAAGCGGCCCATGTCGCCCGTATGGTGCCACCCGCCCCGGAACGTGTAGGCGGTGTCCTCGGGGAGGTTCCAGTAGCCGCGGAACACCACGGGACCGCGCACCGAGATCTCGCCGACCTCGCCGCTCGGGACCGGCCGGTCCTCCTCGTCCACGATCGACACGGCCGAGAGAGCCATCGGGCGTCCTGCCGATCCCGGGCGTTCGCGAGCGGCGCCGAGCGTGACGAGGCCGGCCGTCTCCGACTGGCCGTAGCCGACATGGAACTGCGCCTGCGGGCAGGCGCTCTCGAAGCGGGCGATGGTCTCCGCGCTGTCCAGCCCCCAGATGACCCGCAGGCTCGAGAGGTCGTGCCCGCCGGCCTCCTTGCGGTCGAGGATCTGGCCGAGCATCGGGGCGAACTCGAAGAACAGCGTCGCCCGCTCGCGCGCGATGGCCGCGCAGGCCTCCTCCGGATCGAAGCGGCGCATGAGCACGCTCGCGCCGCCCGCCGCCTGCACGGCGAGCGCCTGGCCGAGGCCGCTGATGTGGAAGAGGGGGAGAAGGATCAGGCCGACGTCGGACGGCGTCAGCGACCAGGCGGCGGCGTGCTGTACTCCCGCCGCGACGAGGTTGCGGTGGGTGAGGAGGGCGCCCCGCGCCTTTCCGGCGACGGCCGCCGTGTGGATCACCAGCACGCCGTCATCGGCCTCCGGCCGGGTCTCGGGAAGCGCAGCCTCCGCGACGTCCGCCCAGCCCGGCATGCCGTCCGCCGCCTCGTCGAGGCTCCACCAGGTCTCGACCGCGAGGTTTTCGCGCAGGGCGGCGAGCGTTTCGGCATAGGCCGGCTCGGCCACCACGACCCGCGGCGTCGTATCGGCCAGCACATGCGCGATCTCGTCCGGGCTGAGGCGCCAGTTCACCTCGACCAGGATCGCGCCGAGCCGCGCGGCCGCGAAGAGGAGGTCGAGATGCTCCGCCCGGTTCTGGGCCAGGAGCGCGATCCGGTCGCCGCGTCCGACCCCCGCTCCGGCGAGGCGACGGGCCGCCCGCTCCATCCGGGCGAGGCAGTCCCGGTGCGTCAGCCGGCCCTCCTCGGTGACCAGCCAGGGACGCTCGCCGAAGCTGCGCGCGCCCGCGGCCACCATGTCGGCCAGCGTGTAATCCCCGACGGCCATCCGTTTCCTCGTGTCTTGTCAGCCGGTCCGAGCCTGGCCGGCTTTTCCCCCGCTTAGCACATCGCCGATCCCGGAGCCGAGGCGATCCGGCCGTCTCGACGCGGCCGCGACGCCATGCTATCTGTTCTGATAGCAGAGATGGTTCGCCATGGCTCAGGTCCTGATCCGAAATCTCGACGAGGACACTGTCGAGAGCTACCGGCAGAAGGCGAAGATCAAGGGCATCTCGCTCGAGCAGGAGCTCCGCAACCTCCTCGAGCGAAACAAGCCGTTCACGCCCGAGGAGCGGGTCGCATATTCCCGCGCCGTCCGGAGCATGCAGGAGGGCATTGCGCCCTCACTGACGCTCGAGGAAATCCGTGAGGGGCTCGACTGATGCGGGCGCTCGTTGTCGACGCGAGCGTCGCCGTGAAGTGGTTCGTCTCGGAGGCCGACAGCGACGCCGCAGAGAGATTGCTCGGCAGTACGGGGACGTTCCACGCCCCGGAGCTGCTCAAGTCCGAACTCACCAATGCTCTCTGGAAGAACATCACCAAGGGGATGATCTCGGAGGAGCAGGCAACATCCGCGCTGGCCGGGATCGAGCGGAGCATCACCAAGTGGCACCCGGTCGATCCGCTCCTGCCGCAGGCATTGGCCTGGGCGGTCGAACACGCTCACCCGATCTACGATTTCTGCTACCTCGCCCTTGCGCGTTCACTCGGCGTGACGATGGTGACGGCTGACAAGAGATTGTTGCGGACGCTCGGAGGGACACCGGCCGCCGAGTACGCAACGTCTCTTTCGGAGATCAGATGACCCTCTTCACGCTCCCCGAAGACCAGATCGCCATCCGCGACATGGCGCGCGATTTCGCGGCCGAGAGGATCGCGCCCTTCGCGCTCGAATGGGACGAGAAGAAGCACTTTCCGGTCGACGTCATGCGCGAGGCGGCGGCGCTCGGGATGGGGGGCGTCTATGTGCGGGAGGATGTCGGCGGCTCGGGGCTGACGCGTCTGGACGCGGCGCTGATCTTCGAGGCGCTGTCGACGGGCTGCCCGACCACCTCGGCCTTCATCTCCATCCACAACATGGCCTCGTGGATGATCGATTCCTTCGGCAGCGAGGAGCAGCGCCAGGAATGGCTGCCGCGCCTCTGCACGATGGAGCTGCTCGCGAGCTACGCCCTCACGGAGCCGGGCTCCGGATCGGATGCGGCAGCGCTCCGCACGACGGCGCGCCGGGACGGCGACCACTACGTCCTGAACGGCTCCAAGCAGTTCATCTCGGGCGCAGGCGCGGGCGACATCTACGTCACGATGGTGCGGACCGGGGGCGAGGGGCCGTCCGGCATCTCGACCCTGATCGTGCCCGGCGACACACCCGGCATCTCGCTCGGCGCGAACGAGCGCAAGATGGGCTGGAACGCGCAGCCGACGCGGCTCGTCGCGTTCGAGGATTGCCGCGTGCCCGTCGCCAACCGACTTGGCGACGAGGGGATCGGCTTCAAGATCGCCATGGCGGGGCTCGACGGCGGCCGCCTGAACATCGGGGCCTGCTCGCTCGGCGGCGCCCAGGCCGCGCTCGACAAGGCGCTCGCCTACATGCGCGAGCGCAAGGCCTTCGGGAAGCGGCTCGACGAGTTCCAGGCGCTGCAGTTCCGGCTCGCCGACATGGCGACCGAGCTCGAGGCCGCGCGCACCTTTCTCTATTCGGCCGCGGCCGCCTATGATCGCCGGGACCCGAACACCACGCGGCTCTGCGCGATGGCGAAGCGCTTTGCGACCGATGTCGGGTTCGAGGTCGCCAACCAGTCGCTCCAGCTGCATGGCGGCTACGGCTACCTGTCGGAATACGGCGTCGAGAAGATCGTGCGCGATCTCCGGGTCCACCAGATCCTGGAGGGCACGAACGAGATCATGCGGCTGATCGTGGCCCGGAGCCTGATCGGCCGCTGAGGCGCCTCGCCGGGAAGCGCGGCTTGATCTCCAGGTTCACGAAACGGCCGACCGATTCCGCCCGGAGAAGGGCCTCGTACGTCTCCTCGGTCACGCCGGAATAAGCATAGCGCGCGCCGCTCGCGAACGTCACGGTCAACTCGCGCCGTCGTGCGTCATGATCGACGGCCTTCACGGCGCTGGACTCGACCTCGCGCATCACGCTGCCAGGACGGGCACCCTGGCCTCGATCTCGGCGCCTCGGGATCGGCGCGCCAGCCGGAGGTCGAACTCCATCTGCAGGCCGAGCCAGACATCCGCGCTCGTTCCGAAGTATTGTCCCAGCCGCAGGGCGGTATCGGCCGTGATGGCGCGCTCGCCCCTGACGATGCCGGCGATGCGGCTGACCGGCACGTCGAGGTCCCGCGCGAGCCGGTTCTGGCTGATGCCGAGCGGCTTCATGAAGTCTTCGAGCAGGATCTCGCCGGGAGAAATCGGGTCCAGCAATGCGCCCTCGCTCTCAGTGATAGTCGACGATTTCGACATCGCGTGCTCCCTCGGGCGACCAAACGAAGCAGATCCGCCACTGGTCGTTGATGCGGATCGAATGCTGTCCCGCGCGATCTCCCTTCAACGCCTCGAGGCGGTTGCCGGGTGGCACCCGCAGGTCGTCGAGGCGGGCGGCCCGATGGAGGAACAGCAGCTTTCGCCTTGCGATCCGCTCGATCGCCGAGAAACGCCGAACCCGCTTGTCACCGAACAGGTTCTCGGTGTCTTTGTCGGCGAAGGAGAGGATCACGCCGCGAAAGGTGGTCCTGCATAGCCATTCTGTCAAACGGAATGGGGGAGAGAGCGCTTGTCCAACATCGCGTTTATCGGTCTCGGCAACATGGGTGGCCCGATGGCCGCCAACCTCGTCAAGGCAGGCCACCGGGTGACCGGCTTCGACCTCGTCGCCGCCTCGTGCGACGCCGCCAGGGCCGAGGGGATCTCCATTGCGGGTTCCGCGGTCGAGAGCGTCCGCGATGCCGAGATCGTCGTCACGATGCTGCCGGCCGGCAAGCATGTGATCGGCGTCTGGTCCGAGATCGCCCCCTCCATCCCGAAGGGAGCCCTCATCGTCGACTGCTCGACGATCGACGTCGAGAGCGCCCGCCGCGCCCATGCGATCGCGGCGGAGTTCAACCTGGACTCGCTCGATGCGCCGGTCTCGGGCGGCACGGTCGGGGCGAAGGGCGCGACCCTGACCTTCATGGTGGGCGGCACCGTGAAGGCCTTTGCGATCGGCGAGGCGGTGCTGGCCTTGATGGGCCGCCGCGTCGTCCATTGCGGCGATGCCGGGGCCGGCCAGGCCGCGAAGATCTGCAACAACATGATCCTCGGCATCACGATGATCGGCATCTCGGAGGCCTTCGTGCTGGCCGAGAAGCTCGGCCTCTCCCACCAGGCTCTGTTCGACGTCGCCTCCACGTCCTCCGGCTCGTGCTGGGCGCTGACGACGCATTGCCCCGTGCCCGGGCCGGTGCCGACGAGCGCGGCGAATAACGGCTACAAGCCGGGCTTCGCGACGGAGCTGATGCTGAAGGACCTGCGCCTCTCGCAGCAGGCGGCGCTCGCGTCCGGCGCCGCGACCCCGCTCGGGGCCGAGGCGGCGCAGATCTACGGCCTGTTCCAGTCTGCCGGCCACGGCGGCGAGGATTACTCGGCTGTGATCAACTTCCTCCGCGGCGGCGCCAAGGCCTGAGCGGCGCAGCCTAGCCGCGGGCCCGCAGCTCGCGGCGCAGGACCTTGCCGGTGATCGTGGTCGGCAGCTCGTCGATGAAGGCGACGTGGCGGGGATATTCGTAGGCGGCGAGGCGCGTGCGCACGAAAGCCTGGATGTCCTCGACCAGGGCCGGGGAGGGCGTCTCGCCCGGCCTGAGCACGATCCAGGCCTTGATCGCCTCCGTGCGGACAGGATCCGGGATGCCGACCACGGCGGCGCGCGCCACCTTGGGGTGGCGCATGAGGCAATCCTCGATCTCGGTCGGGCCGATGCGGTAGCCGGCGCTGGTGATGACGTCGTCGGCCCGGCCCGAATACCAGAAATAGCCCTCCTCGTCCTTGCGGGCGAGGTCGCCCGTGAGGAGGTACTCGCCCGCGAATTTCGCGGCGGTCGCCTCGGGATTGCGCCAGTATTCCAGGAGCATGATCGGGTCCGGGCGGCGTACGCCGATCATCCCCTCCTGCCCGGCCGGAAGCACGGCGCCGCTCTCGTCCACGATGTCGACGACGTGGCCGGGAACGGCCTTGCCCATCGAGCCCGGCCGCAGCGGGAAGAGGCGCGAATTCGTGGCGATGACGAGGTTGCACTCGGTCTGGCCATAGACCTCGTGCGGCGTGGTGCCGAACGTCTCCCGCACCCATTCGACGATGTCGGAGCCGAGCGCCTCCCCGCCGGTCATCATCGAGCGGAGCCGGACCTGCCCGGCCGGCACGTTCGCGGCGCGGAGCAGGCGCAGGGCGGTCGGCGGCAGGAAGACGTTGCGCACCCCCTGCTCGGCCATAAGCCGCATGGCGAAATGGGGATCGAACTTGCGGGCGCGATGGGCCACCACCGGCACCCGGTGGAACCAGGACGGGAACAGCATGTCGAAGAGCCCGCCGATCCAGGCCCAGTCGGCCGGCGTCCAGTGCAGGTCGCCCGGCTGCGGGAACCCGTCATGGACGAGGTCGAGCGAGGGGAGGTGGCCGCGCAGGACGCGGTGGCCGTGCAGGGCGCCCTTGGGGCTGCCCGTCGTGCCGGACGTGTAGATGATGAGGGCCGGGTCGTCCGCCCGCGTCCGGACCGGCTCGAAGCTGTCGGAGGCGCGGGCGAGCTCCTCGTCGTAGCCGAGCGTCTCGCCACCCCCGCGATCCTCACCGACCACCAGGATCTTCTCCAGCGCGGGCAGCCGGTCGCGGATGCGGGCGAGCTTGGCGGCGCCGTCGCGATCCGTCACCACCAGCCGGGCGGCGGCGTTGCCGAGCCGATGCTCCAGCGCATCGTCGCCGAAGAGCGTGAAGAGCGGCAGCGAGATCATGCCCGCCTTGAAGGTGCCGAGATGCGCGACCGCCGTCTCGACGCCCTGCGGCAGCAGCACGCCGACGCGGTCGCCCCGGTCGAGCCCATGGCCGAGCAGCAGGTTGGCGAAGCGGTTCGAGAGGCGCTTCAGGTCGTCGAAGCTGTAGCGGGTCGCGCGGCCGTCCTCGTCCACGACGACGAGCGCCAGGTGCCCCTCGCCGGTGGCGTGCCGGTCGCAGGCCTCCACGCCGATATTGATGAATTCGGGGATGTCCCAGGCGAAGCCACGGTAGAGCGCGTCGTAGTCGGTCGCCGCATCGCTGCGCATTCCGCAAAACCTCCCTGGCCTCGGCTGCCCGCCGGCTTTGCGGACGGGCATAGCGCGATCCGGCCGCGCGGGCACCCTCGGGCGCCGGCTCGCACGGGCGGAAGCCGGTCGTTCACGCCACCGTGCGCTTCGCCGCTGCGTCCGAAAGGCAACCTAGTTGCATCCTGGTCGTTGCTTCCCGCGTAGGATGCTTGGGCGCTCGTGCCCGGGCCCATCGGAGGGAACCCAGTGATGAGACGTGCATACCTGACCTTCGCCGCTCTCGGCGTGTCGAGCCTGATGGCCACCTCGGCTTTCGCCCAGGGCGCGGTCCAGCGCGAGGGCACGGATGCCGGCGGCCCCCGCAACTCGATGCGGGCCACGGAGACGGCGCCGGCCAAGAAGGCGATGAAGTCCGGAAAGGCCACCCGCAGCTCGACGACGGGCTCGGTGCGAGGCGGCAAGGCCGAGAAGATGGGCACGGATGCCGGCGGCCCCCGCGTGCAGGGCATCCCGGGCCAGAAGCAGTAAGCTTGCTCGTGGCGTGAGCGGGTTACCCTCTCCCCTGCGGGAGAGGAGCCTGCCCTCGGGCTTGACCCGAGGGACGGACGGCGAAGCCGTCCGGGGTGAGGGAATGACGTCGGACGGCGAAGCGCTCGGCCTACCGCAGCTTCGGATCCGGAGCCTTGTCCTTGCGACGTCCTGCCCTCACCCCATCCCCCTCCCAACCGGGAGAGGGTGCGCGGCTGCGCGCTCGAGCCAATCCTGAAATCGCTCACTCCAGGACTTCCGACGGATCCCGGCCTGCGCCGGGATGGGCGGAATTCATCTCTCGTATCGGGAAGTATCCCCGCCGAACCTTGTTCGACGCCGCCGCACGATGCCATGAGGAGCTGCGGCCGGTGAGGAGCCGCGTTCGGGGGGAGGGCCTGTGGCGAGCGAGGGCGAGGGATGGCCGGGGCCGGACGAGCCGGCGCGCCGCTTCCATGTGATCGACCAGCCCTGGTCGCGGTTCGAGGACCTTCCGATCGACGAGCCGTTTCCCTGCGGCGGCTTCACGTTCTCCGCGGCCGAGATCATCGCCTTTGCCCGGCGCTGGGATCCGCAGCCCTTCCATGTGAGCGAGGCGGCCGGGCGGGAGAGCATCGTGGGCGAACTCTTCGCCTCGGCCATCCACACCTTCGCCGCCTCGGTCGGCGTGTTCGTGCGGGCGACGCGCCCGCTGAAGCTCGCGGTCGGGCTCGACCTGCGCTCGATCGACCTGCCGAACCCGGCCGTCGCGGAAAAACCCTACCGGGTCATGGGGCGGTGGGTCTTCGCCCGGCCGTCGAATTCCCGCCCCGGGCTCGGCATCGTCCGCTGGGAGGCGGAGACCGTGAGCGAGGCGGGCGGCGAGGTCGTGATCCGGTTCGGCTCGACCATCATGGTCCAGGGCGCGGGGGCAGCGCGTTAGCCGCCCCTCAAGCCTTCGTGGCCGCCATCAGGCGCGACAGGAACGGGTCGATGGCGCCCTTGTCGATCCAGCGGATGACGGCGACAAGGCCCTCGCCGGGCGCGACCCAGATGACGTTCGAGCCGGCCCCCAGGGCCGAGAAGGCCCCGGCCGGCAGGTCCGGATTGGTGTTCAGCCACCAGAGATAGCCGTAATTCGCCAGCGTCGGCGAGGGCGCCAGCATCTTCTCGATCCAGGCCTCCGACAGGATGCGCCGCCCGCCCCACATTCCGCGACGGGCCACCATGAGGCCGAACCGGGCATGGTCGAGGGTCGGGATGAAGAGCCCGCCGCCCCAATGCGAGCCGCCCGGCACCGATTGCATGCGCCGTCCGGCGATCTCGACCCACGAGGTCTCGTAGCCGAGCCATTCCCAGCTCTGCGATGCGCCGATCGGGTCCATGACGCGCTCGCGCAGCACCTCCGGCAGCGGCCGGCCGAAGAGCTTCAGGAGGCAATAGGCGAGCAGGTTCACCCGCACGTCGTTGTACTCGTAGAACGTGCCGGGCTCCTGCCGCTGCCGGAGCTGGCCCTTGCGGCTGTTGTCCGCGCCCGGGCCGATCTGGCGGAAATGGTCCACCTGGTCGGACTTGCCGAAGAGCTCGCCGTCCCACTCGCTGGATTGCTGCAGGAGGTGGCGCCAGGTGATGCGGCCGTTATGCGGGCCCTCGAGCGCCGGGTCCTGGACGCGCGCCCGGACGGGCTCGTTGACGTCCGCGATCAGCCCGTCGTCGAACGCGATCCCGGCGAGGACCGCGAGATAGCTCTTGGCGATCGAGAAGGTCACATCCGGGCGCGTGACGTCGCCCCATTCGGCGACGATGCGGCCGTCCCGCAGGACCAGGCCGGCGGGGGCGCCACGCTCGCGGACGGGACCCACGACCTCGCTCCACGGGCCGGTCTCGTTCCACTCCACGTTCCCGACATAGGCGCCGTCCGGGTAGTAGAGGCTGCGGGGCCAGGGGCTCTCGTTCGCCTCGGCGAAGCCGATCGCGGCCGCGAGCTTGTCGGGGTCGAAGCCGGAGCGGGCAGGTTCGACCCGCTCCCAGGTGCCGGATGCATCCGGGACGTAGTTCTCGTGCCTGTCGCCCATCACCGTTTTGCTTCTCCCGCGCCGCCCGCTCGCCCGGAGCGGTCGCCATCATCTCGGCCCCAGCCCTAGAGTGCCGGGCCCGGCCGATCAATGCGCCGGGCGATCCATCGCGAGGCGCATATCGGCGGCTCAGATGACCTGGCCGCCCGAGACCTCGATCCGCTGCCCGGTGACCCAGCGGTTGTCGGGACCCAGCAGGCTCGCGACCATCGGGCCGATGTCGTCCGGCAGGCCGACCCGCCCGAGCGCCGTCATGCCGGCGAACTGCCCGTTGAGGTCGGGGATGTCGCGCACGGCGCCGCCCAGGAAGTCGGTCTCGATGGCACCGGGCGCGACGGTGTTCACCCGGATGCCCTGGCTGCCGAGCTCCCGGGCCATGTAGACGCTCAGGATCTCGACCGCGCCCTTGGCGGCCGAATAGGCCGAGAAGCCCGGGAAGGAGACCCGCGTCAGGCCGGAGGAGAAGTTCACGATCCCGCCGCCATCCGCCAGGACCGGCAGCAGCGCCTGGGTCAGGAAGAACACGCCCTTCACGTGCGTGTCGAACAGGGAATCGAACTGGGCCTCCGTCGTTTCCGGGAAGCTCGCCATCTCGCCCTGGCCCGCATTGTTGACGAGGTGGTCGAGCGTCTCGCGCCCCCAGGTCTCCGCGAGCGCGGTGCGGACCGCCTCCACGAAGGCCGGGAAGGTCGCGACGCGGGCGACGTCCAGCTGCAGGGCGACCGCCTTGCCGCCGAGCGCCTCGATCTCGGCCACGACGGAACGCGCCTGATCCGCGCCGTTGCGATAGGTCAGGATGACGTCCCCGCCATGGCGGGCGATGCTGAGGGCGGTGTTGCGGCCGAGACCGCGGTTGCCGCCGGTCACGAGCGAGATGGTGGTCATCGGAGTGTCTCCTTCATCGGTGTGCCGATGCCGCCAGGATGAAGGAACGGGGCCGTCCCATGTTGCCTGAAGCTCGGCGGTTCTTGCCTGATCCTACGGATGAGCGTCGCGTTCTCAGGTGGCGGTGACAGGTCGGTGCCGCGGCGCTATTGCCCGATCGTGCGGGCGCGGTTGCTAGCCGCCCCGCCCGCGTGTAGTTTTCACCCATGGCGGACGGTCTCACCGACATCGCGCTGCGCTTCGCGAACGCGCATTGCCAGGACGGCGTCGCGCCGACGCCGGTGCCCGGCCTCACCATCCTGCGCGAGACGGCGCCGACGGCCCTGGCCTACGCCATCTCGAAGCCGCTGGTCGCGCTGGTGCTCCAGGGCGGCAAGCGCGTCACGATGGGACGCAGCACGTTCGATTTCGGCGCGGGCGAGTCGCTGCTGATCACCACGGACGTGCCGACGGTCAGCCAGATCACGCGGGCCTCGCCGGCCACGCCCTACCTGTCGCTGGTCATCGATCTCGACCTCGCCCTGATCGAGGCCCTCGCGACGGAGATGGGCGCCTCTCCCTACGCGATGGGGGCTCCGGTCCGGGTCGATGCGACGGAGGTCGAGGTCGCGGATGCGGCGCTGCGGCTCCTGCGGCTGCTCGACCGCCCGGCGGCCCTGCCGGTGCTCCAGGGCCAGCTGATGCGCGAGCTGCATTTCTGGCTTCTCTCGGGCCGGCATGGCGGCGCGATCCGGAGCCTCGGGATCGCGGACAGCCACGCGCAGCGCATCTCGCGCGCCGTCTCGGTCATCCGGTCCGATTTCGCCAAAGCGATCCGGGTCGAGCGCCTCGCGGAGGTCGCCGGGATGAGCCCGTCCTCGTTCCACGAGCATTTCCGGGCGATCACCTCCCTGACGCCCCTGCAGTTCCAGAAGCAGCTCCGGCTGATCGAGACGCGGCGCATGATGCTGGCGGAGGGCGCGCGGATCAGCGATGCCGCCTATGCGGTCGGCTACGAGAGCGTGCCGCAATTCACGCGCGACTATGCGCGCCTGTTCGGCCAGCCCCCGGCCCGCGACATGAAGGCCGCGAAGGCCAGCCTGCAGATGGCGGCCTAGTCGCCGGCCTGCGCGAGCTGCTGCAGGGCGGGCTCTCTCCCGAGAACCAGGTCCTGCCGCCAGGCGCGCGGATCGGGAGCCCCGCCCGGGCCCGTGAAGGACGTGAAGGGGCGCCACTCCGATCCCGCTCGGGTGAGGACGGCGCCTCCGGCCGCCTCCACGAGCACGATGCCGGCCGCGACGTCCCAGACGTTCGGCGTGTCGAACCGCGCCGCCTGGAGCAGCCCCGCGGCCACGAAGGCCGTCTCGATCGCGGCGGAGCCGCTCTTCCGCGAATCCCAGCGCGCGTCGTAGCCCCGCGGCGCGTGCGGCAGGCCGACGAGCTGGCGCTGGACGTCGCCGCTCGCCACGCGTTCGAACTCCGCATCCTCGAACGAGAGCGCCCCGCCGAGCCGTGCGTGGTACACGCCCGGCCGCAGCGCGTGGGAGGTGGAGCACCAGACCGCGCCGACCACCGGCCGGCCCCTGTGCAGCACGCCGATGGAGGCGGCGAAGAGCGGGAAGCCGTTGATGAAGTTCGTCGTGCCGTCGATGGGATCGACGGCCCAGACGAAGGCGTCGGGATGGGCGGGCTTGTCGTCCTGCTCCTCTCCGATGATGCCATGATCCGGGAAGGCCTCGTCGAGACGCGCCCGGATCAGGACCTCCGTCCGGTGGTCGACCTCGGAGACCGGATCCCGGAACAGCGTCTCGTCGTCGCCGAGCGCCTTGTACCTGACGCTCAGCGTCCGCCCGAGGGAGGCCTGGATCTCCGTGCCGGCGAGGCGGGCGAGGTCGACCGCGCTGCGCTCGATCTCCGCCAGGAGGCGGTCGGAGGGGCGGTCTTCGGCATCAGGCACTTGGCTGCTCATCGGAGCGCTCCCGGGACCAGGACCGTGACGGGCGTGTCGAGCACGGTGAGCGTGATGCGGCTTCCGTCCCACTCGACCGTCTTGTCGTCGATGCGCAGCGGCTCGTCATGGGCGTCGATGGCGACCCGCGACACGGAACGCCGCTCGACCGGCGGCGGTCCGCTCTCGGGGGCCTGCAGCCAGTCGAGCATGGCACCGCGCGACCGCTCGGGCAGCCACACGAGCGACAGCGCGTCGGATCCAGCGGAGGTATCGGGGCCAAGGGGGAGGTTCGGCCCGATCATCGCGGTGTTCATGCATTCGACGAGGAGCGCGGGTTCCGGAAGCTCCTCCCCGTCGAAATGGAAGGCTGCCCTCGCGGGGGGCATCTCACGGAGCACGCCGGCGAGCGCTTCGCGCCCGATGCGGCGCTTGTCGTCGCCGACGAGGCGCTCGTCCTGGAGGGCCGAGGTCGAGCGCGCCAGGGCGCCGATCCCGACGGCCTCGACGAAGCGGCGGATTCCCCAACGGCCACGGGCCTCGCAGACCCGGATCTGGGCTTCATGCGCGTGCTCGAGCGCGGCGATGATCCTGTCGAGATCCGCTTCGGGGTAGCCGAGCGAGGTCGCGATGTTGTTCGCGCCCCCGAGCGGCAGGATGGCGAGCTTCACGCGCCGGTCCTTCAGCCCCGTGAGCACGCGTGCGACGGTCCCGTCCCCGCCCGCCACGATGGCGAGCTCGGTCCCGCCCAGGGTCTCGCACCAATCCGGATCGGCGAGCGAGTGGTGGTCCGAGGCGAGGCCGGCCTTCGCCAGCTCCTCGAGCAGGTGCTCGGTCGAAAGGTCGTTTCCGCCGGTGCCCGGCTGGTGGAGAAGCGTCGCTCGCATGGTTTGTACAATTCAGGACACGGCAGATAGCTCCACGGAACCCGAGAAGTGTCGGCGGCGCGCCCTTTGTCGAAGCCGGACAGAGGGCCGCAGGCGCCGAACCTCCCCCCGAGCCGTGGCGTTGGCCCGCATCATCTTCGGGAGGGAAACATGAAACTCCGCATGGCGGTTGCGCTCGCGTTGCTCGGCACTTCGGCGAGTTTCGCCCTGGCGCAAACCACGACCGCCCCCTCCACAACGGCACCCTCCACGGCCGCACCGTCGGGAGCGACCACGGCCGCTCCGGCGGCCGGCAAACCTGCCCATGCCGGCAAGTACGGCGCCATCCAGGCGGTCAAGATCCCGCTGGTCGAAGCGGTCGAGGTCGCCGAGAAGATCACCGGCAAGGGTGAGGCCGTCGAGGTCGAGTTCGACAGCGGGGGCCCGAACCAGTCGCCCTATTACGAGATCAAGGTGCTGTACCCGGACGGTAAGTTCGTCGAGCAGACGATCGACGCCAATACGGGCGCGGTGCTGAAGACCGAGAACAAGGTCTTCGATCGGTACTTCTCCCGCCTGAAGCCGAGCGACCTGCAGGCCGCCAAGACGTCCCTGCGCGATGCCGTGGGCGCGGCCGAGAAGGCGATCGGCAACGCGGCCCGGGCCGTCGAGGCGGAAATCGAGAAGGGCGGCTCGGACATCATCTACGAGATCGAGCTGGCGTCGCCGGTCGGCAAGCACGAGGTGAAGGTCGACAGCACCGGCAAGGTGGTCAAGCAATAACCTCTGCCAGGCAGCCCTCGCGGCCTATTTCGCCGCGAGGTGCGGCCTGATGATGGTCAGCATCCTTTCCGCCGAGGTGTTCGGCGGAAAGAAGCCGAGATACCGGCCCTCGCGATCCATCAGGTACACGAAGGCGCTGTGATCGACCGTATAGGCGTCCGGTCCGGTCGAAACCTTCTCGTGATACACCCTGTAGGCGTCGGCCGCCGCGCCGATCGCCTCCGGGCTCCCCGTGAGCCCGACGAGCCGCGGGTGGAACAGGTCGACATAGGTGGCGAGGTGGTCGGCCGTGTCGCGCTCGGGGTCGAGCGTGATGAAGATCGGCTGCACGGCCTCGCCCTCGGCCCCGAGCAGGTTCACGGCGCGCGACATCTCCTGCAGGTCGGTCGGGCAGATGTCCGGGCAATAGGTGAAGCCGAAATAGACGAGCATCAACCTGCCGCGGAAGTCGGCGTCCGTGCGACGCCGGCCCGCCTGGTCGGTGAGCGCGAACGTCCCTCCGACCGGCTCGCGGTTCCACATCAGGACGTCCATCAGCTCCGCGGCCGACCGCCGCTTGGGCGCCTCCTGCGCGCCGGGCGATGCCGGAGGGAGGGCGGCAGCGAGCAAAGCGAACGCCGCCATGGCGGCGAGCCGCCTCACGCCGCCGGCCTGCTGTTCCGGCATCCGGTCAGGCTCCGAAGAGCAGCCGGCTGCCCGTGGTCGGCACGAGCACGTTCTCCGGCATCTGCGCCTGCGCCTCGAGGGCGAAGTTGAGCCCGCTGCAATGCATCGGGATCACGACGTCCGGCTGGAGCTTCTTCACCTCGGCCACGACCTGCGTGAGGTAGTCCTTGGGGGCCGGCCCGAGGTGGAAGCCGCCGACGATCGCATGCACCTTCTCGATGCCCGAGACCTCCTGCGCCTGCCGGACCGAATTGACGATCCCGACATGGCCGCAGGAGCTGATCACCACCAGGCCCTTGCCCTTCACGTTGAAGCAGGTCGCGTGCTCGTGGACATGCTCGTCCGGGATGATCTTTCCCTGAAGCTCCGCCGGGCTGTAATGCTCGGCATTGCAGCCGAGCCCATCCTTCATGCCGCGTTCCACGAAGGTATTCGGAAGGATCTTCTCGATGGAGCGGCGCTTGATCTGCCCCGTCGTGAAGGCATGGCCGGCGACGACGGTCGGGGTCTCGCACAGCACCGTAGTGACCTTGTGCGCCGCGAGGTCACGCCGGTCGAGCTGGCCGAAATCGGTGAACTGTCCCTGTCCAGCCGGGGTGACCCGATGGCAGAAATTGTCCTCGCCGCCCGCATAGAGCCTGAGCTCGGGCGGGAGCGAACTGCGGTACTTGTCGAGGAAGCCGTTCAGCCCGCCGTAATGGTCGTGATGGCCGTGGCTGACGACCAGCGCGTCCAGCTTGGTCGGATCGACCTTGAGGATGCCGATATTGTTGAGGAGCGCATCGGGGCTGTAGCCGAAATCGAGCAGGATCGCGCGCGCCTCGGCATCGCGCTCCGACTCGAGGAAGAGCGACAGGCCCCACTGGTTGTGCAGCACCTGGCGGTAATCCGCGCCGCGCCCGGAGCCCGGCGGCTGGTGCTGCACGCCGCCGACAACAGACGGCTTCAGGAACTGGTCGTGCGCGGAGTCGATCAGCACCCGCATCGTCAGCTTGTCGATCGTGGGCACCGTGATGGGCGCGGCGCTGGCGATCTCGACGCAAGAAAAGCCGGCGGCCGCGCCCGCCGCCATGGCAGCCGTGGCCTTCAGGAAACCGCGCCGCGCGAGCATTTCGGTCATGACGATCTCCTGAATCCCAAGAAGCTGAGCCTGTAATCTTGGCTGTTTAGCAAAAGCGTGCCGTAGACGCTTTTCAAAATGCTGCCGCGCCTCGATAACCTGTTCTCATTTCTGCTCGCGGGGGAGGAGAAGTTTCTCCGGCGTCAGCAGCTCGGATGCCGCGCAGCCGCGGCCGCTGGGGATTCGGCGATCGCCCCGGGGACACCCGTCCCGCCCCGGGCGGCAGGCGTCCGGCACTGAATCGGCAAGGGAAAGCGTACTAAAGAATTCACCTCCGTCTGAATCCTGCTCCAGGCCCATTGAAAAGGTCCAAGAAAACGGGACACAATCGGCCCAAGCGAACCGGAAACAATCCGGACGCGACTGGGAGGAACGTGGATGCAAGGAGCGCTCAAGGCAGCGATTGCTGCCTGTTGCCTGCTGGCCGTGCCGGGTGCGGCGCAGGCCCAGGAGAAACTCAAGATCGGCGTAACTGCGACCCTGTCCGGGGCCCTGACCTCGGGAGGCGAGGACGGCGTCCGCGGGGTGCAGATCGCCGCCAAGCAGGCCGGGAACAAGATCGCGGGGCGGGAGATCGAGCTGATCATCGTGCCGACCGACGCGAGCCCGGATTCCGCGCTCCGGGCGGCCCGCAAACTCGTCGAGCAGGACAAGGTCCAGATCATCATCGGGCCGCTCTCCGGGTCGGAGGGCATCGCGCTGCGCGACTACGCCAAGACCGTCCCGAACGTCGCGATCGTCAACGGCTCGTCGGGCGCTCTCGAGACGACCTACATCAACCCGGCGCCGAACTTCTTCCGCTTCAACAGCGACGGCGCCCAGTGGATGGCGGGCCTCGGCGAGTACGTCTTCAAGGACAAGGGCTACAAGAAGATCGCCATCATCGCGGAAGACTATTCCTTCCCCTACACGCAGGTGCTCGGCTTCGGCGTCGGCTATTGCAAGGCCGGCGGCCAGATCGTGCAGCGGCAATGGGTCCCGCTCGGGACGAAGGATTTCGGCTCGGTCATCGCCAACCTGTCCGACGATGTCGATGCCGTGTTCCTGGGCCTCGGCGGCGGCGATGCCGTGAACTTCCTGAATCAGTACAGCCAGACCGGCGGCAAGGCGAAGTTCATCGGCGGCTCCATCATGGTGGACCAGACGGTGCTGTCCTCGCGCGGCGCCGCGAAGCGGCTCCTCGTCGGCACGCCGTCCTCGAGCGGCGTCGCGGATGCCTGGGACGATCCGAAGTGGAAGGAGTGGGTGAAGCTCTACCAGGAATCCTTCCCGGCCGATAAGCGCTTCGCGAGCCCGTCCCTGTTCGCCACGAACTACTACAACGCCTTCAACGCCGTCAGAACCGCGCTCGAGAAGGTGAATGGCGACCTGTCCGATGGCGGGGCGAAGTTCCGGGCGGAACTGGCCAAGGTCGAGCTCGATGCGCCGAACGGCAAGGTCAAGCTCGACGACAACCGCCAGGCGATCGCCACGACCTTCATCACGGAGGTGGCGGAACTGCCCAATGGCGAGCTGACGAACAAGTTCGTGAAGGCGGTCCCGAACGTGAACCAGACGCTCGGGCTCGACGCAGCCGCCTTCCAGAAGATCGGGCTGCCGAGCAGGACGAATCCCGAGTGCAAGACGTCCTACTGAGAGCCTCGGCGTAAGCGGCGGCGCCGCGCGCGCCGCCTTCGCAATGCCCGACCCCGCCGCGCAGGCGGGGCATCGGGCGCGCTCCTGCGCTCGACAGGCGTGCAGGGCGAGCGGCTTTCGCGCGGCCCCAAGGGGCGGTTCGGAGCATCGAGAGGACGCGGGCCCGGAAGTGACGGGCCCTGTCCGGCCTTCGGCTTCATGACGAGGGAGCGGGATGAGCAGGGCGATTGCCATCTATCACGGCAGTTTCGGCCGGGCCGGCCTCTATCAGCTGAACCGGCCGATCCTCACGCATGCCCATCGGGAAGGTCACCTCGTCTTCCATGCCGGCGGGCCGGCTGCGCGCGTCGGCGTGGGCGAGGCGTTCCACGAATGCTCGCAGGCCTTGGCGTCGGGCGTGAACCCCTGGCAACCGCACAGCTTCGTGCCGCCCGGGAACGAGGCCGGGTCGCTGTGCCTCGTCCTCTACGTCAATCCGTCCTGGTTCCCGACGCGGCCCGGCAGGAGCACCGCGCTCCGGTTCGGGCGCGCCGACATTCCCGTCTCGCCTGCGATCGCGCGGCTCGTCGGCGAGGTGACACGCCTCCTGCCGGGCGGGCGCGCTTCTGGCCTGGTCGATCGCCTCCTGTTCGAGCTCACGGCCGCCTCCTTCGAGGAATCCTGGCGCGGGCGCGACCCCGACGAGCAGGACCCGGAGGGTGTCCGCGACTACCGGGTCCGCAAGTCCATCCAGATCCTGTCCGAGATCGGCGGGGCCGGCCTCTGCCTCGACGGCGTCGCCCGGCAGGCGGGGCTGTCGCGGCCGCATTTCTACAAGCTGTTCCGGCAGCAGACCGGGATCACGCCGAACATCTACCTGAAGACCCTGCTGATGGAGCGCGCCATCGCACAGGTCGCCGGCAGCAATCTCTCGGTGACGGAGATCGGGTTCGAGCTCGGCTTCTCGTCGCAGAGCGGATTTACCCGGTTCTTCGCCGCGCATGTCGGCATGGCGCCGACGAATTACCGGCAGGTGGCCCATGTGCGGCCGCACTAGAATCAGACTGGGCGACATGCCGCCCCCGCGAACCGGCCCTATGATCCGGGGGGCGACCCGACCCTCGACGGCCGGGCGAGGGGAGGATCCAGGCCCATGAGGCGGCGCGGGGTCGATCGGAAAGCCGGCCCGCGCCGGATGGCAAGGCCGCGGCCGTGAGGGCGTTCGTGGAGCGCCGCCCGATCTGGTCGCTCGTCATCCTGGTGGCGGTCGCGCTCCTCCTCTGGCTCGTCTTCGCGGTCTGGACGCCCGGCATGGAGGCAGCGCTCGGCCGCAAGCGCGTCTTTCTCAGCGCGCTCCTCAACGGCATCACGCTCGGCGCGCTCTATTTCCTGGTCGCGAGCGGCTTCACGCTGATCTTCGGCCTGATGCGCAACGTGAACCTCGCGCATGGCTCGCTGTACCTGCTCGGCGGCTATCTCGGCTGGAGCGTCGGCGTCGCCACCGGCTCCTGGGCGGCGGCCCTGATCGCCGCTTTCCTGGTCGTCGCGCTCGTCGGGGTGCTGATGCAGGTCTTCCTGTTCCGCTGGATGGAGGGGCAGGACCTCCGCCAGACGCTGGTGACCATCGGCCTCTCCATCGTGTTCGCCGACCTGCTCCTCTGGGGCTATGGCGGCGATACCTTCCAGGTCGAGACGCCGGCCTGGCTCGCCGGGCCCGTCCAGCTGCCCCTCGCGGTCGCGGTGCGGAGCAATGGCGAGGCCGTGATGATGACCTATCCGGCGCTGCGGCTCGCGATCTTCTGCGGCGCCGTGGTGGTCGGGATTCTGATGTGGCTCGCGCTCAACCGCACGCGGGTCGGCATGCTGGTGCGGGCGGGCGTCGACGACCGCGACATGCTCTCGGCGACGGGAGTCCGCGTCCAGCTCGTCTTCGTGATGATCTTCGCCTTCGGGGCAGGGCTCGCGGGCCTCGCGGGCGTCGTCGGCGGCACCTTCCAGTCCCTCCAGCCCGGCGAGGACACGAAGATCCTGCTCTCCTCGCTCGTCGTCGTGATCGTGGGCGGGATGGGGTCGATCCCGGGGGCCGCCGTCGGCGCCCTGATCGTCGGCCTCGCCGAGCAGTTCGGCTCGGTCTACATGCCGACCTATGCCGTGATGCTGACCTTCCTCATCATGGTCGCGGTCCTCGCCGTGAGGCCGCAGGGCCTCGCAGCCGTGAGGCGCTGAGCATGGCCGTCGCGGACACGCCCGTCGCCTTCAGCCCTCCGGGCCGGCCGGCGCGCGGCGTCGCCGAGGCGATCGCCGGGCTCGGCACCCCGTTCTGGGTCGTGGCCGCGATCCTGCTCCTCATGCCGCTGATCGCGAGCCCCTTCTGGCTCGTCCAGATCTTCGCCTACGCGATCATCCTCGGCATGGTCGCGCTGAGCCTCATGTTCCTCGCCGGCTATGGCGGGATCGTCAGCCTGGTGCAGATGACGGTGGCGGCCTTCGCCGGCTACCTCGTCGCGATCCTCGGCGACAGCGCCATCGCGCAGATCAGCCTGAAATGGCCGTGGTGGACCGCCGTGCCGGTCGCGATCGTGCTGGCCACGATCTTCGGCACCGTGAGCGGCGCGCTCTCCGTCCGGACGGAGGGCATCTACACGATCATGATCACGCTCGCGATCGCGTCGGCCTTCTACTATCTCGCGCTGCAGAACTACACGATCTTCAACGGGTTCAGCGGCTTCAACGGCATCGCGCCGCCGCATTTCCTCGGCGTCGACTGGCGCGACACCATCCCGTTCTACTATCTCTGCCTCGGCTGCGGGGCGCTCGCCTACGGGGCCGTCCTGTATGTCGCGCGCGCGCCCTTCGGCCTCGCCCTCCAGGGCACGCGCGACAATCCCCGGCGCATGGCGGCGCTCGGCTTCAACGTCGCGGCGCACCGGATCGCCGCCTACACGTTCGCGTCCGTGATCGCTGCGGCCGCGGGTGTCCTGCTGGTCTGGTACCAGGGGCAGATCTCGCCAGGCACAGCCGGAATCGGGCCGGTGGTGGACGTCCTCATCATCGCCGTGGTGGGCGGGCTGTCGCGCCCGATCGGCCCCTTCGTGGGCGCGCTCGTCTATGTCCTGCTGCGGACCTTCTCGCTCGACCTGCTCGAGGCCGTGGGCCTCGACGGCAAGCGCTTCCAACTCCTGATCGGGCTCGGCTTCCTGGTCATCGTCCTGTTCTCGCCGGGCGGGCTCGTCGGCATCTTCGAGCGCCTGCGCGAGCGCTATCTCAGGGGCCGCGACGCGCGCTCCTCCGCCATGGGCGCGCCGGGGAGGGGGCCATGAGCGCCGTCGCGCTTCGCGGCCTGCGCTCGTCGGGCTCCGACAACGCGCTCGAATTGCGCGGCGTCGCCCGCCTCTTCGGTGCGCTCGCGGCGCTCTCCGACGTGACGCTCAGCGTCCGGCCGGGCGAGCGGCGCGCCGTGCTGGGATCGAACGGCGCCGGCAAGACGACGCTGTTCAACTGCATCACGGGCGACTTCCCGCCGACCTCCGGCATCATCCGGTTCTTCGGCGAGGATGTGACGGCCTTCCCGCCGCAGGAGCGCATCCGCCGGGGCCTGCGGCGCACCTACCAGATCTCGTCGCTCTTCACGGGGCTGAGCGTCCTCGACAACGTCTATCTCGCCTGCCGGGGCGTGTCGCGGAACCGCTTCTCGCTCCTGCGCCCGCGCCGCGACGAGACGCTGACGCAGGCCGCCGAAGCCCTCGTGGACGCCGTGCACCTCACGGACGTCAAGGACCGCCTGGTCGGGGAGCTCGCCTACGGTCAGCAGCGCCAGCTCGAGATCGCGCTCGCCCTCTCGGGGGCGCCGCGCTTCATCCTGTTCGACGAACCGGCGGCGGGCCTCTCGCCGACCGAGCGGCGCGACCTCGTCAACATCCTGACCTCGCTGCCCGCCCATATCGGCTACATCATCATCGAGCACGACATGGACGTGGCTTTGCGCGTCGTCGAGAGCGTGACGATGATGCACAACGGCCGCATCTTCAAGGAAGGGCGGCCGGAGGAGATCGAGTCCGACCCGGAGGTGCAGGAGCTGTATCTCGGAGGCGGCCATGGCTGAGCGCTTCCACGCTCCCCCGCCGCCCGGGGTCCCGGTCCTCCAGGTCACCGGCCTGAACGTCTTCTACGGACGCTCGCATGCGCTCCAGGGCGTCGACCTGACGCTGCAGGGGGGCGTGCTCTCCGTCGTCGGCCGCAACGGCATGGGCAAGACGACCCTGTGCAAGGCCATCATGGGCCTCGTGCCGATCAGCTCCGGGTCGATCCGCTTCTTCGGCGAGGAGATCGCCGGCCGGAGCCCGGCCGAGGTGGCGCGGCGCGGGATCGGCTACGTGCCGCAGGGCCGCCGCCTGTGGCGCTCGCTCACCGTCGACGAGCACCTGCGCCTGATGCAGCGCGGCAAGCGCGGCGCCTGGACGCCGGAGCGGATCTACGAGACCTTTCCGCGCCTCGCGGAGCGCCGCAACAACGGCGGCGCCCAGCTCTCCGGCGGCGAGCAGCAGATGCTGGCGATCAGCCGCGCCCTGCTGATGAACCCGCGCCTCCTGATCATGGACGAGCCGACGGAGGGGCTCGCCCCCGTGATCGTGGCGCAGGTCGAGGAGATGCTCGTCGCGCTCGCCGAGGCCGGCGACATCGCCATCCTGGTCATCGAGCAGAATATCGGCGTCGCGACCGAGATGTCCGACCCGGTCGCCATCATGGTCAATGGCCGGGTCAACCGCATCATCGCCTCCGCGACGCTCGCGGGCGACCGCGACCTGCAGCAGCGGCTGCTCGGCGTCGGCCGCCACGGCCACGACGAGACCGACGGCGTGACGGAGCCCGCGTCGGCGCAGGCTGCCCCGGCGTCCCGGCCGCCCCCGACCGGGCCGACGCGCGTCTACGTCTCCAATCCGGTCCTGCCGACCCGGTGGTCGCAGCCGGTGCCGGCATCCCGCATCGAGGCCCAGGCGCGGACGCTCTCGCGGCCGGTCCTGGCCACCCTCGACGGAAGGCGCGTCTCGGCGACCGGGCCGCTGGCCAGTAACGTCGTCGGCGAGCCCGTCGTGATCGTCGCCGGCACGCTCGACACCAAGGGAGACGAGCTCCGTTTCATCCGCGACATCCTGCGCGAGGAGGGGCTGCGGACCCGGCTCGTCGATCTCTCGACCTCGGGGCGGAGCGCGGGCGCGGATGTCTCGCCGCAGGAGGTGGCGCTGGCCCATCCGCGCGGCTCGGCCGGGCTCGCCTCGGGTGACCGCGGCACGGCCGTCGCCGCCATGACGGAGGCGTTCAGGGCCTGGCTGCCCCGGCAGCAGGGCGTGCTCGGCGTGATCGCGGCCGGCGGGTCGGGCGGAACCGCGCTCGCGACGGCCGGCATGCAGGCGCTGCCGATCGGCGTGCCCAAGATCATGATCTCGACGGTCGCCTCGGGGAACGTCGCCGCCTATGTCGGCGCGGCGGACATCACCATGATGCATTCCGTGACGGACGTGCAGGGGCTCAACCGGATCTCCCGGAGCATCCTCGGCAACGGCGCGCGGGCGATGGCCGGCATGGCGAAGGCGCGCCTCGCCGAGCTTCGCCGCGAGCCGGCCGGCCGGCGGGCGGAAGGCGCGGAGAAGCCGCTCGTCGGGCTCACGATGTTCGGCGTGACGACGCCCTGCGTGCAGGCGGTCTCCAGGCTGATCGCCGCCGAGTGGGAGCCGCTCGTCTTCCACGCGACCGGGACGGGCGGGCGCGCGATGGAGAAGCTCGTCGATTCCGGGATGCTGGCCGGCGTGATCGACGTCTCCACGACCGAGATCTGCGACATGATGATGGGCGGAATCCTGCCCGCGACCGAGGACCGGTTCGGCGCCGTCATCCGCACCCGCATCCCCTATGTCGGATCGGTCGGCGCGCTCGACATGGTCAATTTCGCGGCGCCCGAGACCGTGCCGGAGCCCTATCGCGGCCGCAGGCTCTACCCGCACAACCCGCAGATCACCCTGATGCGGACCACCGCGGACGAGAACGCCCGGATGGGGCGCTGGATCGGCGAGCGGCTGAACGCCATGGAAGGCCCGGTCCGCTTTCTCATCCCGGAGCGGGGCGTCTCCGCGCTGGACGCGCCGGGGCAGCCATTCCACGATCCCGACGCGGACGCCGCCCTGTTCGAGACGCTCGAACGCACGGTGCGGCAGAACGCCAACCGGCAGCTCCTGCGGCTCCCCCTCCACATCAACGATCCCGCCTTCGCGGCGGCCCTCGCCGGGCATTTCCGGACGCTGCAGGGCCCGCGCCGCCGCGAGCGGGCAGCGAGGCGATGATGGCGAGATGCGCCCTTTTCGCGCCGGGAAGCTCGCGAGCCGGCGGGACGCGCGTCTCCTCCCCCACAGGGGGAGGGGGGCCAGGCGAAGCCTGGTGGAGGGG
>NZ_JBMSEF010000028.1:0-37317 GCF_049446235.1 Enterovirga sp. CN4-39 | reverse complement strand
AACCGAGCCGCATCTTGGTGCCGAGTTCAGGAGACACGACCATGAGTACACGACGGACCATCCTGGCAGGCATCACGGCCAGCAGCCTCTCCGGCACGCAGTCCCACGCTTCGGCGACTTCTCTGCGAGCCGGCTCCTCGCAGCCCGACACAGAGCTCGCAAGACGCGGCTCCAATTCGCCGACAGTGCCGAACCCGGGGGCAACTCGCGCAACCAGCGAAGACACCCGATTTACGTAGTCCCGGCCGCTAGGCGGGATCTCGTAGAATTCGGCGGTGCGGCTGCTACGACTCAGCGGATGGACGGGTTCGGGCGGGCGGAAACGGGAGCAAGGACGGAAGCGGGTATGGGCATGAGGCTTGACAGGTCTGCTGCCCCGGGTGGTATCACTCGTACAAATGTTATGAAATAACATTACATATGAGGACGTGATGAAAACCGAGGTTGCCGATGGACGCCTACCCGTCACCGTTCTCTCCGGCTTCCTCGGGGCCGGAAAGACGACCCTCCTCAATCACGTGCTCAACAATCGCGAGGGGCGCCGGGTCGCGGTCATCGTAAACGACAAGAGCGAGGTGAACATCGACGCCGACCTCGTTCGCGAGGGCGGGGCGAACCTGTCGCGAACAGACGAGAAGCTGGTCGAGATGACGAACGGGTGCATCTGCTGCACCTTGCGGGATGACCTTCTTGCGGAGGTCAAGCGGCTCGCCGCGGACGGCCGTTACGACTACCTGCTCATCGAAGGTACGGGGATCGCCGAGCCGCTCCCGGTGGCTTCCACCTTCTCCTTCCGGGACGAGGAGGGCCGCTCATCGTCGGATGTCGCGCGGCTGGACACGATGGTCACGGTTGTCGATGCCATCAACCTGCTCAACGACTACGCCTCGTCAGACTTCCTGCGCCAGCGCGGCGAAACGGCTGGGGACGGCGATGAGCGCACGCTCGTCGACCTCCTCGTCGAGCAGATCGAGTTCGCCGACGTGGTCGTGCTCAACAAGGCGAGCGAGGTCCCTCCCGAGCGCCTTGATCTCTGCCGCAAGGTCATCCGCGGCCTGAATGCAGACGCGCGCATGGTCGAGGCGGATTTCGGCCGCGTGCCGCTCAATGCCGTGCTCCATACCGGGCTGTTCGACGGGGACAAGGCTCAGCAGCACCCGATGTGGTACAAGGAACTCTATGCGCCGCATGAGCATGTGCCGGAGACGGAAGAGTACGGCATCGGCAGCTTCGTCTATCGCGCACGGCGCCCCTTTCACCCCGCGAAGCTGAGCGAAGTCATCAATCGGACCTGGCCCGGGCTCATTAGGGCCAAGGGCCACTTCTGGCTCGCGACTCGGCCAAACTGGGTCGGGGAGCTTTCGCTCGCCGGTTCGATCTGCCGCGTGACCCCCATGGGCACTTGGTGGGCGGCGGTCCCGAAATCGCGCTGGCCGGACCATCCCGAGTGGCAGACGCTCCTTGCCCGGCATTGGAGCCCGACCTGGGGCGACCGTCGCCAGGAGCTCGTCTTCATCGGCACGGAGTTGGACGAGGCGGCGATCCGGCACGCGCTCGATTCTTGTCTCGTCGGGTCCGCGACGACGGCCCGGTTCGACCCGGACGCTTACAGGCTTCTGCCGGACCCATTCCCGGCCTGGGGTGAGCGAGCGGCAGCCTGATGCTACGTTGGCCCCCGCGCAAGCTCCAGCAGGAGAAGGAGCACGGCCATGAACGGGCAGCTCTGAAGGATCGCATCGCTCGCATTTTCTCGCTCGAAGAGGAGGACCTCGTCACCGTGAGCGAAATAGCGTGCGGTGATCCGGGCTGCGCCGATGTGGAGACAGTCATCCTTCTGATGCGGCCCGGTCAGGCCACTCACGCCATAAAGATCCGAGCTCCCGTTGCCGACATTGGCGATGGCGAGCTCCAAGTTCACGCCGCACTATACGGCGCGCCGGCATCGTCACGTTACGGCAGCGCGGACGCGGTGATGATTGGATCTTCCGTGATCAGGCCGCCGTTGCGGTCCGCCACCGCTCGTGAGCTTCGGCCCGGAAGCGGCGAAGGGTTGTGCGGGAAATCAGGTGGCGCTGGATGTTGAATGTGTTGTGAACCGCAGCGTGAGCCGAGAGAAAACGCTGAGCCGAGCCGGCCGACTTGAACCGCTGCATCTTGCGCTCACGGCGTCGAACCGGCTGGTGGGAGTTTTCGGCTCGATTGTTGGCGCGCAGCCCTTGGTCATGGCGAGCGGCCAGCCCGAGCTTTCGATGCGCACAGCCGTATGAGGCAAGGTTGTCCGTCACTATCAAGGTCGGGGTGAAGCCATGCTTGCGAAGGTGCTTTCGCATCAGACGGAGCGCCGCTTTCGCGTCACGCCGCCGTTGGACAAGCATGTCGAGCACCTCGCCTTCACGGTCGACGGCTCGCCAAAGCCAGAGCGGCTCGCCGCCGATCCGGATTACCATCTCGTCGAGAAGCCAAGTCGAACTCGGGCGCGGCCTCCGACGTCGTAGCTCACGTGCGAAGACTGGCCCGAATTTGACCATCCAGTGCCGGATCGTCTCGTATGAGATGTCGAGCCCGCGCTCCACGAGCAGGTCCTCGACATCACGGAAGCTGAGCGTGAAGCGCAGGTAGAGCCACACCGCCTGCCGAATGACGTCAGGCGGGAAACGGTGACCACAGAACGGGGAGCGGCGCATCCGCCGATGCTACCGCGAGCGACGGACGTGACAATGCCGTCCCGACCTGGAGGCCGAACGCGAAAGTGCGCATCACCTGGTTGAAGAGGAACGGGGGCGAATGTTCGCGCTCAAGCTCCATCGCGGCGGCGCATAGCTCGGTATCCGGGTAAATCATCGTTCCTCCGTCACCCGCCAAACCGCTCTGTACGGATGATCTCCGCGCCCACCCCGAGGTCGAGAAGATAACCGGCCGCTGCTTCCACGAACGGGTTCGACCCGCACACGAAGGTCAGGTGCGGGCGGGCGCCGAGCCGCGTCAGCGCGGTTTCGAGCAGTGACGCATCTATCCTGCGACCCGTGTCCTGAGGCCGGCGGGGCGCATCCATGGACAGGGCGAGGAAAAGATCGAAGCCGGCCTCCGCGGCATCGCGCGCGAGCAGCTCCTCACGGCAGATGACGCCGTCCCAGGTGCGCGCGGCCTGGACGAGTACGGCCGGAACCTCCGGCGCCTGCGCCGCACGGTGGCGCAAGATGGACAAGAGCGGCGCGACCCCTGAACCGCCGCCGACAAGCAGGAGAGGTCCGCCGACCCCAGGTTCCCAGACGAAATGACCGCCGAACGGGCCGCGGACCTCAATCGCGTCGCCGACCTGGGCAACGTCGTGGAGGAAGGGAGAGACCTCGCCATCCCCGATGCGCTCCACGAGCAGTTCGTAGAGCCCGACCAGTCCGGGCGCCGAGGCAACCGAATAGCTTCGCTGCGCCTCGTAGCCATCCGGAGCGCTCAGCCGGATATCAAGGTGCTGGCCGGCTTGAAACGGGCGCCAGTCGTGCGGGCGAAGAAAGAAGCTCTTCACGCCTTCCGTGCGGGCCGCGATGCGGTCGATGACGGCGCTCTGCCACGGAATGTGGATAGGCTCAGCGGCAGCCTCTGGCACCGTTCAGTCGCCCGAGAAGCGCTGCTCACGCCAGGGATCGCCGTAGATGTGATAGCCACGCAGCTCCCAGAAGCCAGGCTCGTCGTGCTCGGTGAACTGGAGCCCGTTGATCCACTTCGCCGACTTCCAGAAATAGAGGTGCGGGACGAGGAGCCTTGCCGGGCCGCCATGCTCCGGCGTGAGAGGCTTTCCCTCGTAATGCGTGGCCACCATCGCCTTGCCGCCGACGAGGTCAGCAACGGGCACGTTCGTCGAGTAGCCGTCATACGAGTGCGCCAACGCGAAGGGGGTCGGTGGTTCCAGCCCGGCGTCCGCGATGAGGTCGTCGACGAGAACGCCGGTCCAGGGCGTGTTCAGCTTCGACCACTTGGTCACGCAATGGATGTCCCGGGTCATCTTCGTCTGCGGCAATGCAGCGAATTCCGACCACATCCAGCGCCCGACCGGGCGTGGACCGACTTTCAGCGTGAACGACCACTCTTCAAGCGGCACCCGCGGCGTCGGCCCGGCCGAGAGCACCGGGAAGCCGTCGGTCAGGGACTGCCCGGGCGGGATGCGGTCCGCGAGCTCTGGAGCCGGCCGCCGACCGGTGAAGCCCCTGGTGGCCATGCTGCTGCTCCTCGATTGCCGCTCAAACCGCTTCAGCTCGGGCGCTCACCCGAGCGATCACCTTGATCTCGAAATCGAACCCGGCCAGCCAGTTCACGCCGACCGCGGTCCAGTTGGGATAGGGCGGATCGCCGATCGCTTTCAGCCGGACGGCCGAGATCGTCTCGAACTGCGCGGCCGCGTCGGTGTGGAAGGTGGTCGCGTCGACGACGTCCTCGAAGCTGCAGCCCGCGGCTTCGAGCACGGCCTGAAGGTTGTCGAAAGCCAGCTGAACCTGCCGTTCGAACTCGGGCTCCGGCGTGCCGTCCGGGCGGCTGCCCACCTGGCCCGAGACGAACACGAGGTCACCCGACCGGATCGCCGGCGAATACCGGTTGATCTCGTAGAGCGCCTGCTCGCCGGCAGGAAAGATCGCATCGCGCTTGGCCATCACATCGCTCCCGATCTCACAAGATAACCTGGAATCCCGCGATCGTCGCGGCGACCACGGGAGCCGAGCGGATGGGCTTTACTTCGCCGTCAGCTGCCCGACGACGGCAAGGTCGTTGGTGAGCGTCTCGAGACGAATGAGCTTGCCGGTGCTGTCGAAGGTGAAGAACTCGGTGCCGTCGACGCGCACCTTGCGGCCGGTCGGCTCCAGGGGACCGTTCGGGGTCGGTATCGGACCGGTATGCGTGCGCCATCGTGAACCGGATCGCGGCCATGTTTCCCGAGACGACTACGTCATGGTCCGTGATCGCCCCGTCCGAAAACATGACCTTGTCGCGCTTGAGCCAAGGCGACGAACTCGTCCCGGCCCCTGAAGGTCGCGCCGTTGACCTTGTTCTCGGCTCCGCCGTTCAGGCGGACGACGAGATTGTCGGCTACGAGCGCGCCGTTATTCTCGACCTCGTTCTTGGAGTAGTTGACGTGGAATTGGCGCACGATGCGGTCGATGTCCGGCCTTTCCTGAGCGGCGACACTGCCCCCGCAGACTGAAGTGCTCGCGGCGACAGCGACCATCGCTAGCAGGCCCGCAGGTTCGAGATACTGGCTGCTCATCGTAGTTCTCCTAGGCCAACGGTGATTTGACGGCAGACGCTTCCCAGAGGGCGTGAGCGCCTTCGAACCGCTCGGGCGGCAAGCGCCGCCGAGCCGCCGGCCAGCGAGCTTGCCGTTCGAGGAACATCCGGCTCGAGGATCAATGAGCGGGCTCCGCGAGCGGCTTGCCGCGTTCGACGATGTAGATCGCCAGTACCTTCGCCGGACTCGGGCTGCCGTTCTTCGCCCGGTGAACCGTCCCGGCCGGAATGGCGAAGCTGTCGCCCGCCTTGATCGTCCGGGGCGCCTCGCCGTCGGCTTCGAGAACGAGTTCGCCTTGCAGCACGTAGCCTAGCTCCACCTCGGCATGGCTGTGCCGCTCGACCGCCACCCCCGGCGCGATCTCGGCCACCCCCATCATCTCGTCTTTTCCGGGCGCTCCCGCGAGTGTCGCCTTCTGCAACACGGTCCACTCGATCCCTTGGATCCCGTCACCTGGCCTGCCTTGAGCGGCTGCGCCGGCCGCCGAGATCAACGCCAGCCCAAAGACGGCAACGAGGGCTGCCATGCCGCCCAGAACGGCGCGACGTTGCTGATTCATGATCGGGTCCCCTTGTGGCGGTCCGAGTGCCGTCCAGCTCAATCTGGAAAGGCGGCAGCGAGGTTGTTCGCCGCATCGGCGCCTTCTCGGGTGAAGCCCGGCTGCTTGAGCTTTGCCGACCACACGTAGTCGTCCTTCGGACCGACATGGTCGATATGGCACTGGGCGCACTGGGCGCGGTCCCGCACGGGCGAGAATGGCTGATAGGGCGGTGGCTGGTGCCCATAGCTGAAGTAGACCCAGCCGCCCGGCTCGTCGGGATAGCGCTTGCTGTCCTTGAGCATCACGCCGATGCCCGTTTGCACGGTCGGGAATATCACCGTGCTGGAACCGAGTCTGCACAGGTAGGCTGGCGGCCCGTCGCAAGTCTTGGGATCGATGCTGGTGGCGCTGAACTCCTTCACCATCAGGGATCCTTCCGGCCACTTTCCGGTCTCCATGAAGGTCCGGTAAGTCTTCGGCTCGACGTAGACGCTGTGGAACTCGGGGGTCTTCGTCACCGTGCCGTCCAGGATCGTCGTGGTGATCGATTCCCAGGCGGCGTAGGCGTGCACCCAGGAGCGGTAGCCCCTCGGAAGCGCTGCCTCGCCTTTCTCGTTGAAGACGAGCCAAACCGCAGGCCGCTCGGCATTGGCGCCCTCCGAAGAAGCTTGCCCATCCGGGATGCATCCCGCGACAAGCATGCCCAACGCCGCGAGGCTCGGGATGAAGCTCGTCCGTCTCATGCGAAGATCTCCGGTCCCATTCCGCTCACGTTGCCTTGGCCTCAGAGAGGGGAGGATCGTGGAGAGAGGCGAGCTTCGGCGGGGAATTCACGAGCCTCCCCGAGGCTGATCGGTCCGGCTCCTGCGAGCCGAGCGAGGCTTTCCCCGAGCACGACCAGGCTGATGCCGAGCAGAGCCAGATCCTTGATGAGGAACGAGCCGGTGGCGTTCAGCCAGGGGAAGCCGCCCGAGCCGTCCTCCCAGATCGGCAGGGCGAGCATGGTCGAGCAGGTCACCCCGAAGGTCACGGTTCCGAGCGCGCCGGCCGCAACCCCAGCGCGGGCGGACCATGGCGATGCAATGAAGAGGGCTGCCGTGATGATCTCGACCGTGCCGAGGAGGTAGGAGGCACCCGCCTCGCCGAGGACGGCGTAGAGCCATGCCAGCCAAGGTGTTCCGTTGATGATCGGCTTGAGAGCATCGATCTCGATCTGCGTGAACTTGAGCGCGCCGATCATCAGAAGCGGCAGCACGACTCCTGCAACGGCGAGAACCCGGCCAGCGACCTTCAAACTTCCTGCATGGTCGCGAGCGGATTGCGCGAAGCCCTCGGCGCGAGGAGACAGGGTCGGCATAGACGCTCCGCGATTTCATGCGGGACGAGAGCTGCTCGCCGACGTCTGCCGCTGGAGCGTAGGATTGCCGGGTTTCCGTCGGGTCGAGATTGGCAGATCCGACAAAATGCGTGCTGAAACTGACAGCCCGGCCTACGCTCTTGCCATTCCGCGCCGGACGCGCGTTGTCGCGCCTCCGAAGGGGACGACCTCGTGGCACGATCGCAACTGCAGAGCGGCAAGGCGGAGGTCGGGCTTCTCCTCTACCCGCAATGCCACATGGCCATGGTCTTTGGCCTGACCGATCTACTGCAGGTCGCAAGCGGCTTGTCGGTCGCGCGTGGTGGGCCGCCATTGCGGGTGACCCACTGGAGCATGGACGCAGCGGGCGCGATCCTGCGCAGCTACGACACGCATCCCGGGATCGAGGGACGTCCCGACGTGCTGGTCGCTCCCGCCGTCGCTCCGGACTGGGCTCCAGGGCCGATCGCTGGTGAGGCGGCAGCACCCTTCGCCAGGTGGCTGGCCGAACGTCACGCGGAAGGCGCAACACTCGCGTCGACCGGCTGTGGCGCGTTCCTGCTGGCAGCGACAGGCCTGCTATCCGGCCGGCCGGCGACCACTCACTGGCGCGTCGTCGACAAGTTCCGATCGAGCTTCCCGGACGTGAAGATCGATGCGGACAAGGTCCTCATCGAAGACGGCGAGATCCTCACCGCGGGCGGCATGATGGCCTGGACGGATCTCGGCATGCGGGTCATCGACCGGCTTCTCGGCCCGACGATCATGATCGAGACCGGGCAATTCTGGCTGATCGATCCCACCGGCCGCGAGCAGCGCCACTACAGCACCTTCGCGCCGCGGCTTGCTCACGGAGATGCGTCGATCCTGAAGGTCCAGCACTGGCTGCAAGCACACCCGTCGCGCTCGATCACTGTCGCCGACATGGCGCGGGAAGCCGGCTTGGCGGAGCGCACATTCCTTCGCCGGTTCAAGATCGCGACAGGCATGAAGCCAACCGAATATGTCCAACAGCTACGGATCGGCAAAGCTCGCGAGCTTCTTGAGTTCACCAGACGGTCAATCGATCAAGTCGCATGGGAAGTCGGATATGGAGATGCAGCCGCCTTCAGGCGCGTATTCCTGCGTTTGATAGGTCTTTCTCCAGGCGAATACAGGCGGCGCTTCAACGCGAGCAGAAGCGCAAACGTAACAGAATGATGTCCAGCATACTGTTCTCACCTCGGTTCGATATCTCCCCTACACGGCGACAACCCGGAGGGGCCCCGTCCCAGTCGGCCTCGTCCTGCCCGGGCATATTCAGACGACCGGGTGGCTTCCTCAGCGGCTCCGAGAGGAGGGATGAGGTTTGGCGCATCGACCACTTACAGCGGCCGATTGCCGGGCCTGCAGAGTTAGAAAGCACCGGGAATGCCGCTCTCGATGCTACACCGAGAGCGCCCGAACGGCCGAGTTGGGCGCAAACTGGAACGTCGGCTTTCCGGCACCGAGCCGATGTCTGTTTCTCTAATCGGGTGGATGGGTCAAACGCGGGTTGCACCTCTCGGCCGGGTTATCGTTCAGGCGGGTCGCGTTTCTCACCGCAGTCTGATGGCTTTTTGACGAAGCCGCTGCACGCATGGATCGGATCCGGTTGAGAGAGCCTCGCCGTTGGACGCGCTCGAAGCGCAGCAGATATTCTCGGCTTCATCCACCCCGTCCTCCGCGTGGGACGATCCCGGTCGGGATCGGTCTGAGCTGCGGCCAGGTCATGCCGCAGCCTCCGGTCCAGTAGGGAGATCTCGCGTGAGATTGCCCCCGAACTGACACTCGCCCGGAATTTCGAGGAGCGCATCGAAGCCATTCGGGCCTCCTCAACTGGGCACAAGCGGCTGAGGGTCTATTTCGAGGAATGGGGCGAGCCGCTCATCAGCGGTACCGGCTGGGTCTCGGAACTGATCGTGATCGCCGAGGGCAACGACGTGTTCGGCCACCATTCGCCCGGGCTTGGTCGAGAAGTCTCAATACGAGAGGCTTGGTCCTCCGCACTGAGCCGGAACCCACTCCCAACCGGTCCGTTGCTCCGGCAGCACGAGGCCCGCATGACGTTCTGGACGCTGGGGTGCCGCGGTCGTCGCAGCGGCCGGCCTGGCGCGTGCGGCCGACCCCAGGCCGACGGAGTTCCCTGTGAGGTCGTCGGGCGGCGTGAGTATCGACACGGACCCACGAATTGTGTCAGAGGGCCACGTCCTGTTGTTGAAATGTTCTTTCGGTAAACTCGTCGTGCGGTGCGTCAGCGCATGAACGCGCCTCCATTCACATCGACGATCGCTCCAGTCATGTAGCTGCACCCCGGAGTGCAAAGGAACGCGACGGGCCACGCGATCTCTTCCGGTTTGCCCTTTCGTGTGATCGGCTGTCCGGACACCGGCCGGAAATCCGCCGTAACCATTGGGGTGTCGATCACGCCTGGGGCGACCGCATTGACCTGGACGTGTTCGCCGGCCCGCTTCGCGAGCCACCGCAGGAAGGTGTGCACGGCGCCCTTGGTCAGAGAGTACTGCGGCGGTGTCGATGAGAAGAACCCGCCGTTATGTCCTGCGATCGATCCGATCAGCACGATCCGCCCGCGGCGCCGGGCCTGCATGCCCGGCAGCAATGCGCGGGCGAAATTGGCCGGACCCTGGACGTTAACGGCCATTACCTCGTCAAACGAGGCATTCCAGTCGTCGTCCTCGAATGGCTTGTCGGCCATCATGCCGGCGTTCAGGACCGCAGCGTCGATCGGTCCCGCCTCGGCACAGATCCGCTCCACGCCCTTTCGATCGGTTACGTCGCACGTGAAAGTGAGACAGGCATGGCCATCCCGGTTCAGGATGGTGACTAGGTCGTCGAGCGGAACGCGGTCCACTCCTACGATTTCAGCGCCGAGAGAGGCGCAGACCCGCGCGACAGCAGAGCCGATGCCGCCGGCCGCCCCGGTCACCATGACCCTTTGTCCGGTCAGGCTGAAGCAATTGTCCATGTGCTTCCTCTCGGTGCTATCCTTTCGGAGTCTTCCGGTCGGCCCACTATCCGATCGCCGTAGGCGTCTTTCCGATCTCGACCCGCCGCGCCCTGATCCCGGCCGCCTCCCTGTCCCAGGTGTCGGCGGTTACGCCCGCGGCCCGCAGGACTTGCTTCTGGATCTTCTGCGTATCGGTCTTCGGCAGGGTTTCCATGACTCGGAGATATCGGGGCAACATGAAGGGCGGCATGCGCGCCTCCAGAAAGCGATAGAGTTCCGTCGGATCGATCCGCTCGCCTGCCACGGGTGCGACGGCACACATGACCTCGTCCTCTGTGGAGTCGCTGGGAACGGGGATGGCCGCCACCTCGCGCACCTGAGGGTGGAGCACCACCTCGGCCTCGACCTCGAAGGACGAGATGTTTTCGCCGCGGCGGCGGATCGTGTCTTTCAGCCGATCCACGAAGAGCCACTCGCCGTTCTCGACGCGGAACGCGTCTCCCGTGTGGAACCAGCCATTGCGGAAGGCGGCGAGACTTGCCTCGGCCTTGCGGAAATAACCGCTGCAGAGCGCCCAGGGCGCGGCGCAGCGCACGATGAGTTCGCCCACCTCCCCCAAGGCGACCTCGCAATCGTTCGCATCGACGAGCCGCAACTCGACGCCCTCGCGGGGCTGCCCGCAGGATCCGACGGTCGATACGCCACGACCCGAGACCAGGGGCGTCGAGATCTCCGTCATGTTGTAGAGCGTGTAAACCTCGACGCCGAAGCGGCGGCCGAAGTCGTCCGCTCCGGCGCCTAGCGGGATGATGATCACCTTGCGGAGTGGGTGATCCCGGTCGCGCGGACTCGGCGGCTGCTTGAGGAGGAAGGTCGCCATCACCCCGAGCAGGACCATGACGCTCGGGCGGGTCGCGCGAACGCGGTCCCAGAACAGGCCAGTGCTGAAGGATGGCATCAGGGCCACGGAGGCCCCCCGCGACAGCATCCCCATCAGCGGGATCGTGCCCCCGACATGAAACAGAGGCAAGTGGCACATGTAGCGGTCTGTCGCGTCGACCATCGTGAAGGCGTGCGGTGCGCTCATGTGGTACAGGTGCGCATAGGTCGATACCACGCCCTTCGACGGCCCGGTCGTACCTGACGTGTAGACGATCGACTGGACGTCCCAGGGCTCGATGGGCTGGTCGAGCTCCGGCAGCTCGTCCGGGACTGCCTCGCCGAACGCTTCGTCCCAACCGACGATCTCGAGACCCTCTATGCCCCCTTTCAGGGAGGCTCCGGTCGAGACTATCGTCGCTAGCGTGCCGGTCTCGATGCTTTCAAGGCGACCGACGAGTTCTGCATGAGCGACCATAACGCGCCCCTGCGCATTGCGCAGCACGTACGCCAGCGACTGCCCCATGTAGGCGGTGTTGATCGGCACGTAGACCGCGCCCAGCGCGTTGATGGCGAACCAAGCGAGGACGCAATCGACCGAGTTCGGCATCCAGACTACGACGTTGTCGCCTCGGGCGACGCCGAGCCGGCGTAGCCCGTGTGCGACGCGCGAGGTCCGCCTCAGCAACTCGGCGAAGGTTACCTCCGCGCAGTCCTCACAGACGATGAAGACCGCTTCGGGCTTCTCCGCGTCCCAGCGCAACAGCAGGTCGCGGACGACGCAGATACTACGCGCGGGCACGCCCGATATGGGGTCACCCAGCACGACGAGGTTCCTCACTCGCCGGAGCCGGGGAGCGCTTGAAGGCGAATGATCGGATGGCCTCCGCGGCGAGCGGAGTCTGTAGAGCGGTCGCGATCAGGTCGCATTCGAACTCGAACCCTTCCTTAACGCTCTGCGTCTCGTTGCGATTAAGGCCGGCCTTCGCCAGGCGCACTGCCAGGGGGTTCTTCTTCGCGATCTCCCGCGCCAGTTCGAGCGCCCGCGATACTACATCTTCGGGCTGCACGACGATGTCGGCAAGCCCCACACGCCTCGCCTCCTCTGGTCCGAGCTTGCAACCCGTATAGGCCATCAGGCGAGCCGTGCCCTGTCCTACCAGCCGTGCGAGATGACACGCGCCACCGGCCAATCCGATGTTGATCTCAGGCAGAAGGAAGGAAGCCTTCTCGGAGACGACGCGGATGTCACACAGGCTCGCCAGGATAAGCCCCGTTCCCGCCGCGGCGCCGTTGATGGCGCCGATCACTGGGACCTCGCAGTCGTAGATCGCCGCGTAGCACAGCCGCGCATGCGCCAGATAGGTGTTGGCCGCCTCGAAGCCCAGATCGACGAAGTCCCCGACTTCGTTACCTCCGCAGAACAGTCGCCCGTTCCCGGTGAAAACGATGGCCCGCACGTCCGGGTCGCGGCTCAGCGTGTTGAATACCGTGCGAAGCTGGTCATATGTGTCCCGGCTGATGGCGTTTGCGGGCGCTCGATCCAGCGTGACGATCACGATGCCCTCGTCTTCCCTGCGGACCGCGAGGAAGGGGTTTGCTTCCTGGATCATTCGGATGTCTGCTGTGCTTTTGGTTTGGATGGTCGCGGCCTGTTCAATTGCCGGTAAAGACCGGGCGGCGCTTCTCGATGAAGGCCCGCACGGCCTCGCGGTGATCGGTCGTGAGATTGGACGCCATCTCGTAGGCGACGGAAGCGTCCATCAGGTCTTGCGCTAGCCGGCGCAGGGGAATGTTGGTGACCGTCTTGGTCCAGCGGATCGCCCATTTCGCGCCCCGGGCGAGCTGCAAAGCCAGCTTCTCGGTCGCGGCCTCCAATTCCGCGGCGGGCACGACGCGATTGATGAGGCCCATCGAGCGAGCTTCTTCGGCTGAGAGCATCGAGCCAAGGAGGAGCATCTCTTTCGCCCGCGCATAGCCGACGAGTTGCGGCAGAATCACTGGACCGCCGTCTCCCGCGACGAATCCCATACGCACATGCGGATCGCCGATTGTGGCGGTGTCCGCGGCGACGATCAGATCGCACATCAGGGCGATGCTGGCGCCGAGCCCGGCAGCGGCGCCGTTTAGCGCGCAGATGATTGGCTTCTCCATCTGCAGCTGGCTGAAGACGATGCGCTTCGTATCGGGAAGGATTTCGCGAAACTCGTCCGGATGCTCCGCCTTCTGCTCCATCCAGCTGGCGAGACCTCCGGCACAGAACGCGCGGCCGGAGCCCGTCAGCACGACGACATCGGATTCCGGATCCCTGTCGGCGTCCTCGAAGACGAGGGAAAGCTCGTAGTGCAGATCGTCGTCGACCGCGTTCATCGTGTCCGGCCGGTTGAGCCGGATCCAAAGCACCCGGTCGCGGGTCTCCCAGGCGAGCGTCTTGTAGCTGTGTCGCATTCCGCTTCGTTCCGTCGATCCGGCACGAAACTAAGGATGCCTCAGTTTGGCGTCAATCCCGCGTGAGAGCGACCGGGCTTGCCACGCGAGCAACTAAATGAGCGTCATTCATTTGCTTCGACGCCAAGTAGGCGTTCTAGCCGCCGAACGCGGGCCTCAAGGTCGGCTGGTGCCGTCTCGTCGAGGCCGAACGCCGCCAGGAATGTCATCGTAAGGGCCCGTGCGAGTGCGGGCACGTCGGTCTCGGCGGCCTTGCCTCTCACAATCCGGGCCCATCCCGTATGCTCGACTCCGCCGTAGACGAGATCGCGCATCTGCGACGGCGTCAGCCCGGCCGGGGAGCGACCCGAGGGTGTGGCCGCGGCCAGGCACTTCTTAAGCGGCTCGGTGTAGGCCCGGTTGACCTCATGCAGATCCGAAGTGGCGTAGTCCGGGCTGGTCCGTATCTCTTTGAAAAAAAGAAAATAAAGGTCTGGATGCTGAAGCATGAACGTCAAGTGATTCTGCACGATAATGGTGAGTTTGTCTGTAAGTCGATCCACAGCTGACAGTTGCTCGACCGTCCGATCCAGCATCTGACGGGTCCAATAGGAGGCGATGCCCGCCACAAGATCGCGTTTGCTCTTGAAGTACAGGTACACCGTGCCTTCAGCGATCCCGGTCTCGGCCGCGATGTCGGCCATCGTGGTACCGTCCGAGCCCTTGGCTACAAATAGCCGCCGCGCAGCCTCCAGGATCTCGTCCTTCCTGTCTCCTCGCTTGCCTTTGCCCGGGATCTGTTGCCGCGAGGCTAGAACTTTCTGCCCTCTCGCTTTGGCCACACGTCGCTCCTGAGGGATGATATCCGTACCTTCGGTGTTATGCGCTCAATAGCCGAAGGCGAGAAGCGGCCGTCGCTCGAACCAAACCCGCGAGTGGGCGTCAGCCGGTCGCGCTGACAGCCTCGGGTGTTCCACCATCTATGAGGTGTCCTCATATGGTCGGCGTGATTTGCCGCCGTGAGACTGGCTCCAAGGGGGGAGCGCCTTGACCGCGAAAATGAGGCAGACTTATAACTGCTTGAGGGAGAAAACCTGGGGAGAGATCCGCTTTGAGACGAATCCTTTTCGCTTGCCTTGGCGTTGCGATTGCCCAAGGTGCGGCTCCGCAGGCCTCCGCGCAGACGGCCCTCTCGGACGGCAAGGTCCGCATCGGCGTGTTGAATGACGCCTCGGGACCGTACATGGATCTGGCGGGTCCGGGTTCGGTACTCGCGGCCCGCATGGCCGCGGAGGATTTCGGCAGCAAGGTGCTGGGCGCGCCGATTGAGATCGTATCGGCGGATCACCAGAACAAGCCCGATGTCGGCTCAACGATCGCTCGGCTCTGGTTCGACGAGCAAGGTATCGACGCTATCACCGACGTTCCGACCTCGTCGGTCGCGCTTGCGGTCCAGGAAGTGGTCAGGGACAAGAAGAAGGTCTTCCTCATCTCCGGCGCTGCGACGGCCGCGCTGACCGGAAAGAGCTGCTCTCCCTACAGCATCCAGACTTCGGAAGACACGCGGGCTCTCGGGGCCGGCACAGCCGGTGCCGTACTTAGGGGCGGAGCCGATTCCTGGTTCTTTTTGACCGCGGACTACGCCTTCGGCCACCAGATGGAGGCCGACAGCACCCGCGTCATTCTGGCCGGCGGAGGCAAGATCGCCGGCTCTGTGAGGCATCCTCAGAATACGCCCGACTTTTCATCTTTCCTGCTTCAAGCGCAGGCGTCCGGGGCCAAGGCGATCGGTCTCGCGAATGCAGGGAACGACACGGTTAACGCAATTCGCCAAGCGGTCGAGTTCGGTCTTACTCAGGAGGGACGCAAGCTAGTTGGGCTGATTCTGCACATTTCCGACGTGCATGCGCTTGGGCTGGACAAGGCCCACGGGCTCCAGCTCGTGGAAGGCTTCTACTGGGATATGAACGACGAGAGCCGCGCCTTCGCGAAACGCTTCCACGCGCAGTTCGGCAAGATGCCGACCCGCGAACAGGCCACAACTTACGCGACTGTGCTGCACTATCTCCGAGCCATCGAAGCCGCGAAGACCGATCGGGCCGAGGATGTCATGAAGGCCATGAAGGCCATGCCGATGAAGTTTTTCGGCGAGGAGGGGCCGATCCGCGAGGACGGCCGCTGGATGCACGATCTGCGGCTCTATGAAGTCAAGAAGCCCAACGAATCGAAATACCCGTGGGACTACTACAAGCTCGTGACGACCATCCCGGCGGAGGACGCCTTCACGCCGCTGTCCGAGAGCGAATGCCCTTATGTGAAGAAGCCTTGATGGACCGCCTGGCGCCCGCCCTCCCGGCAGGCCGTGCTGTCCCCTGACCGAGGTGCGTTGTGAAGCTCGACGGTTTGCATGGTGTCGTGACGGGCGCGGGGTCCGGCCTCGGCCGGGCCATCGCTGCTAGCTTCGCACGCGAGGGTGCCCGGCTCACGCTGATCGACCGGCACGCGGAAAGCCTCGAGGAGACGTGTGCGCTCCTCGGTTCGACCGCAGCGTGCCCGATCTGCTCGACGACTGACGTGACTAGGTCGACCGAGCTCTCTGACGAGATCCGGCGCGCGGCGGGCGTCCAGGGGCCGCTCCGGATCGTGGTCAATTGCGCAGGGATCATCGTCAGAAAGGGTTTTCTGGAGACATCGGAAGAGGAGTGGCATCGCATCCTCGACGTCAACGTGGTCGGCTACGTGAACGTCCTTCGTGCGGCGATACCGCTGATGAGCGAGGGAGGTTCGATCATCCAGATCGCCTCCAGCAACGCTCATCGCGGCGGTCATGGCTTCGCGTCATACGCCGCGTCGAAAGGCGCAGTGCTTTCGATGACACGGCATCTAGCGGGGGAATTGGCTCCGCTCAGGATCCGGATCAATTCACTCAGTCCCGGACCTACATTGACGGCCCTCAACTACGACCTGTTCTCAGACCAGGAGGCTACAAAAGCGGTTACCGGCGCCATCCCCCTGGCGCGACTTGGAAAAGTTGAGGACGTCGTCGGTGCGGCGGTATTTCTAGCCAGTTCGGATAGTGATTACGTCAGCGGAGCAGATCTGGCCATTGACGGGGGGCTCATAAGCCAAATTGCCCTTGCGGCTGGAGGTAAAGGTTACTATGGACGATCTTCGTAAAGTTCAGGGGAGAGTGACTACTTTTCTTAGTCGTGTACTCGAAGATCATGTTGCAAAGTGGAAAGGCGCTGCGTCTGGCAAGGAGCGGAACAGGCGTCTGCCTGAGAGCGGACGTTCGCCGCAGGTTCAATAGCAGTGCTGCCCATCCTACCGCAGCGATCGACACAGAGGGTTGCGCGGCAAACTGCAACGTGGCTTGCTTAGCTCCCTCCCTGTCGGCTCACCTATGACTCCGGAACAGCAGCTCGAGTGTCCCTACTGCGACGCTGTTCTCAATGCGGGCGCGCTCTCCTGCCGGTGCTGCGGGCGGGATCTCACGCCTGTTTTGCCCCTTCTGCGCCGGCTCAAGCTCGCCGAGAATCGCCTGGAAAGCTTGGAAAGGGCTGCGGAGGGGGGCAGGAGGGTCTTAGCTCAGCCGGTACTTGCCGAGGACGCCGCCGCGGATGCGAAAGCCCTCGTTGAAACGAGCCGGCCGGTTCGACGTAGTCTCTGGCCGCTGCCGCTGGGTTTTGCCGCCCTGCTCGCTACTCACGCTGCCGTCGTGTTCTGGCTGGACTTGTCTCTGGCCGTTCTGCGGCTCGCGTCACTGATCATCCCCTTCGGGGTTGGGCTGCTTTACATCAAAATGCAACCTCGGATCACTTGGCCCGACATTGCCATGGCAGTCGTATTTGCGATCACGGCGATCGCGGCTATGAACGCGATTGTGGGATGGGTCGATTCAGTCCCGATGCTGCCTCAAGGGAGTGCGGCGTGGCGCGAGACGCTCTTTTACGGACTGAGCATAAGTGCTTCGATGTTCTCTGGTATGCTTGCTCGCGTGTTTCGGAACGCGCTGACCGCACGGGGCCTCGTATCGGTTCCGAAGCTGCGCGAGTCTCTCTTGGCTGCCAACAGCAGCATCCCCATGGACACATTGAAGGCCATTGAGCTCACAATCTTGCTTGCTGGCAGCGCGATGTCTGCCGTGACTGGCTTGATGGCCGGTCTCATCGGAGTTGGTCGATGATCAAAGCTGCCTTGTTCCGTGCGGGGCTTCTCGCCACCGCCTGCGTTTGGGCGCCGTGCGCCTTGGCGGTCGAGCCGATCCGGTTGATCACGCAAGAAGAGGCGAGCCTTCCCGCGGCGGCTGGGCCCGGTGGGCAGACACGGAACGTCACGCGCGGGCCGGGGATCGATGCGGTCGCTCCTCCGCCGGTCGCCATCAACGGACCATTCCGTCTGGCGGTCAGGTTCAAGCCTCGGAACGGCATACCCATCGACCCGGCGAGCGTCCGCGTGACGTATCGCCGTCAGCCTGCTGTCGATCTCACACATCGGATCAAGGCGTTCGTCACCGCAGACGGTATCGAGGCTCCTGCCGTGATTGTGCCGGCAGGTAAGCACCTGATCGAAATCGAGGCCACGGACAAGGAAGGTCGGGTCGGGCGAAGCCAGATGACCCTGGCGGTCGAAGGGGGAAATTGAGCTCAGGGTTTGGTTGCGGGCGGCAGCAGGGCGATCATGGGAGGTGAACCGTAGAGAGCAGGCACTTGTTGTCCCTGTGTTTGGCTGGAAACGCGGGTGGTGGTCTCGCGCACGACCGTTTCCAGCGGCTGCCCCGGGGTTCCTAGCGTCGACAAGAGCGCGCGCACGAACGGGCTGTCGACACCGTCCCCGTCGAGTGCTGCCCGCCCAGGCTGGGTCGAGTGGAAAACAACCGTGTTGGGAATCACTGGTGTTGCGGCAAGACCGGTGTGGAGGCGCTTCGGCGCACTCATCGCCTTGCTCGACCCCACTCCACGGGATCGAGCGACTTCCCTCGCCTCGACGAATGGGTCGTCGCGACACGCGTCGACGATCACGAGCGATCCGCGGCGGGCCTTTGCAGCGGCGGTCACGATCTCGCCCAGCGCCAGCGCATCGTCGCTTAGATGGCGATCGCTCTCCGGCACTGCATCGACAGGAAGGAGGTAATTGGCTCCAGCCGTTTCGACGGCGTGTCCCGCATAGAAGACGAGTGCAACGTCGGAATCACTTGCCAGCTCGGCCACCACCTCGGGAAGACGGCGCAGGTCGGATTTGGTCAGATCCTCACCGAGCTTGACGACGTCGAACCCCATCTCGGCGAAAGCGTTCGCCATCACGGCGGCGTCCCGGCGTGCATTGGGTAGCGATGCAAGGGTCAGGTACTCGCTCTCACCGACGACGATGGCGACGCGCCTCAAGCCATCAGGAGAGGGTGCGCTCGGCGCGACGCCGCCGTCTCTCATATCTCGAAATGGACCTGTCCGCCGCAGCAACGGCTCCGTCAGCGCTTTCAGTCGGATGGTTGCGACGAGCCGCTCGACGAGCTTCGGGGTGCTCTTAGTCTCCGCAAGGACCTGCTTGTAGATCACGACGGCCTTGGCCTTGTTGCCCCGCTGTTCCTCGACACGAGCAAGGCCGAGATGAGCATTCCACTCTGTCGGAATGAGACGAGCTGCTTCGCGGTAGTGCGTCTCCGCTGCGGCAGGCTCTTTCAGCTTGTCGAGCGCGAGATCGCCGACCCGGATGAGAAGCGCGGTTCTCGCGGCCGCAAGTTCACTCTTCGGCAGCCCGGTGGTGTCCCGAGCAGCGGCGCGAAGATCGTCATAGGCGGCCGACAGGTCGCCCAGACGAAGCTCTACGTCTGACTTGAGCGATAGGGCGAGCCGACGAAGTGGAGGGCCGAGAGCTGCAACCTGAGCATAATCCTCCCGCGCCCGAACAAGGGAACCGAGCCGACGAAGGAGGCTGGCTCGGGCCATCAGGGCCGTGGCGGCTTTCGGCTCGATCTCGAGCGCGCGATCAAGGTCGGCCAGAGCTGCAGCCGCGTCGCCGGAGCGTTCATGTTCAAGGGCTCTCTGGACAAAGACTGTCGGGGTCGGCTGCCCCGATCCAGCAGCTTGAGCGATGTCGGCCCGAGCTTCGGCAGCCCGACCGATTGTCTGGTTTATGGTGACGCGCAGAGCTTGCGCATCCTCCCTTAGTGGACCTTCGATCGCGATCGCGGCTTCCACATCCGCCAGGGCCGGCCGGACCTGATCGAGGCTTGGCGGTGCATAGGCGGGCAGCGAGCCATCTCGCTTCGCCTTGGGTTCGGCTCCCTTCTGGACGGCCTGGAGGAAGCGCATCAAGCCGCGATAGAAGGCCGCCTGCTGTCGGTCTGCCGCGTTCACATTGGCCGAAAGCATGCGCCCACATGCTGCCTCTGCAGCAGCGAGCGTCTCCGTCGACAGCATCTCCGTCTTAACGCGCTCGTTTGCGCAATCGGCCAAATCGCTCGCGCGAACGGCTTGCGGTTCGAATGCTCCGCCGAGCAGGCCGGCAAGAGCCAGAAGCGTAAGCGATCTCACGTCAAGATCCCTTGTCGGTGACCCTCTCTCCATCAGCACTCTGACAGCCGCCGAAGCCAGATCAAGAGCTCTGCCCTCTCATTAACCGATCGGCCGGCGGCTCGAGGATCGCGATCGCGCCATCTCCGGACATTAGCTCGCTGCCGAGAAGCAGACCTGCACTCCGCTCCCGCCGCGACGGCCCGCAAATCTCGTACACTGGCTGCCCGCACGCCCACGGTCGCACTTGAGCCTGGCGCCGCACCAACGCAGGTCACGAACGCAGGATGCTGTCAGTTTTCTATCTTCGTGCGGCAGGCTCCACATTCTGTGCATAAGTGCACAGACACAAGCTTGGCCGCTCGTTAGAGAACCGCCGGGAATTCCAGAGCAGCCTCTTCGATGTCGATCCGGTCTGAAGATCTCGGTGGCAACCTGCTTCTCGGCGCCTTGCGGCCGGCGGATCGCGCCCTGCTGGCGCCGTTCGCGGAGGTAAAGGTTTATCGCAGGGGAGAGATGCTGTTCGACGTTGGCGAAGAGATCAGCTGCATCTCGTTCCCAACCGGGCAGAGCGTAGCCGCGCTCGTCATCACCATGCAGGACGGCAGGACCGTGGAAACGGCAAACATCGGTCACGAGGGTGCCATAGGCGGCATCGTGAGCCAGGGGGGGCTTCCTGCATTCAGCCGGGCACTGGTCCAAATCTCAGGCCCATTCATCCGGATCGATACGTCCGCGGTTCAGGCGGCGAAGAGACGATCGGAGGCTATTCGAAATCTTTTTACCCGCTACTCGGACTGCCTGCTCGCCCAGGTTCTCCAGCTCGTGGCGTGCAATGCCGTGCATCCGATCGGGGCGCGCTGCGCACGCTGGCTGCTCACGCTACAGGAGCGCCTGGGCGGTGACGCTCTTCCCGTAACTCACGAGATGCTTGCCGAGCTGCTCGGAGTGCAACGCTCGTACCTCACGCGCACCCTTCGCGCGCTCCAGAACGAAGGACTGATCGAGGCCAAGCGAGGACGGATCATCGTCTCCAACCGAGAGAACCTCGAGGATGCCGCGTGCGAGTGCCGCGGCGTGATCAAGCAACATTTCGAACGCGTACTGGGCGCCGTCTATGACGAAAAGGGAACACTGCTGTCGTTTCGCCCGCGTCCGAGCGACCAAGCCGCAAGATCGCATGCCCTCTAAGCGTCTGCCACGCCGCGTACATTAAGCGGCTGCGCTCACGGCCCGCCCGGATCCGAGTTGATGCGCTCAGCCTGGCCTACACTAACTCAGCAGCCTGAGCAGGCGTTCGACGACATCGTCGCAGTCGCTGCGGAGCTTTGCCATGTTCCCATAGCGCTTCTCGGCTTCTTCACCGACGAGAGCCAATGGTTCAAGGCTTGGCACGGCTTCGAGGTAACGGAAATCCGAGTAGCAGATTCTCTATGTGCTCACCTTGTTGACGAAGCGGATGAACTTGTGGTCGTCCGCGATCTGGCGGCCGACACTCGGTCGCAGACGAAGCCATGGGTCGCGGACCCGCCTCACTTCCGATTTTATGTCGCCCTCCCGCTCCGTTCCGGAACAGGACAGGTCATTGGAACGCTTTGCCTCACGGACTACGCCCCGCGGCCGCACGGACTGACCTCACGTCAGGCAGACGGATTGAGAGCACTCGGCCGGCAGGTGACCCTACAGTTGGAGCTTCGTCGCCAGCTTCAGGAGCAGACGCTCCTCCGGCTCGAAACCCAGCACAGGCTCAAGAACACGTGGGCTGTGGTACAAGGATTGGCCGTCCAGACGCTCCGGACTGCCAATGACCTGAACGGAGCAAAGCAGGCTCTGTTGGATCGTCTCGCCGCGCTCGGGCGCGCGCATGACGCAGCGAACGTCGATAGCGGCGCAGAAGGGTCTCTCCGCAGTATCGCAGAAGCGGTGCTGGCCCCTTACAAGAGCGCCCATTCGTCAAGAATACAGATTGAAGGTCCGGATCTAGAGCTAAGTACAGACGTCGCTCAGTCGTTTGCCCTGGCGCTTCATGAACTCGCGACGAACGCCCTGAAATACGGAGCGCTCTCGAACTCAGATGGAGCCGTTGCTATAAGTTGGTCGTCAACGGAGAGCGCTGGGCAACGCCGCCTGCGCTTCACATGGGAGGAACGCAACGGCCCTCCGCCGAGTCAACCGCAAGAGCGACGTGGCTTCGGGACGCGAATGATCGAGGGCATTTTCGGTCGAGGAACCGCCACCTTCGACTTCAAACGGTCTGGTCTCGTTTTCCGGGCGGAGGCGCCGCTTAAGCAGCTGGTGCCGTTACCCGCATGTTCCTGATCTCCCCGGCTAGCGAGGCACCTCCTCCGACTCGTCAGCAAAACCGGGGCCCTGCTGCCGACCGGCGGCCACAAGGGGGCTGGCCTTGCTATGTTGGTGGAGTGCTTGGCAGGCGGCCTGACCGGCATGACGCCTAGACAGGCGACCGCGGATGGCGACCGCATGCCGGCCTTCTTTGGAGCCTTTCTTCTGGTCGCGAACCCCGATCTGCTGATCGGCCGGGCCGCCTTCCAGGCGCACCTTTCCGACTGGCTGGCCGTCTACAGGGCCGCAGGCGGGCACGGTCGCTACCCCGGGGAGCGGCAAGCAAGCCTGCGCAGGGAGCGCGCTCGGATAGGGGTCATCTCAGGCCGGAGCTAGCGGCCGAGATGCGCGAGCTCGGCGAGCTCCTGGGCAGACCCTTTCCGGCCATCTGCTGAGCGTCGCGGAAGCTGAATCACCGACGGCGAGCCCGGGGGGTGCGACCGGGTGGGCTGCACCCGCGGAATTGGGGCAATCAGCCGGTAGGTCAGCTCGCGCCGGAGCCCGAAGTTGGTGCGGGCAGGTGAATTCCTGGTTGCCTTTTTCCCGGATGCCCTGGGCGAACGCCACCGCGAGCGGCTCCGAGTGCTGCGTGAAGATGAACTCGGTCTCGCCCTAGGGCTACGCGGGCGCGCCAGAAGATTCCGCGGCGAGCGCACGCGCTGTACGGAGAAGTTCTTGAACGAGGGGAGGCTCGCGGTCAGGTTGCCAGGCAACGCTGATGCCGAAATTTGCATGTCGGTCTCGTATCGGCAGGGCAACCAGACTGCTTGGGAGCAGGGGAAGAGCTTCGGAACCGTAAAGTGTGATCCCGTGTCCGAGCGCAACGAGCTGCAGCAGAAGCGGGACATCATCCGCCTCTTCCACCACGCGAGGAAGGTAACCCGCAGCAAGACACAGATTGTTGATTACAGACCGAAAGGTGAACCACCGCTTCGCCGTGCCTAACACAAACGGTAGCTCAGAAAGCTCTTTCAGCAGGACACTATTTCTTCGCGCGAGAAAGTGGTTTTCTGGAATGATCGCTACCACTCTCTCAAATGCGACCTGAAAATGCTTAACTGGTGGTACACAGGCGGCAGCGAGTAGGATTCCGACATCGATGCGTCCGCTCGTAAGCGCGGGAAGCTGCTCGTCCGAAGCTATCGAGTAGAGACCAACCTCTGCTTCTGGGACGGCATCGCGGAACCGCATCACAAGCTTGGGCATGACGCGGTTGGCGGCTTGTGCCGAATAGCCGATTACGATTTGCCCGGATCGGCCGGCGGCAAGCTGCCCGGCATGGCGAAGAGCGCGTTCCAGTTGCTGCAATGAGGCTCGTGCCTCGTCCGCAAGCAGTGCGCCGGGAGGCGTCAGTGTAACACGCCTAGTCGTCCGCTCGAACAGGGGATAGCCGAGTTCCGCCTCGAGGAGCTTCACCGCGCGACTGAGAGCCGGCTGGGCGACATGCAACTGCTCCGCAGCTCCCCGAAAGCTCAGCTGCTCTGCGACAGCGAGGAAGTAGCGAATCCGAGCAAGGTTGGGAGTGTTATCCATTGTGAGCGAATCGTTATCAATCCTATTATGATTGATATTGGATTTTTTGAAACAGGGCCGGCAAACCTGTGAACTGACCCCGTCCGAGGCGGGCTGCACAGGAATCAGGAATGCCAGCCGAAGACCTCAGCTCCAATGAGATGACCATCGCGGTGGCCCAGTTCGCTGGCGTCACAGATGTCAACGCGAACCTCGCCACAATCGAAAGGCTGGCGATGCAAGCCGCGCGGCTTGGGGCGGGACTCATGGTGTGTCCCGAGGCAGCCATGTTTTCGTTTTCCGCAAGTGGTGCCGAGCTGGCCCAGGTCGCGGAGCGTGCAGGGTCCTTCTTCGAAGCAGAGGTTTGTGGCATCGCAAGCCGGACTGGGCTGACGATTGTTGCTGGGATGTATACGAAAGGCCCTGCCGAACTCTCTCGGAACACCTTCATCGTCGCGAGTGCTGGGGGCGAGATCCTTGCTCGGTACGACAAGCTTCACCTCTACGACGCCTTTCACTATCGCGAGTCTGACAAGAACCAACCCGGGCCTCTTCAAGACCAAATGGCTGAGCTGTGCACCTTTGAGGTCGGCGGCCTGCGGTTTGGGCTGCTCAATTGCTACGATCTCAGGTTCCCTGAGATGGCGCGCGCCCTCGTGGATAGAGACTTGGACGCCCTGCTCGTCGGCGCCGGTTGGATCGCGGGGCCATTGAAGGAGCTGCATTGGGAGACGCTTCTCCGGGCTCGCGCAATCGAGAACACCTGCTACGTCGCCGGGTCCTGCCAACCCCCGCCGTTGTCCGTTGGCATGAGCATGCTCGTGGATCCGTCCGGGCTCGTGTTGGGCACGGTCGCCGACACTGAGGGCGTCGCGGTCGGAACCGTTCGCCGGGCTCGCCTAGCGGAGGTCCGGGAGGTTTTACCGTGCCTGAAGCACCGACGGTACGCCATCGTTCAGCGCCGCCCCTGAAGGGGCTTGCGTGCGATCGAAAAGACGCCGGCGCAGCCCGGCCACCTACAAGAGGGGACCAAGATGAGCGTCAATACGGCGGCCGCACCGGTCGCGGCAGGGCTCGCGCACGCAGGCGAGCGGAGCGGGGTAGGGCGGGTGCTCGCGTCCGCGGCGCTCGGCCAGTTTGTCGAGTGGTATGACTTCGTTGTTTACGCTTATTCGGCGGCGGTCATCGCGCGGCTCTTCTTCCCGAATTCGGACCCAATGGCTGCGCTGCTCGCCACCTTCGCCGTCTATGGGGTCGGTTTCGTCATGCGCCCGGTCGGCGGATTTTTGTTCGGCAGCCTGGGCGATCGGATCGGGCGCCGGCGTGTCCTGTCATTCGTCATCCTCCTGATGGGCGCCGCAACCGTCGCGATCGGTTTGCTTCCCACCTATGCTCAGATTGGCATCATGGCCCCTATTCTGCTCGTGGTCTGCCGTCTCCTACAGGGGCTGTCGGCAGCTGGAGAGGCCGTGGGGTCAAACGCCTTCGTAGCCGAGCACGCACCGATCCACCGTCGCGGGCTCTTCGTGGCGTTCACCTATTCCTTCGCGAACCTGCCCCCAATCGCAGCCGCGGTGCTGATACTCGCGTTGACGAACTTTCTCACGCCCGAGGACTACAACTCGTGGGGCTGGCGCATACCGTTTCTGATCGGAGGGCCGCTCGCCCTGGTCGGGCTCTACATCCGCAACAAAGTGGACGAGTCACCTGCCTTCATGGCTGCGAAAGCGGCGAACCGCGTCGCACGTAATCCGATGCGCGATGCCGTTCGTGACCAGAAGCGCGCAATGGGCTTCAGCTTCGCGCTAGCGGCTTCGTCGAGCCTCGGCTTTTACACGATGGCTGGTTACTTCGTCAGTTACCTGATCACGACTGTGGGGCTCAGCAGCAACGCGGCCCTGATCTCGAACAGCGTCGCGCTTTTCATAGCATTCCTCTCGATGATCATGGGCGGCTACCTATCGGACCGGTTCGGCCGCAAGCCGATCATCCTGCTCGGTCTCGCCGCCACGACCTTCGTGAGCATCCCAGCCTACATGCAAGCTTCGCAGGGCACGCTCGGGAGCGCGATCATCGGTCAGAGCATGCTGGCGCTGGCTTGCGGCATCACCTGGGGACCGCTCGGAGCGGCGCTGCTGGAATTGTTTCCGACGCGCACCCGGTTCAGCGCGTCAGCGATCAGCTACAACCTGGCCTATGCCATCTTCGGCGGCTCGGCGCCATTCATCGGCACCTACCTAGTCCTGCAGAGCGGCAGCAAGATCGCACCTGCCGTCTATGTCGCAGGCGTGATGCTGGTCGTTTTTCTGGTCGCGCTAATGCTTCCGGAAACCTACAAGCGTGACCTCGTCCGGGATGAGGTAATTTCGGCCTGACTCAATCGTCTCTCTTCCCCGGAGTCGTGCGCATGTCCTCCACCATTGACGCGGCCCGTCGCGACGTGACCATCTCGGTCGTCCAATTCAACGCCAGGGACGACGACAAAAGCGGGAATGTTGAGCGGGCATGCGCGCTGCTGGAGCAGGCCGGCGAGCGCGGAACGGATCTCGCCGTACTTCCCGAGGTCTGGACCGGCACGGCCCTCGCGCTTGGCAATTCCAACGAGTTGGCGGAACCGATCCCCGGACCCGTGACGGAGCGGCTGGCTGGGATCGCCGCGCGCCATAGCATGATGATCGTGGGGTCGTTCTACGAGGCCGCGTTCTCGCGAGTTTATAACACCGCCCCAATCATCGGCCGCGACGGCAGCATCGTGACCAAGTATAGGAAGACGCATCTCTTCGATCCTGCTGAGCGCCCGGACCTTCCAACCTATCGCGAGTCGGACAAGATCACGCCGGGCGAGAGTCTCTGCGTGGTCGACACCCATTTCGGCCGCATTGGGGTAGCCATCTGCTCCGATATCCGTTTTCCGGAGATCTTCCTCACCTATGCGCGAGCAGGAGCGGAGCTTGTGATCCTCCCGAGCGCCTTCCCCGCGCGCGCCGACCACTGGGAGTTCCTGAACCGCACTCGTGCGACCGACAATCAATTCTTCATGGTGTCGTCCGGGATGGTCGGGCGGTTGGAGCACAGCCCCATCACGTTCGTGGGCCGTTCCATGGTAGTCGATCCCTGGGGCGTGATCGTTGCGCAGGCTTCCGACGTCGAGGGCCTGCTCACGACCACGGTCGACCTGAACTCTGTGCGCGTGGTCCGGACCTGGTGGGATCTAAACTCGCAGCGCCGACCCGAGCTCTACGACGGCGCGGCTCTCCAGAGTTCGGCAACCACCTGAAGTGCGCGGCTCCTTGCCGGCCGACGAACGGCTCCGCTGGGCCGTGCCAACCGAGTCCTCGTTCACCGCCGGCCTTCGTGAGGCCCCCTCTTCCTTCGCTCGCCCCAGAGCGGTCTGACCGCCTTCGGCCGACTTTCTTGGAAGGGAAGCGGACCAGCATCGGAAGTGGAGCGGACCAGCCCGCTTGAACCGCGTGACGCTCGCTTCCGCCACTCCCCGACTGACGCTCAGATCGCTTTCTGGTCTCCGGCTCGCGTCAGGAGCATGCGTTATCGGGCGGACCCGCGGTGGGTCAAGCTCCCAGTAGGATCTCGGCAGGCCCGGGACGAAGGGAGACGACCCCCAAGCGGACGGTGGCCGAGCTACCAGCATGCCCTCCAGGGCGCGCGCTTGGTCGCTTAAGATTTTGAAATCGGAATGGTCCAGCGCGATCCGCTGGAGAGCCGTTGACGTTTTCTGGTTCAGGGCTGGATTTGAATTTCTCGTTAAGCCGCTGCGAGAGCGTCGGTTACTGGGTGGGCTGCGGGTCAGACTAATTTCTCACGACCGCGAGGCCGGACGGGCCGTCGACTGCTCAGCCTTTCAAAGCAAATGTTCGGATGAATGAAAGGTCGGTAGGTTGCGTCTGCCCGCGTCCGATCCAGCGCTTAGAGGAGCCCTGCCGTCTAGCCGGGCAGTTGTGCGCGGCCGCCCTCGCTGGCGAGAGCGGCTGGCTCTCCGGAGCAAAGTCCGCTCGCTTGACTCGTCGCCAAAGACTATGGTTCGAACAATAGAGAATTGAGAGATGGAGCTTCGAGGGGACCTGGGTACCTATCAAGCGTGGACGCTCGACGGCGCCTGCTTCTCTTCCCGAGACGGGGCTGCGTCCTGCTCCCGGGAGCGGGTATTCTCCTTACAGACGGCCGCGTCCGCCGCCAACGCCGCCGTGACCGGCACCCCGGCCCATCAACGCCGACGTGGGACAAGGTGACGGCTGCTTGGTGGTCACTCCTCGCTTACCGCCGCAAGAGCGGATCATGATCATAGACGCCGGTGAAGGCGACAACATGTACCGCTTTATCGGCTGGCGATTCGGCAAACTCAAGAAGCGCTTCGCCTTCCATGCCGCGATCATCACCCATCCGGACCAGGATCATTATAAGGGATTCCAGAAGCTCTTCGAGCAGCAGCTGTTCTCGTTCGAGAAGGTCTATCACAACGGCATCGCAGAGCGCGCCGGTGGAGAGCTGTTTGGTCCGAGCGATCCCTCGGGCAGATACCTCACCGATCTGAAGACGACTGACGCCGAGATCAGGGCGCTCTACGCCGACGAGGCGGCCCGCGATCGCAAGATGTACCCGAAGCTGATTCACACAGCCTTGTCGAACGGCCGGGTGAACGGGGTGGAGATGCTCTCGACCAGGCACGGCACCTTGGAGGGCGGGCGCGCCTGGCTGCCGGGCTTCAGCCCTGGAGAGAGCCCTGACCTTACGATCGAGATCCTCGGCCCGGTTGTCGAGCCCGATAGGAACGGGACACCGCGCCTACGCTGGTTCGGCGACAGCGTTGGATTTAGCGGCCGTGACAACGGGAAGACAAAGAACGGGCACTCAGTTTTGCTGCGTCTCTGCTATCGCAGCTTCACTCTTCTGTTCGGAGGAGACCTGAACCGTCCTGCGGAGGAATTCCTGCTTCGGCACTACGGCGGGATTGCAAATGACCGTCCGCTGGCAGAGGCGATAGAACGCGCCCGCCCGCGGCTTCGCTCGGACGTAATGAAGAGCTGCCATCACGGCTCGGCGGACGTCACGGACGAGTTCGTGCAGACTGTCGACCCATTCGCTTTCGTGGTGTCATCAGGAGACCAGGAGAGCCATGTTCATCCTCGACCTGACCTTCTCGGACGCCTCGGCCGGCACGGCCGCGGGGAAGCGCCTCTCATCCTGTGCACCGAGATCCTGCGGTCCAGCCGAGAGAAGGAAGATCAGAGGCAACTACAGCGACTTCGAAAGCTGGACGCTCTGATCGAGGCTGCCGAGGCGCCCGAACCCGAGATGCGGGCGATGAGGCTCGAACGTTCGGAGATCCAGAAGCAGCTGACCAAGCGGAACGTCGAGGTTTACGGCGCCATCACGCTGCGCACGGACGGCCGCCATTTGGCCGTGGCGTTCCGGATGGAGAAAGAGCGAGAGGGACGGAGCCCGAAGCGATGGCAGATCTACTGGTTCAGGCACGACGAGGGGCGCGGCTTCATTCCTGAGGAGACCAGGGCGCAGTGAGACTCGAAGGCCCGTCAGGCCCGCGAGGCTCGCGCCGATTTCCGACCTGACACGCGCTCCGCGCATCTACGTACTACTCACCGGCGCCAGAAGCGGACGTCAGAAGTTTGCCGGAAAGCGGACTTCAACGTGACCTTGCAGCTGCAAGCTACATTGGGCCCAGTCCGCATGGGATATGCGAGCCTTAGGGAGTAAGAGTGAATGGCGGCCTCTTCAGCGAAAGTCGATGTGAAGCAACCACATTATCTTGCCGCTTTCGACCTTTCTGCCGCCGACATCGCCACGTTTGATGCTTATGAGGCGAAGGTCCTCCCTTTGCTCGCAGCCCATGGCGGTGAACTACTCTGGCGCGTACGTAGCGTGGATAGGGCGACGGAATACCACCTCCTTCGGTTCGCGAGCGAGACAGGGCTTCAGCGATATCGACAGGACCCGCTTCGGATGGCAGCTGCGCCGCTGTTTGCCTCTTCGGGAGCTCTGGCATCGGTCACTGAAGTGACGCTCGTTTCTTCAATCTGATTATTGTCCGATGACTCTTGGAAGGCCGACCGAGAGTATCGGGAACAACGTGATCAGCAGGAGAACGACGATCTGCATGCCGAGCATCGGCCAGAGTTCGCGGTTCAACTCCGACATCGAGACCTTGGCGACCATCCCGGTGACGAAGAGCAGCGTGCCGACCGGCGGCGTGATCATGCCGAGCGTGAGGTTGACGATCACCACGATGGCGAAATGCAGCGGGTCGATGCCGAGCGCGGCCGCCATCGGGGCGAGGATCGGCACGAGGACGAGGACACCGGGAAGCGGCTCGATGAAGATGCCGAACAGCAGCAGGAAGACGTTGATCGCGATTAGGAACGCGATTGGGCTGAGGCCGAGCGAGCCGACCCAGGCGGACATCTCCTGCGGCACCCGCAGGACGGTCAGGACCCATGCGAAGGCCGAGCACATCGTCACGATCAGGAGGACGGCAGCCGTCATGAAGGCGGCCCGCGCGAGGATGCCGGGCAGCATCTCGGGCGTCAGCGTGCGGTAGAAGAACATGCCGACGACGAGCGCGTAGAAGACCGCGATCACCGAGGCCTCCGTGGGCGTGAAGGCGCCGCTGTGGATACCGCCGACGATCAGCACCGGCAGGAGCAGGGCCGGTATCGCCTTGATGGTCGTCGAGACCGCCTCCGCAAGGGACGGGCTCGTCCCCTCGCTCCGGAAGTTGCGCCGGCGGCTCGCCCACCAATTGTAGCCGACCAGCGAGCCGGAGATCATCAGGCCGGGGACGATGCCGGCCAGGAACAGGTGAATCACGGAGATCGTCTGATCCTGGAGCGCGTAGACGATCATGATGATCGAGGGCGGGATGATCGGACCGACGACTGCCGTCGTCGCCGTGAGGGCAGCCGCGTAGGCGGGCGGATAGCCGGATTGGCGCATCATGCGGATCAGCACGGCGCCCGGTCCGGCCGCGTCCGCGAGCGCCGAGCCGCTGATGCCAGAGAAGAAGGTCAGGGCCAGGATGTTGGTGTAGCCGAGACCGCCCCGGCGATGACCAACGAACATGGCCGCGAAACGCAGGAGGACGGCCGCGAGCGCGCCGCCCGTCATCAGCTCCGCCGCGAGCAGGAAGAACGGCATTGCCATGAGCGGAAAGCTGTCGATCCCGGTCAGCGACTTCTGCGCGAAGGCGACCAGCGGAAAACCCTCGTAGGCGATGGATGCCAGCGTCGCCATGCCGATCGCGAAGGCGACCGGAACACCGAGGGCGAGAAGTACGCAGAGACCTCCGAACAGGATTGCGAGCGTCATGCGGCACCGGCCTCGTCGGGGCTGAGATCGGGCGAGGTCTCGAACCGGAACTCGCTCACGTAGCCGAAGCACACGGCCGACATGTGCCAGAGCGCGAGCGCGAAGCCGATCGGCACGGCGGCCGCCACGAGCGCGAAGGAGACCTCCGTCACGGGCGTGGATTGGGCGAGGCTGCGCTCAACGAAGACGTAGCCGGCCCACACCGTGATGGCGCTGAAGCCGACGAGCAGCACGAAGATGAGTGTGCGAAGCAGGATCGCGCTCTTCGCCGACACCGACTGGAGCAGCGTATCGACGCCGACATGGCCGCCAAGCCTGAACACGGGGCCGATACCCAGGAAGGTCAGCCAAACCATCAGATAGCGCGCCACCTCCTCGGACCAGACGATGGAATCATCCGTCAGATAGCGGAGCGCCACGTTCAGGAATACGATGACCGACATGGCGGCGAGCGCCAGGATCATCAGCCAGCGGTTCACGCTGAGAACTAGCCGGTCCACTCGCGCAAGAATTCCCAGACCGCCAGGGCCAGGCGGGCGCGCGTGCACGGCGTCGCATCCCCGATCGCTCTCCCTCATCGCCGTCCCGGCTCGCGTTGCACGCCGGCTTCGGCCGGCTAGTCAGGAACGGACTTCGGCGAGGGCAGGGCCGCCTGTCAATATCAAATCGTTCTAGCTGCCCGCCGCGGAGGGGAGCCGGCCTTGCCACGTTCCGGCGATGACCAGGTCGCGCGCAAGGTCGGCGACGAGCGTCCCCACTTCGCGTGCCGCCCGGCTCCGGCCACGTGCCGTCGAGGCGACGAGCGATACGGAGCGGCTGATCACCGGCTCGACGAGCCGCGCCGCATGCAACTTGCCCGCCGCCACCTCGGCGTGAACCGCGCTTTGCGCGAAGATCGAGAAGAGCGGCTCGCTCGACACGATCGCCTTCAGCACGGCTAGGGAATCGACCTCGGCCACGACGTTCAGTTGCACGCCGTGGCTCAGCGTCATCTTGCCGAGGAGAGAGCGGTGCGAGTGAGAGACGCTCGGCAGGAGCAGCGGATAGCGTCCGAGGGACCGGATAGGGATCTCAGCTTCTCGGGCCGGGAACGCGTCGGGTCGGCCGACGAGCCAGAGATCCTCGATGAGCAGAGGTTCGACATGAAGATGCGGCTGTGTCTCCACGTCGAAAAGCACCGCCAGGTCGAGCCGGCCGCTCTCGATCCATTCCGAGAGGAAGCCGCTCAGCGATTCGACGAGGTGTAGGCGGACGGCCGGATGCCGTTCGGTCACGGCAAGCAGCGTCGGCTTCGACAGGACCGCGCTCGTGGATGTCGGGAGCCCGATCGCAACGCGGCCCGACAGGGGCGCGCCGCCCTGAGCCAGGAGCTTCGGGATCTGCTCCAGCTCGTCCAGCGCCCGCCGGCCATGCCGGAGCAGGTCGCCGCCTTCCCGGGTGAGGGCGACGCCGCTCGCGGACCGAACGAAAAGGGTTATGCCGAGGTCCGTCTCAAGCGACTTGACGTGCCGGCTCAACGCCGGCTGGGCAACCCCAAGCTGTCGGCTCGCAGCGGTGAAGCTGCCGCATTCCGCGACGGCAACGAAGTAGCGCAATCTCCTCGAATCCATCGCGTGCCATGCCGGTTCGGCATGGACCTTAGAGCGAAACAGTCTTTCTCGCCAGCGAGCGATCGCGTCACAAGCGGTGTAAACACGCTCGTCGGGAGGAAAGCTGGTGGGGCAAGTGGGGTCGCCTTGCGATTACCAGCCGGATGCGGTCGGGCCGCTGGCCGGCATTCGCGTGCTCGACCTGTCTCGGCTCGTGGCCGGAAACGTCGTATCCCACGTCCTGGCCGATTTCGGCGCCGAGGTCGTAAAGGTCGAGGCACCGGGCCGCGGCGACGATCTGCGGGCCTGGAAGGTGGCCGATGTTGCGACCTACTGGAAGGTCTACGCCCGCAACAAAAAGAGCATCACGCTCGACCTCCGCCACGAGGAGGGACGCGAATTGCTGCTCCGCCTCGCGGGAAGCGCCGACCTCCTGATCGAGAACTTCGTTCCTGGGCGCCTGGAGAAGATGGGGCTCGCGCCGGAGCGGCTGCACGAAGCCAATCCGCGGCTCGTGATCGTGCGGGTGTCAGGCTGGGGGCAGACCGGGCCGTTCTCGCACAAGCCGGGGTTCGGAACGCTCGTCGAGGCGATGAGCGGCTTCGCGGCGATGAACGGGTTTCCGGACCGGGCGCCCGTCCTGCCGCCGCTCGCGCTCGCCGACATGATTAGCGGCGTCTACGGCGCGAGCGCTGCGATGATCGCCCTGCGCCATGTGGAGGTCAGCGGCGGGAAGGGGCAGGTCGTCGACCTCTCCCTGTTCGAGCCGATGCTGTCGGTGCTCGGGCCGGAGGCGGCGAATTATCAGCTCTCCGGGGAGCCGACTCCGCGGCGCGGCAGCCGCGCCTCGAATACCGCGCCCCGCAACGTCTATCCCTGCCGCGACGGCAAGTTCGTCGCGCTGTCCGCGTCCATGCAGTCGGTCGCCGGGCGGCTGTTCCGTGTCATGGGACGCGAGGACCTCATCTCTGATCCACGCTTCCGGACGAACTCGGACCGGGTCCGCAACAACGACGCCATCGACGCGATCGTGGCGGAGTTCATGGCTGAGCGCAGCCAGGCGGACAACCTTGCGCTGTTCGAGGCGGCGGGCGTGACGGTCGGGCCCGTCTCGGACGCGGCCGATCTCGCCGAGCATCCCTACGTCCTTGGCCGCAAGATCCTGCCGAGCTTTCCCGATCCGGACATGGGCCGGCTCCCGATGCACAACGTGACGCCGCGCCTGTCCGGCACGCCGGGAGCAATCCGCGCCCCCGCACCGGAACTCGGGCAGCATAACGAAGAGATCTACGCCGATCTCGGTCTCGGCGGCGCCGATCTGGACCGCCTGCGAGCGGCGGGAACGATCTAGAAAAACACACGACAGAGGGGAGGAACGATCATGAATATCCATCGTCTGCTCGGCCGGCGCACGGCGCTCGCCGCCGCCTGTGTCCTTGGGATCGCGAGCTTCGGCGTCGCAAGCGCCCGTGCGGCGGATCCCGTCACGATCCGCATCGGCTATCCGTCCCCTGCGGGCGGCCCGCACGCCGCAGGTGCGACGGGGTTCGAGGAGGAACTCGAGCGGCTCGCACCCGGACGCTTCAAGGTGCAGCACTTCCCGGGCGGATCGCTCGGCGGCGAGCGCGAGATGATCGAGAGCGTCCAGTTCGGCACGCTCTCGATGGCGATCCTCGGGACGGCCGTCGTCGGCAATTTCGTCCCGGAGATGATGGTCGCAGACATGCCGTTCCTCTTCCGCGACTACGATCACGCCCGAAAGGTCATGGACGGCCCGATCGGCAAGGACCTCCTCGACAAGTTCCGGGGGCGCGGGATCGTCGGCCTGACGTTTGGCGAGATCGGCTTCCGCCACCTCACGGACAACAAGCGGGCGATCAAGTCGGTCGATGACCTCAAGGGGCTGAAGATCCGCACGATGGAGAACCCGGTCCATCTCGCGGCATTCCGGGCACTGGGCGCAATGCCGACGCCGATGTCCTGGACAGAGGTGATCACCGGCCTCCAGCAGGGCACGATCGACGGCCAGGAGAACCCGATCTCCATCATCATCGCCTCGAAGCTGTGGGAGACGCAAAAATACGTGACGCTCAGCCGGCACGTGTTCACGCCGATCGCCTTCATCATGGCGCCGGCGGTCTACGACAAGCTGTCTCCGGCCGACCAGGAGATCGTCCGCAAGGCTGCGATCGCCGGGCGGATGAATAACCGCGCCTACGTGGACGAGGCGGAGCGGAACGGTGTTGAGGAGCTGCGCAAGCGCGGCATGGAGGTGGTCACCGAGGTCGATGCCGCCGAGTTCCAAAAGCGATTGGAGCCCGTGTTCAAGCAGTACGGCGCGCGCTTTGGCAAGCTGCTGACCGAGATCGGGGACCAGCGCTAGAAGAGACGGGACCCCAGCAGAGACTAGCGAAGGCAGGATCCATCGATGTTGTTCAAGCCTCCGGAGCCGATCGAGACGGAGATCTTCGCCGAGCTGCCCGCCGAGTACCGACGCCAGGGCGAACGGCGGGCGTGGACGGACGCCCGTCGCGGCGGCAAGCCTGCCCATAGCTTCCTCGAGGGCCCGTCCTTCGATCGCGAGGGCCGGCTCTACGTCACGGACATTCCGTTCGGGCGCGTGTTCCGCATCTCGCCCGCGGGACGCTTCGAGCTCGTCGTGGAGTATGACGGCGAGCCGAACGGGCTGAAGATCCATCGCGATGGGCAAATCTTCATTACCGATTACCGGAACGGCCTCGTCCAGCTCGATCCGGATACTGGGACGGTGACGCCCTTCGTGCAGCGGCGCTACACGGAGAGCTTCAAGGGGGTGAACGACCTGTTCTTCGCCGCTAACGGCGACCTGTTCTTCACCGACCAGGGCCGGACCGGCTACCAGGACCCGACCGGAAAGGTGTACCGGCTGAGCGCCGACGGACGCCTCCATTGCCTGTTCTCGTCCGGCATCAACTGCAACGGCGTCGTTACCAATCTCGACGAGTCGGTGCTGTACGTCGCGATGACGAACGCGAACGCTGTCTGGCATCTCGGCCTCATGCCGAACGACGACGTGATCGCGGCCGGCACCTTCATCCAGCTCTCGGGCGGCATCGGCCCCGACGGGCTCGCGCTGACGGCGGACGGCGGCCTCGCCATCGCCCATCCGGGAATGGGCGCGGTCTGGATCACCGACCGCAAGGGGCAGCCGCTCTACCGGGTGAATTCGTGCGGCAGCGATTTCGTCACGAATGTCGCCTTCGGCGGTCCGGATAACCGGACGCTCTTCATCACCGACGCCGGCAACGGATGGGTGCTGAAGGCCGACCTGCCCGTCGCTGGGCGCCCGATGTTCTCCCACCAGACCTCCGACCCGACGAGCCCGTCCGCATGAATGTCCACCGCTCCCTCCTCTTCACGCCGGCCGATAGCGAGCGGAAAGTCGAGAAGGCGTTTCTCAGCGCGGCGGACGGCGTCATCCTCGACCTCGAGGATGCCGTCGCCGTGAGCGCGAAGCCGCTCGCCCGCGAACGAGCGGCGGAGATCGTCGCGGAACCGCGCAGGCTGCCGGCCTATGTCCGCGTGAACGGGACCACGACCCCGTTCTGCTTCCGGGACGTGATGGCCGTTACCCGGCCGGGCCTCTCGGGAATCCTGTTGCCGAAAGTCGAGTCCGCTGCGCAGCTTCTCACGATCGACTGGGTGATGACCCAGATCGAGGAGGAGCTCGGGCTGCCGAGGAACGGCTGCGAGATTATGCCTCTGATCGAGACGGCCGGCGGCCTTACGGCGCTCGACGAGATCGCCCGCGCCACGCCGCGCGTGCGGCGGCTCGCCTTCGGGGCCGTGGACCTCGCGTTCGACATGGATATCGACATCGAGGACGATCGCGGCGCGATGGAGCAGGCGCGCTTCGCCGTCGCGCGCGCATCCCGGGCGGCCGGGCTGACCGCCCCGTTCGACACCGCCTTCCCGGGGATCTCCGAGCCTGAACGATTACGGGCGACCGCGCGACACGCCAAAGCACTCGGCTATTCCGGCAAGTCCTGCATCCATCCGTCTCAGGTCGAGATCGTGAACGAGGTCTTCAGCCCGAGCGCGACTGAACTCGACCGCTCACGCCGCATCGTGGCTGCGTTTGATGAAGCGGAAGCAAAGGGTTCAGCAGCGATCATGTTGGATGGGCAGATGATCGACTACCCTATCGTCGATAAGGCGCGGCGGCTCCTTGCTTCAGGCCTCTTCGGAAGTGTTGAAGGTGGTAGCTGATCAACGACTGATACCTCTCGCAAGTCGAAATGTGCTTTTTAGTAGGATGACAGCTGAGCTTAGCGCTACTTTACCAAGATCTGTGTCACAATCACTCAAGATCGCTCGTCGCTACTGCGCCATGAGCAGACTCTAGGTGCCTGCCCGAAAGCGGACGCGAGCAGCGGAACTCGGTTCCAGCCGCTTCCGACCCTAAGCAGACTTGAAGCCGGTCCGATCAGCTTCCGTAATTGAGCGGATTACCCGACAGGGAACGCCTGCGGCGATCACGTTCGGCGGCACGTCCTTCGTCACGACACTGCCCGCCCCG
>NZ_JBMSEF010000027.1:0-44456 GCF_049446235.1 Enterovirga sp. CN4-39 | reverse complement strand
CGATGGGGCGCGCATCGCGTCGCTCCGGGAGGAGGGCGGGGCGCCCCCTCCACCATGCTGCGCATGGTTCCCCTCCCCCGCAAGCGGGGGAGGATCCCGGCGCGCTGGTTCCTCACCCGCGTAGCGGGGGAGGATCGTCCTTACGCCGCCTTGTCGCGCGCCTGGTAGGTCTTGATGTCCGTAAAAATCACGTCCTTCCAGCGCTCCTGCTCGTAGTTGAGCTGGTAGGCGGAGGGGGCGAGGAAGACGGGGGCGCCGTCGAGGTCCTTCGCCATGGCGGAGAGGTGGGAATCGGAGAAGCGGTCCACCTCGCCCTTCTTGTCGGACATGATCCAGCGGGCGAGCGTGAAGCGGCTCTGCTCGTAGTCGATCGGGATGCCGTATTCGGCCTTGAGGCGCTCCTTCAGCACGTCGAGCTGCAGCGCGCCGACCACGCCCACGATGGCCGGGGAGCCGTCGGCGGGCAGGAAGAGCTGCACGACGCCCTCCTCGGCCATCTGCTGCAGCGCCTCGCGCAGCTTCTTCGCCTTCATGGGGTCGGAGAGCTTGATGCGCCGCATGATCTCGGGCGCGAAGCTCGGCACGCCGTTGAAGGCGAGGTCCTCGCCCTCCGTCAGCGTGTCGCCGATGCGCAGGGTGCCGTGGTTCGGGATGCCGACCACGTCGCCCGCGAAAGCCTCGTCCGCGATGGCGCGGTCCTGCGCGAAGAAGAATTGCGGCGCGGAGAGCGAGATCGGCTTGCCGGTGCGGACGAGCTTCGCCTTCATGCCGCGCTCCAGCTTGCCGGAGCAGACCCGCATGAAGGCGATGCGGTCGCGGTGGTTCGGGTCCATGTTCGCCTGGATCTTGAACACGAAGCCCGTCATGCCGGGCTCGCTCGGCGTGACGAGCCGCTTGTCCGCCTCCTGGCCGCGCGGGGAGGGGGCGATCTCGGCGAGCGAGTTGATGAGGTCGCGCACGCCGAAATTCTTCAGCGCGGAGCCGAAAAAGACGGGCGTGAGGTGGCCCTCCAGGAAGGGCGCGAGCTCGAAGCGCTTCAGGCCTTCCTGGGCCAGGGTCACCTCCTCGAGCCAGGTCTCACGCTCGTGCTCCGGCAGGAGGCCGACGCATTTCGGGTCGTCCGGGCCGGTGACCTGGATGGCGTCCTCATCGGCATCGAGGCGCCGGACGAGGTTGTGCGCTAGGTCGAAGGTGCCCGCGAAGCTCTGGCCGCGGCCGATCGGCCAGGTGACGGGGGCGGTGTCGAGCGCGAGGGTCTTTTCGATCTCGTCGAGGAGGTCGAAGGGGTCGCGGCTCTCGCGGTCCATCTTGTTGATGAAGGTGACGATCGGGATGTCGCGCAGGCGGCAGACCTCGAACAGCTTGCGCGTGCGCGCCTCGATGCCGCGGGCGGCGTCGATCACCATGACGGCCGAATCGACCGCCGTGAGGGTGCGGTAGGTGTCCTCCGAGAAGTCCTCGTGGCCGGGGGTGTCGAGGAGGTTGAAGACGCGGCCGCCGTACTCGAACGTCATGACGGAGGTCACGACGGAGATGCCGCGCTCCTTCTCGATGCCCATCCAGTCGGACCGGGTGGAGACGCGGTTGCGCTTCGCCTTGACCTCGCCCGCGAGCTGGATAGCGCCCCCGAACAGGAGGAGCTTTTCCGTCAGGGTCGTCTTGCCGGCGTCGGGGTGCGAGATGATCGCGAAGGTGCGGCGGCGCTCTGCGGGCAGTGCCGGGGAGGGGGTGGTCATGGGCTCTGGCGTGGCGGCGTGGGTTCGGCAGGACAGCGGCGATCTGTCCACAGGCTATGGTGCGGGGACGCTTTGTGCAGTGCAGCTCTCTACCCATATTGGTGATCCCTGCAACGTACTGAAAGGAGGTGATCGAGTGTCTCATCGTTATGTGGTGCGGTCACTGATCGCCGTGACCCTGACCTCCGCCTCCTCCGAGGCGCGGGGCTGAAGGGTTTCCGGCCGCGCTGAGAAGCGCCGCCTCCACGTGTTGATCTGACCGTGCAAGACGATGGAAGGGCCGCCCGCAGGGGCGGCCCTTCGCGTTTTCGAGCGGCAACATTCCGGACACGGGCCGACGTCGGGCTTGTTGGTGATTGACTCGCCCCCGGGGCCGGGGCGAACTTCTGCGGTGCAGCGTCCCCGGGTGCGTTTCCTGCCGAAGCGAGAGTTCCGCAGGGCGCTGCGCGGCGAACCGAGAGGCCGGCCCGATGGATCTATCGGCTGGTGGGCGCAGACGTGTCGCCATCATGGCGGCGGATGTGGTCGGCTATTCGCGCCTCATGGCGGAGGACGAGGACGACGTCTTCTCCCGCCTGATGAGCCTCCGGGACAACGTCATCGAGCCGGTCGTCGGCGAACACCACGGACTCGTGTTCAAGCATACCGGCGACGGCTTCCTGGCCGCGTTCGAGACGGCTGCGGACGCGTTCCGCTGCGCGCTCGCGCTCCAGCCGAAGGTCATCGAGCGGGAGGCGCGCTTCCCGGCGGACCGCCGCATCCTGTTCAGGGCCTCGCTGAACGTCTGCGACGCCATCATCCAGGGCGGCGACCTCTTCGGCGACGGCATCAACGTCGCGGCCCGATTGCAGACTTACGCCGAGCCTGGCGACCTCGTGATGACCGCCGTCTTTGCGGACGAAGTCGGTCCGGCGCTTCGCGACCGCGAAACCTTCGATCTCGGCGAGCTGCACCTGAAGAACATCTCACGCCCGGTCAGGGCAGTGGGCATGAGGGTAGGGGGCGGCCGGCGATTGCTTTCGCTCGCTCCCGTCTCCCCGGCGCCCGAGAAGCCTTCCATCGCCGTCCTGCCCTTTCGGCAACGGAGCCCGGGCCCCGACACCGCCGTCGTGGCGGACGGGATCGTCGAGGAGATCGTCCGGGCGCTTGCCGCCAGGGACGAGCTCTTCGTGATCTCGCGGACCTCGACCCTGCGCTACGCCGACAAGGTCATCGACCCGCGCAGCATCGGGCAGGACCTCGCGGTGCGCTATGTCCTGCATGGGAGCGTGCAGCATTCGGGAGACACGGTCCGGATCGGCACGGAGCTGAGCGAGACGGAGCAGGGCCGCGTCATCCGGGCCGATCGCTACGACGGCCCGGTCTCGGACATCTTCGAGCTGCAGGCCCGGATCGCGGTGGACGTTGCGAAGACCATCGCGCCGCACGTGCTCGAATGGGAAGTCCGGCGTGCGATGCGCAAGCATCCGGACAGCATGACGGCCTACGATCTCGTGGTTCAGGCGCTGCCGCATCTCTTTCGGCTCAGCTACGAGTCGCATTCCGTGGCGCGCGGGCTGCTCCAGCAGGCGATGGTGCTCGATCCGAACTACGCCCCGGCCTACACCTACACGGCCTATTGGCACATCTTCCGCGTGGGGGAGGGCTGGTCGCGGGATCCGGACGCGGATTCGGCGGAGGCCGCCCGGATCGCCCAGGAGGCGATCGTACGGGACCCGAACGACGCCCTGGCGCTCGCCATCTGCGGCCACGTCCGGTCTTTCCTCCTGCACGACTTCGAGGCCGCGAACGCGATCCTGGAGCGGGCGATCGAGGTCGGGCCGAACTGCGCCCTCGCCTGGTCGATGAGCAGCCTGACGCTCGGCTACCTGGGCGATTGTGGCAGGGCTGTGGAGCGGGCGGAGCATGGCGTGCGGCTGTCGCCGTCGGACGTGCACACGTTCTGGAGCCAGGGCGTGCTCGCCCAGGCCTATTACCTGAACGACGATTTCGCGGCCGCGACCGCATGGGCGCGGCGGACGGCTGCCCGCAATCCGGCGGTGATGTTCAACCTGAGGGTGCTCGCCGCCAGCCTCGTGGCACAGGGCCGGCTGCAGGATGCGCGCAGGGTGGGGCAGGAAATGCTTGCGCTCAGCCCCGGCTTTTCTCTCGATCGCTATGCGAAGAGCTGTCCGTTCACGGGATCCACGCTCGCACGCTGGCTCGATCGGCTCGCGGCGGCCGGCCTTGCCGAACCACCGCAGCCGCGGCCCCGGTCATCCGAAGCAGCCCTGGGGGGAAGTGATGACGGCAAACACGGCCAATACGGCGAACACCGCGAACACGGCCAATACGGCGAACGTGGGTAATGCCGGCAACGGCATCGATCCCGGCAGCGGATGGTGCTTCGCGGATCGTGCCAGTTTCCCCTTTGTCGACGATCCGCTGGTCAACCGCGATCCGCCATACGCTGCCACCACGGGCTATGCGGACCGGTACTGGAGCCCGATCTGGTTCGCCTGGCGGCTGCTCGGCGAGTTCGTCGGGTCGAATTGGCAGACGATCCAGCTCCGGGCGCCGATCGACCACCAATACGAGATCCCCCGGCTACAAAGGCTAGCCCGGTTCGAGCGCGCCGATGCGGCGGATGAGATCGTGGCTCAGAAGGACGAGTTCGTCAGCTACTTCATGGGCCTGCTCGGGGCGACGCCCGGATCGCACCCGCAGACCTATCGCCTGATGCATTTCGCCAATCTCGTCGGCGCCTTCATGTCCATGCATTTCAAGGCGCAGCACTCTCGCCGGCGCCCCTCGCACATTGCGCCGAGCCTCTTTCCGCCTGTCCAGGTGCCGGGCCACCCTGCTTATCCGAGCGGGCACGCGGCGCAGGCCCATCTCATCAGGCGCTGTACGCTGAGCATATTGCCTGCTGCCGCGACGCCCATCGTTCGGGACAATCTCAAGGCGCTCGCCAAGCGCATCGCCCGCAATCGCGAGATCGCTGGGCTCCATTTCAACGACGACAGCCATGGCGGGCAGGAACTCGCCAATACGATGTCCCAGTTTCTCGACGCGGACCTGACGACGAACCCGCCGACGCGGCCGGCCTATGCGACCCTGTTCAAGGCTGCGCAGGCGGAATGGGCTTAATCCGGAGGATGGGACATGGCTCTTTCCGGCGGCCAGCATGCAAGGCTCTCCCCGCTGCCGCGCAGGGTAGCGGACCGGCTCGAGAAGCATCTGCGCGTCAGCTCGCCACCGCCCGGCTACGACCCACGCGACCGGCCGGATTCGGAGCTGGCATCCTTCGCGCTCCCACCCCGCCCGGACCGGAGCACGGCCCCGGAGGCATACCGCAACTGGCTGCGGGCCATGTCGCCGCCGCTCGTCTTCCCGCCCAGGCCGGAGGTTCTGGCCGATATGTTCGCCGTGCTGCCGACCTCCGTCCGCGGCGCCCGGTTCGCGAATGTCCGGTCGATCGCCGAATCGAGCCGCAACTGGTCCGGGGGCTATGTCCGGCCCAAGGATCGCAGCCCCGTCGCACTCGTCCAGGGCAACTGGCACGTCCCGAGCACGAGCGCACCGGGCGCCGGAGCCGAATACGCGATGTCGAGCTGGGTCGGGCTCGACGGGAATGACCCTGCCTCCATCTCGATGCCGCAGGTCGGGGTGCAGGCCGCCCATGTCGAGAACCCGAGCGAGGAATGGTTGCTGGCCTGGTGGCAATGGTGGGTGAAGCCGGCCCCGGATGCGCTGCAGATCGCGATCCTCACCCTGCCGATCACGATTGGCGACGAGATCTACGCCCAGGTCCAGGCGGTCGGGCCCGCGGAGGCGAGCTTCTTCATCAAGAACATGGCGCAAGGCGTGGCGTTCTCGGGCATCTATTCGTCGCCGATCACGAACCAGACAGGCCCGACGCCTCTCCGCCTCGATGTCGAGGGACGCACGGCCGAGTGGATCGTCGAGCGACCGGTCGTGCCGGGGCACGATCTCTGGCTGCCCGATTTCGGAACGCTCCTCTTCACCAATTGCAACGCCGCGGTCGCGAGCGGTGCGGGCGGCATTCTCACCGACCTGCAGCTCGATTGCTCGCGGCTGATCGCGCTGCATGAATGGGACGATCCTCGCGTAAGGGGCCGGCTTGCTTCCAAACCCGGCCGCGAGACCTCGACGGCATTCCGCCTGACCTACGTCGCATGAGGCCCCGTGCAGGCGCGGCATGGCTCGCGCCCGCCCGGGGCGGGGCATTGCGCGGATCGTTCCGCTAGGCTTGAGAGATCGCGCGCTTTGCGCGGAACGCTGGAGCCATCCCGGAATGAGCAGCTCGCCCGAATACACGCCCCCGAAGGTCTGGGTCTGGAACAAGGCCAATGGCGGCCGCTTCGCGAACATCAACCGGCCGGTTGCCGGGCCGACGCACGAGAAGGATCTGCCGGTCGGCAAGCACCCGCTCCAGCTCTACTCGCTCGGCACGCCGAACGGCGTGAAGGTCACGATCATGCTGGAAGAGCTGCTGGCGGCCGGCCACAAGGGCGCGGAATACGATGCCTGGCTCATCCGCATCGGCGATGGGGACCAATTCTCGAGCGGCTTCGTCGACGTGAACCCCAATTCGAAGATCCCGGCGCTCCTGGACCGCAGCGGCGAGAAGCCGATCCGGGTGTTCGAGTCCGGCGCCATCCTGGTTCATCTCGCCGAGAAGTTCGGCGCCTTCCTGCCGACGGAGGCGGCTGCCCGTGCCGAGACGCTGTCCTGGCTGTTCTGGCAGATGGGCAGCGCGCCGTTCCTCGGCGGCGGCTTCGGGCACTTCTACGCCTATGCACCCTTCAAGATCGAGTACGCGATCGACCGCTACGCCATGGAGGTGAAGCGCCAGCTCGACGTGCTCGATCGCCGCCTCGCGGAGACGAGGTTCGTCGCGGGCGACGAGTACACGATCGCCGACATGGCGATCTGGCCCTGGTATGGCGGGCTGGCGAAGGGCTGGCAGTACGGCGCGGGCGAGTTCCTGCAGGTGCAGGACTACAAGAACGTGCAGCGCTGGGCGGAGGAGATCTTCCAGCGGCCCGCCGTGAAGCGCGGCCGCATGGTGAACCGCATCACGGGCGAGCCCTCCGAGCAGCTCCACGAGCGCCACGACGCCTCGGACTTCGACACGAAGACGCAGGACAAGATCGGAGCTCCCACGGCTGCGGCCGCGGGCTGATCGAGGGTTCCGACAGCGCCGGGCGCGGCGACCCGCCCGGCATCCTCATGCTCGGTGCAGGTCCCGCGCTCCCGCGTCCGCGCGGGCGAGGGCCCTCAAGGCTCGAGTCGGGCTCGGCCGGGGCGGCGCAGCCGCCCCGTCTCAGGCCGAAACCGCTTCCTTGGCGAGCGGGGAGGCGTCCGGGGCCTTGTCCTCGACCTCGATCACCGTCAGGTGGCGCATCTCTCCGGAGCGGGTCCTCCAGTCGATGCCGTCCCCGGCCTTGAGGCCGATCAGGGCCGCGCCGACGGGCGTCAGGACCGAGATCTTGCCCTGCGCGATATCGGCTTCCGGCGGGTACACCAGCGTGACCTTGTGTTCCCGGCCCGTGGTTTCGTCCCGGTAGGTGAGGCGCGAGCCCATGGCCACATGGCCGTGCGCGCGCCGACCCTTGGTCAGCACATGCGCCCGGTCGACCTCCCGCTGGAGGAACTCTGCCACTTCCGGCATCGTGTGTTCGGCCGAACGTACCATCCGCGACAGCGCCTCATGGTCCTCGGCCGTGAGCGTAATCCGGGGTTGGCGTGTCGAGCGGCGCGCCGTCGCCTGGCCTTGATTGGTCATGTCCGTCTCCTGAAGGTCCTCCCCCGCCCCGATCTTCCTGTCGCGACGGGTGCCTTGGTTGCCTGCGCGCAAACTCGTCCGCTCCGCCTGGAGGGCGGCTGGGGGAAATCAAATTGTGTTGTGACGGTCGCCCCGAACTCGGGCTGCGACCACGCGCCGAATTCGGGGCTAAAAGCCCGCGATGAGCTGACCGGCCCGCTGAAGCGGGCGGAGAAGGAGCGCAAGCGCGATCATGGTGCGAGGCTCGGCCATTCGCGCCGAATTGTCAACGCGCGCGAGCCGCACTCAACCGCCCAACAGAGCGAGCGTGCGCGGGTCCGCCTCGCCGCCGCAATAGCGGTCGAGCGCCGTCCGAAACACGGCCGCCTGGCTGTGGCCTGCCCTGTCGAACAGCGTCATCGAGGAGCGGAACTTGAGGTCGTCCGGCTTGCCGAAAATGGCGTGGAGCGTTCGGCCCTGGAGGTCGAGAACCGCCCCCGTGCAGGCTAGGAGCCGCTGGCCGAGGAGCGGGTGGGCAAGATAGGCCTCCGCCTCGTCCAGGCCCGATATCCCGTAGAACTGAGCCGTCGGCGAGATGCCGAGACCGGCGAGTTGGGGAAAGACGAACCACATCCAGTGGCTGCGCTTCTGTCCGTCTCGCAGCTCGCCGAGAGCCCGTTCCCAGACGCCGTCCTGCGCCGCGACGAAGCGCTGCAAGCGGAACGGGTCCGGCTCCGTCACGTCAGCCTCTCCCGGAGGGGTTGCCGCGACAGGAGGGCGCCGAGACCCGCCAGCAGCGTCTCTTCCTGCCCCTTCACGGCGACCTCGATCCCCTCCGCCTGCAGCGCCATGCGGTAGAGCTCGGCCCGTGGCGGGTCGGCGACGATCGTGACCTGCCCGGGGCGGCCGAACAGGCCGAAGGCGCCGGCGATCTCCTCGCCGGTCAGCAGGCCGGACAGGTAGGTCCCGAGCCGTTCGCGGCCCAGCCGGCCGGTCAGGGTCGCGGCCCGCGCGGCGAAAAGCCTGTTCAGCAGGCCGCCCCCGGCCGCTCGCCCTCCGAGCGGCGAGGCGGCGAGCCCTTCCGAAAAGCCGGCGGGATCGGCAGGCTCCGTCGCGGGACGGCCCACCATCGAATGCTCGCGCAGGAGCGCATAGAGCTCGCCCGTCAGGAAGGTCGCGAAACTCGCGATCCTGCCTCCTCGCAGCAGGGCCCATTTGCAATGCGTGCCCGGCAGGCAGACGAGGCCGTCCGTGACGCCCGAGCCGAGCAGGTGGGTCTCCTCGCCCCGCAGCACGTCCGCCCGGCCGCCCTCCAGCACGCGGACGCCCGGCACGATCACGCCTCTGCGATCGTTCCCGATCTCGATGCTCGTCAGCGCGGCAGCGATCTCGTCCACGCCGGCGGGGCATTCGGCGTAGGGTGCCAGCGCCCAGCCTTCGCGGCTGCCGGCCATGCCGACGAGCACGACGGGCAGGTCCGGCTCCGCCGCGAGCCATGCGCCGCAATGGCGCGCGAAGACCCCGGCGTGCTCCCCAGGCTTCAGGCGGGACACGCCTTCATCGGATTCGGAGCGAGCGAGGATGGCTGCGCCGTCGACCAGAAGCGCCCGGATGCGGCTCGTGCCCCAGTCGACCGCGACGAAGCGCATCGGGGCGCGCCGGGCTACCGGGTCCCGAACATGCGGTCGCCGGCATCGCCGAGGCCGGGAACGATATAGCCGTGCTCGTTCAGCCTCTCGTCGATCGCCGCCGTCCAGATCGGAACGTCGGGATGCATCGCCTTGAAGTTCGCAATCCCCTCGGGGGCCGCGAGAAGGCACACGATGCGCAGCTCCTTCGCGCCGCGCTCCTTCAGCCGATCCACGGCCGCAATGGCGGAGTTCGCGGTGGCCAGCATGGGGTCCAGCACCAGGACCTGCCTGTCGGCGAGATCGGATGGCGCCTTGAAATAGTACTCCACGGCCGAGAGCGTCTCGGGATCGCGATAGAGCCCGATATGGGCGACGCGCGCGGACGGCACGAGGTCCAGCATGCCGTCCAGGAAGCCCACTCCGGCGCGCAGGATCGGGGCGAGGACGAGCTTCTTGCCGGCCAGTTGCGGCGCCTGCATGCGGGTGATCGGCGTCTCGATCTCCACCATCTCGAGGGGAAGATCGCGCGTGACCTCGTAGAGCAGCAGCATCCCGATCTCGTTCAGGAGCTGCCGAAAACCCTTCGTCGAGCGCGTCTTGTCCCGCATCAGGGTCAGCTTGTGCTGAACCAGCGGGTGATCGACGACGGTTACACCTTGCATCCGGGGCCTCATTTTGACCGGCCCATCTGACCCGAGGAGCGGTGCTCGGGCAAGCGCCGGTGGGTCAGAACACCGTCCCGTCGCTGATCACTTGGATGGGCGGCTCCCCGCCGGGCCGCTTCTCGCGGGCGAGCCGCCTGCCGGTCGCCCAGGTGCCGCCCTCCAGAACCTTGGCGAGCGGGAAATCCTCGGCGGAGAGCTTCAGCTTTCGCCTGACCTCGTCGGTGACCCGGTCGAGCAGGGCGACGGTCAGCGCCCGCCACTCGACGACGAGGGGCGAGCCGACCTCGTGCGGGCGCTCGGCCTCAGCCGGATCGCGGAAGGCGAGGACGCCTGTGTCGATGAAGAGGCCGCCATTGCGGTACTCGGGCAGCCCCGTCAGCCCGTCGAGATCCACGACCTCGATGCCCGCCTCCTCGAGCGGCTCGATGAGGGAATAGGCAAGCCATTGCGAGAGCTTGTGGAACGGCACGAGCCCGCTGGTCGCGTCATCCGTCCGGATCTTCGGGTGGCGCCAGGTGTCGCCGAGATCGACGCCGCCCAGCGAAATCCGCCCGGGCCAGACCGGGCCGAGATGCAGCAGCACCGCCTGCAGGATGGCCGGCGCGGCAAGGCGGTTCTCGGATGCCTGCCCGACGAGATGGTCGAACAGCCCGCCCGGTCGCGGGTCGTCGGCGATGCCGAAGATTTCGGGATTGTCCTCGACGGTTTCACCCAGGCGGTTGAGGAGCGACGCCCGACCCTCGAGCCCGACGAGCGGGTTCTGGGCCGAGACCTGCATGCCGCGGGCGAGTTCGGTGACGGACAGCGTCGCCAGGGTCGAGGCATCCGCCCGGTAGGGCTGGTCCGGCCGAGCCGAAAAGGCTCCGCCGATGAACATGTCGAAGCTCGCGACCGCCAGCCCCTCGGAACGTCCGTAGGTCTCGCCGGTGCGGCCCTCCTCGTAGCGCCACGCCGCGCCCGCGCCCGCATCGAGCAGCACGCTCACGATGGCGAGGTCGAAGGCGGCACGCCCGCGTTCGCGTGCGTCGGTCCAGCGCACGGCCTCTGCGAGCGTGCCCCAGCGGTCGAGGCCGCCGGCCGCGAAATGGCGCCAGCGCGCATGCAGCGGGATTTCGAGCGTGGGATATTCGGCCCTGATGGTCTGGACGACCTCGTCGGCGCAGGCGGAAAGCTGGTCGAGGTCCACGGCGAAATGATCGAGCTCGCCCGCGAGGCCGAGGCGCAGCATCGTCTCGGCACGGTCCCGCACGGCCGCGGAGGAGAGAAGGTGGCGGGCGGCGGCCGCCTCGTCGGTCGTGGAATTGTCGGCCAAGGATCGATCCAAAGAGAATTGTCAGTAGCCCTGAAGGACGACGACCTTCGGCGTCCCCGGCAGCGTCTCGCGCGAGAGGGTCATCGAAGCGCCGTCCAGCCGGGCGGTGTCCCAGGCCTTCGCCCGTGCCCGGTCCAGGAACCGGTTCAGCGTGCTCTGCCCGAAGAAGTGCATCGGGATGATCAGCCTGGGGCTCAGCGCGGATAGCACGTCCATCATGCCTTCGATGTCGAGCGTGTAGGATCCGTCAACGGGGACCAGGGCGACATCGATCCGCCCGAGCTGCTTCAGGTGCTCCGGCGTCAGCGTGTGATGCAGGTGCCCGAGATGGGCGATGCAGAGATCGGCAGCCTCGAAGACGAAGATCGAGTTGCCTTCCATGATGGTGGATTCGGCGCCCCATTGCCGGATGTTGGTCACGACGTTCCGGATCCGGACATCCGCGAAGCGTTCGTCATAGGCCGGTGCCCGGCCGCCGCTCGGGTTCCAGCCGCGCAGGATCGTCCTGATGCCGGGATCCGGGTGGGCGGAGTAGTGGGTCGAATGCGCCCGGTTCATCGTCACGATGTCCGGGGTGACGCTCGGACGCACATAGTCGTTGTAGTCGGTCGCGATCTTCACCCCGCCGGCGGTCTCGATCAGGAAGGTCGCATGCCCGACATAGGTCAGGCCGACCTCGTTGCTGGCCAGGGCGGCGGGAATGATCGGGAGGGAGCGGCGGGCGATGAGCCCTGGGCAGCCCTCCTCGGAGGCCCGAACGTGCCCGGGCGAAAGAAGCAGCGCCGCCGAAGCGATAAGGGCAAGTGCCAGGGCCGAACCGAGCTTCGATCGCATGACCCTTCTCCGAAGGTGCATGCCAGCCTTGCATAGAGCCTGCCGCCCGCGCCAGCCTCAAAGCAAGTACGAGAACGCGCGCCGTACCTGGGCGGAATGCCGAGCGAGGAACGTAGATGCTCGAGACTCTGGTCTTTCTTCTTGCAGGTGCGGTGCTGCTCGTGCCGCTCACGCGGCGCGCGGGATTTGGCTCGATCCTTGGCTATCTGGCGGCCGGCGCCCTGATCGGCCCGGCTGGTCTCAGGCTGGTGACGGATGTCGAGACGATCCGGAGCGTCTCCGAGCTGGGCATCATCATGCTGCTCTTCCTGATCGGCCTCGAGCTGAAGCCGCGACGCCTGTGGGTGATGCGGCGCTCGGTCTTCGGGCTGGGGACGGCGCAGGTCGTGCTCACCGCAGCGGCCATCGCGGCCCCCCTCATGCTGCTCGGGATCCCTTGGGCCAGTACGATCCTCCTCGGAGCCGGCCTTGCGCTGTCCTCCACGGCGATCGTCCTGCCGATGCTGGCCGAGCGGGAGATCCTCGGCCTGACCTCCGGGCGGGACAGTTTCGCCGTCCTCCTGTTTCAGGATCTCGCCTTCATCCCGGTTCTTGCGCTCGTGCCGCTCCTCGCCGGGCAGGGCCTGCCCGAACATCTGCCCTGGCTTTCGATGGCGAAGGGGATCGGAGGCATCGTCGTCATCCTGGTCGGCGGAAGTTTTCTGGTCCCGATGCTGTTCAGGGTTATCGGAGGCGCGAGGACGCCCGAGGTTTTCACCGCGGCCTCCCTCCTGACCGTGGTCGGCGCCGGAGCGATCGCGCATGCCGTCGGCCTGTCGACCTCGCTCGGGGCCTTCCTGGCCGGCGTGCTGCTTTCGGATTCCGAATACCGGCACGAGCTCGAGGCGGACATCAAGCCGTTCGAGGGCCTGCTGCTCGGGTTCTTCTTCATCTCCGTCGGGATGTCGGCCAATCTCGGCCTCGCGCTCGCCGAACCGGGACGGATCGCGCTGGCCCTGGTCGGGCTGATCTTCGTCAAGGCTGCGCTCTGCTTCCTGATCGGGCGCATGTCGGGGCAGCAGACGGCCACCTCCGTGCGGTTCGCGCTGGCCCTCTCGCAGGGAAGCGAGTTCAGCTTCGTGCTGGTCGGCGCGGCGGCGGGCGCAGGGGTGCTGTCGGGCACGCTCGCGGACGAGGCCAACCTCGTGGCGGCGCTGTCGATGGCCGCGACGCCGCTCCTTTTCGCCCTCTCAGAGAAACTGGTCCTGCCACGGCTGACGCTGCCTCCGGCCCCGGTCTACGACGTCGTGACGGACGAGCACGTGCCCGTGATCATCTGCGGCTTCGGCCGCATGGGCCAGATCGTCGGCCGCGTGCTGCGGATGCGCGGCATCAATTTCGTGGCCCTCGAGAAGAATTCCGAGCAGATCGAGGTGCTCCGCCGCTTCGGCAGCAAGGTCTATTTCGGTGATCCCACCCGGCCGGACGTGCTGAGAGCCGCCGGTGCCGAACAGGCGCGACTTCTGGTGAACTGCATCCCGGAGATCGAGGAGAACCTCGAGCTTGTCGATGTCGCACGGCGCAACTTCCCCAATCTCGAGATCATCAGCCGGGCGCGCAATCGCCGCCACGCGCATCTGCTGATCGATCGCGGCGTGGAGACCTTCGTACGCGAGACCTTCCATTCGAGCCTGCGTCTCACCGAGGAAATCCTGGTCGCGCTCGGAGAAAATCCCGCCGAGGCTCGCCGGGCGGTCGACATCTTCCGCCAGCACGACGAGGCGGCATTGATCGCGACCCATCCCTTCTATGACGACGAGCAGCAGGTCATTCAGAACTCCCGCGATGCCGCCACCGAACTGACCCGGATCTTCGAGGCCGATCAGGAGCGCGGCGTTGCCACCTCGGCCCCGGTTTCCGCCGCACCGGATGCGCAAGCGCGGGTGTAGGTGTTTGTGAAGGAGAGAGCGGATGACCGTCCGCCCGAACCGGGCGCGGATCCATCATCTATGGTTGCCAAGATAGTCAGTTGCATATTCAAGGTTGTATAACGCTCGTGCTGGTCGGCTTAATTCTTGAGCTCATTCCATCGAATTTATGCAACTTGGCCCGTATGCTTCAAATTGGGGATGCACCGCCTCAATTCGCTGGATTTACTGAAGATCAGTAACAGACTTGAGAGCCGCTGATCCGCGCTAGGTCCCGGCTCCCAGGCCGTAGCTCGGGGGTGGCGTAATGGCTCTCGACGACTTGATGCGCGCAGAGCCCGCCCGGGCGCCCGAATACCGTCCCGCTACAGAGGTCGCCCGAAATCTCGAACGATTGCCGCGGGCCAGGAGAAATGGCGGCACGAGGGCGCCGCTCCGAAAAGGAGCGCCTGTACTCCGTCGTGAAGCGCGGGTGCTCAATGTCGGCTGCGGTCCGCGTGCGGATATCGAGCTTCACAAGGCGTTCCGCGGTCCCGCGTGGCGGGAGATCCGAGTGGATGTTCACGCCGGGCCGGACGCGGGCTTTCCGGCCAGCCTGGACGTGCTCTCCCGGGCCGCTGGCTCGAGCTTCGATGCGGTCTGGTCGTCGCATGCGATCGAGCATCTCTACGCGCATGAGGTCCCGCACGTTCTGCGTGACATGGCGCGCGTGCTGCGGCCCGAAGGCTTCGCACTCGTAACCTGCCCCGATCTCGCCGCCATCGCCGAGCTGATCGGACGGGGTGGTCTCCGGAAGACGGCGTACATGTCGCCGGCAGGTCCGATCACGCCTCTCGACATGCTGTTCGGCCATTCCGCGTCGATTGCCGGAGGCAGGTTCTCCATGGCCCATCGCACCGGCTTCACGGCCGAACGTCTGATGCGCCTCCTGGCCGCCAGTGGGTTCTCCGAAATCAGGATCGGCCACGGGCAGCACTACGACCTGTGGGCGCTCGCGCTGCTGCCGGGGACGAAGCGCGGCTTCGTCCAAAGCTGCCTCGAAGCCACCCCCGAAGCCTATCTGCTGGGGAGCGGCAGAGGTCACCTGCCGGACCGGAATCCGGGATACCCCCGGGCCCTTATTGATCTTGCGGGATAGCGTCGGCGGGCCGTTCGGGAACGGCTCGGTTCCGAGTGGCGGAACGCCCGCCTCGTCCCGCGCGAAGCCTCCGCCGGAGAGCCCCGGCCGAGGCGGCTTTCTCGTTGACGCGGTAGCGCGACTACGGACAGACTGCTCCAAAGCCGCGCGCAGACGCGTCTCTGAACGATCCAGGGAGGATACGGAATGACCCGCGTTTCGACGAGGCAGGGACGGTGGCGTTGTGCGCTCGCGGCAACGGCCATCACGGCGGGCCTGTGGTCCGGCGGCGCGGCCAACGCACAGGAGACGTTCAAGCTCGGGATCGTCACCTTCCTGTCCGGCCAGGCCGCGGAGAGCTTCGGCATCCCGGCGAAGCAGGGGGCGGACTTTCTGATCGACCAGCTCAACAAGGGCACCGCGCCCGCGCCCTACGACAAGGTGGGCTTCGGCGGGTTGAAGATCGAGCCCGTCATCATCGACGAGAACGGCGGCGCGACCAAGCAGGTCCAGGAACTGCGCAACCTCTACCAGCGCGAGAACGTGGACGCCGTCCTCGGCTATATCGGATCGGGCGACTGCCTCGCCGTCGCGCCGGTTGCAGAAGAACTCAAGAAATTCCTCATCCTCTTCGATTGCGGTACGCCCCGCATCTTCGAGGATGCGTCCTACAAATACGTCTTCCGCACGGCCGCCCACGCGACGCAGGATAACGTCGCGCTGACCCGTTACCTGAAGTCGCGGAACGTGAAGGCGGATTCCTTCGCCATGATCAACCAGGACTATGCCTGGGGTCACGATTCCCGGTCGGACTTCGTCGCCGCCATGGCGCAGCTCTATCCGAACGCGAAGCCCGTCTCCGACCTGCTGCCGAAATTCGGCGCGGGCCAGTACGGGACGGAGGTCTCGGCGCTCGCCCGCACCAACGCCGACATGATCTACTCGTCCCTGTGGGGCGGCGATCTTCAGGCCTTCATCCTGCAATCGGCGCCGCGCGGCCTCTACCAGAAGGCGACTCCCGTCTTCAGCGCCGCGGACCATGTCCTGCAGCCGCTCGGCGAGAAGATGCCCAACGGCGCCATCATCGGCGCGCGCGGCTCCTATGGGCTCATGTCGCCGAAATCGGCCCTGAACGACTGGTTCTTCGAGGGCTACAAGAAGGCCCAGAACGGGACCTACCCGGTCCAGGCCTCCTACCGGATGGTGCAGGGCCTCCTCGGCCTGAAGGCCGCCGTCGAGAAGGCGATGGCGGCCAATGGCGGCAAGAAGCCGTCGCCGGAAGAGCTCTCGGCCGCGCTCGAATACCTGGAATGGGAGACGCCCGGGGGTCTCATCCAGATGAAGAACGGCAACGGCCACCAGGCGATCCAGACCATGGCCATCGGCAAGACGCGCTGGGATCCGGCCCAGAAGATGGTCGTGATCGAGGACATCCAGCGCTTCCCGGCCGAATGCGTGAACCCGCCCGCCAACATGAAGAGCCTGGACTGGATCAAGGCGGGCTTCCCTGGGGCCAAGTGCGACGGTGGCAGCTGAGCTGCCGCCGACTCACTTCCGAGGGCGTAGACGAGGCGGCGCGTGGGCCTGTTCCTGACCATCCTGATGGACGGCCTCATCTATGCCTCATGGCTCTTCGTCGTAGCGCTGGGGCTCACGCTGATCTTCGGCGTACTGAAGATCCTGAACATCGCGCATGGCAGCCTCTACGCCATCGGCGCCTATGTGGCGGCGAGCGCCGTGGGCTGGGCGGCCGCCTGGGGCTTCGGAGGCGCCTGGTCGCTGCTGGCGCTTCTCCTGGCGGCCGTCCTCGTCGCCATCGTGCTGGCGCCGCTGCTCGAACGCGGTCTCCTGCGGCTGTTCTACGGCCGCGACGAGGTCGTGCTGCTCCTCGTGACCTACGCGCTGTTCCTCATCCTGGAGGATGCGACGAAGCTGGTCTGGGGCGCGAACCCCTACTACGTCACGGAGCCCTACGGGCTCTTCGGCAACATCGCCATCGGGCCGCTCTTCTATGTCGGCTACGATATCGCCCTGATCGGGCTTGCGGCGATCTGCGGCGTCGCGGTCTGGTTCGGCCTGAACCGCACGGTGTCGGGCAAGATCGTGCTGGCCGTCATCCATAATCCCGAGATGAGCGCCGGGATGGGTGTGAATATCGGCCGCGTCCATTGGGTCGCCTTCACGATCGGCGTGTTCCTGGCCGCGCTCGGCGGAGCCTTCACGGCGCCGCTCATCTCCGTCCAGCCGGGCATCTCCGTCGGCGTGATCATCGCCAGCTTCGCGGTCATCATCATCGGCGGACTCGGCTCGATCGAGGGCGCGGCCATCGGGGCGCTCGTGGTCGGCCTGGCGCGCGCCACCTCCGTCCATCTTCTCCCCGAGGCTGAGCTGTTCTCCATCTACCTCGTGATGGCGGCCGTCCTGGTCTGGAGGCCCGAGGGCCTGTTCCAGCGCGCAGTCGCGCGGAAGATCTGATGCGGCGCGACCTCCTGATCCTCGGCGGCGCGGGCGGGACCCTGGGCCTGATCCTGCTGGGGCTGGTGCTGCCGAACTGGCTGCTGTTCCTGGGCACGATCACGGCCTCGCATGGCCTCGTGTCGCTCGGGATCCTGCTGCTGATGCGAGGCGGCGTCGTGTCCTTCGGGCAGGGGCTGCCCTTTGCCATTGGCGGCTATGCGGCAGCGCTCGCCGCGACGCGCCTCGGGATCGGCGATGCGCTGATCCTGACGCTGCTCGGCGGAGCGAGCGCGGGCCTCGTGGCCGCCGCCGTGGCGCCGCTGCTCGCCCGCTACAGCGGGATCTTCTTCGGCATGCTCACGCTCGCTCTGTCCATGGTGCTCTACGGCATCCTGGTGAAGTGGACGGCGCTCGGCGGCTCGGACGGGTTCAACATGTCCCGTCCCTCGGTGCTTGGCATGCGCATGGACGGAGCGCGGGGGGAATACGTGCTCTACGCCTTCACGCTCGCCGTGACCGGGATCGCGTCATGCCTCGTGGCGGTGCTGATCGGCTCCGTACGCGGCCTCGTCACCCAGGCCATCCAGGCGAACGGGCTCCGGGTCGAGTATCTCGGCACGAATGCACGCGCCGTGATGGCGACGAACTTCACGCTTGCCGGCGTGCTCGGCGGCATCGGCGGCGCGCTGACCGTGATCGCGCTCGGCCATATCGAGCCGACCTTCGCCTACTGGACGCAATCGGGCGAGTTCGTCTTCGTGGCGATCCTGGCCGGGCCGTCCAGCGTGCCGGCGATCTATGTGGCGTCGCTGCTGCTGGAGCTCGTGCGGTCCTTCTCCAATCTCTACTTCCCCAATACCTGGCAGATGGCGCTCGGCATCTTCCTGCTCGCGGTCATCCTGTTCCTGCCGAACGGCATCGGCTCGCTCTGGACGCGCCGCAGGAAGGAGCGCTCGTCCGAACCGGCCGATCCGATCGCCGCCAGGCGGAGCCCGGCCGAATGACTCCCGTCCTGTCCGCCCGCGGGCTCGACAAGCGCTTCGGCGCTGTCGTCGCGGCATCCGCCATCGACCTCGAGGTGCCGGCCGGCCAGCGGGTGAGCCTCATCGGCGCGAACGGCGCCGGCAAGACGACCTTCGTGAACATGGTCACGGGCTATCTCCGGCCGGATGCCGGCGAGATCCTGCTGGGAGGCGAGAGCGTCGCCGGGCTCTCCCCGCGCGAGGTCGCACGGCGCGGCATCTGCCGTTCCTTCCAGATCCCGCAGCTCTGCGTCGAACTCACCGCCCGGGAGAACATGCTGGTCGCCTGCGCGTCGGCGGAAGACGGGGCGCTGTCCTTCTGGCGCCGGCCCGGGGAGGAGGCGCGCGAGGACAAGGCGCGCGACCTCCTCGGCCGCTTCGGCCTCGCCGGCTATGCCGAGCGGCCCGTCGCGGAGCTGCCCGGCGGGGTTCGCAAGCTCCTCGACATTGCCATGGCGCTCGCCCGCCGCCCTCGGCTGCTGCTGCTCGACGAGCCGACCTCCGGCGTCAGCGCGGAGGAGAAATTTCCCGCCATGGACAGGATCGCCCTCGCGATCGCGGGCGAGGGTTCGCCGACCATCCTGTTCGTGGAGCACGACATGGACATCGTGCGCGCCTATTCGGAGCGGGTCGTCGCCTTCTATGCCGGGCGCGTGATCGCGGACGGCGCCCCAGCCGAGGTGCTGCGCGACCCCGAGGTCCGCCGCTACGTGACGGGCGAGCCCGCCGCATGAGCCAGACCTTTCTCGCCATCGAGGACGTCCACGTCACGATCCAGTCGATGCAGGCCCTGCGCGGCTTCTCGCTCAGCGTCGAGCCCGGCCGCATGGTCGGCCTCATCGGCCGCAACGGAGCCGGCAAGACCACGCTGATGCGGACCGTGATGGGGCATCTGCGGCCGGAGCGGGGCCGGATCAGCGTCGATGGGCGGGACCTCGCCGCGCTCCCGGCGCATGCGCGCGCGCCGCTCGGGATCGGCTACATGCCCGAGGACCGGCAGCTCGTGCCGGAGCTGACCGTGGAGGAGAACATCCTCCTTCCCGTCTGGGTGTCGAAGACGCTGCGGCGGGACGAGCGCCTCGCGCTGGTCTACCGGCTCATGCCCGAGCTCGCCGAGATGCGGGACAGGAAGGCGCTGCTTCTCTCCGGCGGGCAGCAGAAGCTGGTGGCGCTCGGCCGTGCGCTGGCCGTGGGAACACGGCTCTTGCTGCTCGACGAGCCGTTCGAAGGCGTCGCGCCCGCGCTGTCGCAGCGCCTGTCCGAACTGATCTTCGGGCTGCGCGGGACCGACCTCACGGTCGTCATCTCGCAATCGGACGTCAATCACGCCCGCACGCTGTTCGATGCGGCCTATGTGATAGATCGCGGCGCGAACGGAGCGCCTTCCTATGGCAGTGCATGACTGGTCTGGCGGGACGGTCCCGCCGCTGCGCCGGGAGGCGCATTGGGGCGATCGCGTCGTCGCCTGCTTTCCGGATCGGCCGCGCTCGCTCTTCGGCCTCCTCCAGCACGCCGTCGCCCTGAACGGAGCAGGGGAGGGGCTCGTCGTCGGCGAGCTCCGCCTCACCTGGGCCGAGATCCTGGAGCGCAGCGGCCGGGCCGCCGGAGGGCTCGCGGCGCGCGGCGTCGGTCCGGGCGACAGGGTGGCGCTGCTGCTCGGCAACCGGGCCGAGTTCGTCCTGGCGCTGTTCGCGCTCGCCCGTCTCGGCGCCGTCGCGGTTCCGCTCGGCATCCGCCAGCAGACGCCGGAGATCGCCCATGCGCTGAACGACAGCGGCGCCCGGGTTCTTCTCTGCGAGAGCGACCTCCTCGCGCTCGTGCCGGCTCCGGAGAGCGTTCCCGACCTCCTGCACGTCGTCGCGGTCGGCAGGTCGACCGCGGACGGGAACGGCTGGGCCGCCCTGGAGGCCCACGAAGCCGCCCCGGAACCGGCCGAGGTGCAGGAGGACGACACCGCAATCATCCTCTACACGTCGGGCACGACCGGCCGCCCCAAGGGCGCGATGCTGACCGGGCTCGGCCTCGTCCACTCGGCCAGCGTCTATGTGCATTGCATGGAGCTCGGCCCCGCGGACCGGTCTATCGCGGCGGTGCCGCTGAGCCATGTGACGGGCCTCGTCGCGAATGCGCTCGCCATGGCGCGCTGCGGCGGCACGCTCGTGGTCATCCCGGGCTTCAAGGCGGCCGACTTCCTGGCCATGGCGTCCCGCGAGCGGGTGACGCACACGGTCATGGTGCCGGCCATGTACAATCTGTGCCTGCTGCAGCCCGATTTCGCCCGGCACGACCTCTCGGCCTGGCGGGTCGGCGGCTATGGCGGCGCGCCGATGCCGGTACCCACCATCGAGCGGCTGGCCGAGGCGCTGCCCGGCCTCGGGCTGATGAACGCCTACGGCGCCACGGAGACCTCCTCGCCCGCGACCCTCATGCCGTCGCGCTTCACGGCCAGCCACCGCGACAGCGTCGGCCTTCCGGTGCCCGGCGCGACCGTGATCGCGGTGGACGACGACGGGCGCGAGGTGCCGCCGGGCGAGACGGGCGAGATCTGGATCCACGGCCCGGCCGTGGTGTCGGGCTATTGGCGGAACCCGGAGGCGACGAGATCGGGCTTCACGGGCGGCTTCTGGCATTCGGGCGATGTCGGCTCGATCGACCGGGACGGCTTCGTGCGGGTGTTCGACCGCAAGAAGGACATGATCAATCGCGGCGGCTACAAGGTGTTCACGGCCGAGGTCGAGACCGTGCTGGCGAGCCACGAGGCCGTGGTGGAATGCGCCGTTGTGGGCGTTCCCTGTCCCGTCCTGGGCGAGCGCGTCCACGCCTTCGTGTATCGCCGCGCGGAGGTCGCGGCTGGCGACCTGCAGGAGCTCTGCCGCCGCAACCTCGCGGATTACAAGGTTCCCGAGACGGTCACGTTTGCGCAGGAACCGCTCCCGCGGAACGCCAACGGGAAGGTCCTGAAGCGGCAGCTTCGGGAGACGATCGCTAACGAAACTGCGGCCTGAACCTGCCGCCGGCCCCCTGGATCGGGCCGGGGGGATATTGTCGCAGGCGCTCCGCCCCGACGCCTGATCCGGGCGGACGCTTCTCGTTTCGTCAGTGATTTCAGAGGCATCGGCCGGTAGGTTCCGGGACCTGCCAATTTTCCAGGCAGCCGAACCGGCTCGAGTTTTTAATCGTTACAGGCTGGTCGCCCGGGAAATGTTCGCTGCGGAACAATGAACGAGGCGCGACCGCGGTCGTACTCGCTTCGGCCGTTCCCAGTCGAGCAGATGGAGGCCGCGATGCCGGGTCCCGGCGATCTCAACGTTGACAGGCGCGGCCTGATGGTCGGCGCCGGTGCCTGCGCCGCGATGGCGAGCGCACCGCTCGGCGCACGGGCGCAGCCCGCGCCGGTCGGCACGCCCGTGATGAGCCGCGTCTCGGTGAAGGTGAACGGGCAGGCCCGGTCGCTCGATGTCGATACCCGCACGACCCTGCTCGACCTGCTGCGGGAGAATCTGCAGCTCACCGGCTCGAAGAAGGGCTGCGACCACGGCCAATGCGGCGCCTGCACGGTGATCGTGGACGGTGTCCGGATCAATTCCTGCCTCACGCTCGCCCTGATGCATGAAGGCAGCGAGGTCACCACCATCGAAGGCCTCGGCACGCCCGAGAACCTGCATCCCATGCAGGCCGCCTTCGTCAGGCATGACGGCTACCAGTGCGGCTATTGCACGCCTGGCCAGATCGTCTCCGGCCTCGCCGTGCTGGACGAGATCAAGGCCGGCATCCCGAGCCATGCGACAGCCGACATCACGGCGCCGGTCGAGCTGAGCGAGGCCGAGATCCGCGAGCGCATGAGCGGCAACATCTGCCGCTGCGGCGCCTATTCCAACATCGTCGAGGCGATGACCGAAGTCGCCGGCCAGCCGTCGAGGAGGCAGGGATGAGGGCCTTCACCTACGAGCGCGCGAAGAGCCCGGCCGAGGCCGCCGCGGCCGTCGCCAGGACGCCCGGCGCGAAGTTCATCGCAGGCGGCACCAACCTGCTCGACCTGATGAAGCTGCAGATCGAGACGCCCGAGCATCTCGTCGACGTGAACGGGCTCAAGCTCGACACGATCGAGCCGACGCCGGAGGGCGGCCTGCGCATCGGAGCGCTGGTGCGCAACACCGACCTCGCGGCGGACGAACGCGTGCGGCGCGATTACGGCGTGCTGTCCCGCGCGTTGCTGGCCGGCGCCTCCGGGCAGCTGCGCAACAAGGCGACGACGGCCGGCAACCTCCTGCAGCGCACCCGCTGCCCGTATTTCTACGACACCGCACAGCCCTGCAATAAGCGCGAGCCGGGCTCGGGCTGCTCGGCGATCGGCGGCGTTAGCCGCCAGCTCGCGGTGATCGGGGCCAGCGAGGCCTGCATCGCCACGAACCCGTCCGACATGGCGGTGGCGATGCGCGCGCTGGATGCCACGGTCGAAACCGTGAAGGCGGACGGCGCGACGCGCTCCATCCCCATTGCCGAGTTCCACAAGCTCCCCGGCGACACGCCGCATATCGAGACGGCGCTGGAGCAGGGCGAGCTGATCACGGCCGTGACGCTGCCGAAGCCGCTCGGCGGCAAGCAGATCTACCGCAAGGTGCGCGACCGGGCCTCCTACGCCTTCGCGCTCGTCTCCGTGGCGGCGGTCGTCCAGCGGGACGGCAGCGGGCGCGTCGCGCTCGGCGGCGTGGCCCATAAGCCCTGGCGGGTCGAGGCGGCCGAAGCCGAGCTGCCGCGGGGCGCCAAGGCCACCGCCTCCGCGCTGCTGGATGGCGCCAAGCCCACCCACGAGAACGCCTTCAAGCTCCCGCTCGCCGAGCGGACGCTGAGTGCCGTCCTGGCTGAAGCGAGGTCCTGAGCCATGAAGTTCGACACGCCAGCCACGACCAATCCGATCGACCAGATGAAGGTCGTCGGCAAGCCGACGGACCGGATCGACGGCAAGTACAAGACGACCGGCACCGCCCCCTATGCTTTCGAGCGGCACGACGTGGCGCCGAACCAGGCCTATGGCTTCGTCCTCGGTGCGACCATTCCGAAGGGACGCATCAAGGCGATCCACGTCGATGACGCGCGGCGGGCGCCGGGCGTCGTCACCATCGTCACCACGCTCGATACGCCCCGCCTGGAACGCGGCCGGATGAACGCGGCCTATCTCTTCGGCGGCGACAAGGTGCAGCATTACCACCAGGCGATCGCCGTCGTGGTGGCCGAGACCTTCGAGCAGGCGCGCGCGGCCTCCTTCCTGGTCCGCGTCGATTATGCACCGGAGGTGGGCAAGTTCGATCTCGCGGCCGAGGCCCCGGCTGCAAAGCCCGTCGCGGGGGACAGCGGCGAGGGCAGCGGAGGAGGCCCGGAGGATCGGATCGGCGATTTCGAGGGTGCCTTCGCGGCTGCGCCCGTGAAGCTGGACGAGACCTACACGACGGCCGACGAGTCCCACGCCATGATGGAGCCGCACGCGACCGTCGCGGCCTGGTCCGGCGACAAGCTCACGCTCTGGACCTCCAACCAGATGATCGCCTGGGGCAAGGAGAGCATGGCCAAGATCCTCGGGATCAAGCCCGAGAATGTCCGGCTCGACTCGCCCTATATCGGCGGTGGTTTCGGCGGGAAGCTCTTCATCCGCGCCGACGCGGTGCTCGCGGCCCTGGCCGCGAAGGCGGCGCAGCGGCCCGTGAAGGTGGCGCTGACCCGCCCGCTCATTCCGAACAACACCACGCACCGGCCGGCCACCATCCAGCGCATCCGGATCGGGGCGAATCCGGAGGGCATCATCACGGCGATCGCCCACGAGAGCACCTCCGGGAACCTGCCGGACGGCAAGCCCGAGACCGCGACCCAGCAGACGAAGCTGCTCTATGCCGGGGCGAACCGCCTCACCTCCATGAAGCTCGCGCATCTCGACCTGCCGGAAGGGAACGCGATGCGGGCGCCGGGCGAGGCGCCGGGCCTGATGGCGCTCGAGATCGCCATGGACGAGATGGCCGAGAAGCTCGGGCTCGATCCGGTCGAGTTCCGCATCCGCAACGACACGCAGGTCGATCCCGAGAAGCCGGACCGCGCCTTCTCGCACCGCAACCTCGTCGGCTGCCTGCGCCTTGGCGCCGACAAGTTCGGGTGGGCGAAGCGCAACCCGCAGCCAGGCCAGGCCCGCGACGGCAAATGGCTTGTCGGCATGGGCATGGCGGCCGGGTTCCGCAACAACCTGCTGACGAAGTCGGCCGCACGCGTGCGCCTCGACGGCCGCGGGATTGTGACGGTCGAAACCGACATGACCGATATCGGCACCGGGAGCTACACGATCATCGCCCAGACGGCGGCCGAGATGATGGGCGTGCCGCTGGAGAAGGTCGTGGTCCGGCTCGGCGATTCCGACTTCCCGGCCGGGGCCGGCTCGGGAGGCCAGTGGGGCGCCAACAATTCGACCGCCGGCGTCTACGCCGCCTGCGTGAAGCTGCGCGAGGCGGTGGCGCAGAAGCTCGGCTTCAACTCGGCCGACGCGGCCTTCGCCGATGGCGAGGTCCGGGCCGGCAACCGCACCGTACCCCTCGCCGAATCGGCACGTTCGGGCGAGCTCGTGGCGGAAGACCTGATCGAGTACGGCGACCTGTCGAAGAAGCAGCAGCAATCGACCTTCGCGGGCCATTTCGTCGAGGTGGCGGTCGACTCGTACACGGCCGAGGTCCGCGTGCGGCGCATGCTGGCCGTCTGCGCCGCGGGCCGGATCATCAACCCGAAATCGGCGCGCAGCCAGGTCATCGGCGCCATGACGATGGGCGTCGGCGCGGCCCTGATGGAGGAGCTCGCGGTCGATACGCGGCGGGGCTTCTTCGTCAATCACGACCTCGCCGGCTACGAGGTGCCGGTCCATGCCGACATCCCGCACCAGGAGGTGATCTTCATGGACGAGACGGACCCGATGTCCTCGCCCATGAAGGCGAAGGGCGTCGGCGAACTCGGGCTGTGCGGGGTCGGGGCCGCGATCGCCAATGCCGTCTACAACGCGACGGGTATTCGCGTGCGCGACTACCCGGTCACACTGGACAAGCTCCTGACGCGGCTGCCCGAGGCGGCATAAGGAACGGGGCGCATCGCGGGCGGTGCGCCTGATGCGGGATAGATAGGGCGAGCGTGGCCGTCCGGCCTCAGCTCCGGAGTGGCCCGCTGCCGTGACCTGATCGGATCCTGTCGGCGACCTCGCGGGCCGTCTGGGCCCGCTGCTGCCAATCCGTGCGGCGGTCTTCGAGCGCTGCCACGAGAGCGCCTGCGACCCAGTCGGGCACCGAGCGCGTGGCGGTCGTCCAATGATGGATCACGGCCGGGTTGACGGGCCTGCCGCGGAAGTCGCCGAGATAGGTCGCGAGAGGCGTCTGCCAGCGCTCCCCGAACAGCAATTCCCCGACGAAGCGGAGGAAGCCGGGCGTCAGGAGCGGTGTCGAACCGGAAAGCGTCGTGTCCTCCGGCGCGGGCAGATTGGCCCGGTACCGTCGCCCCGTCATTTCCAAGTGTCACCTTCGAGCGGTCATGCCTCCGCCGCCGGCGGCAGGCTGCGCGTCCGCGCATGCATCCGGCCGGGCTGCTCGACAGCCGATGCGCGCCTCGCAAGCCGGCGCTCCTCGCGGCCGGCGAAAAGGCCCGGCGCGGGGCGTGCCCGCGCCGGGAGCAAGATCAGGCCGCAGCCGCGACCTTGGCGGTCGGAACCTCGGAGATCGTCTTCAGGACCTGCGAGGCGATCTGGTAGGGGTCGCCCATGGAGTTCGGGCGGCGATCCTCGAGATAGCCCTTGTAGCCGTTGTTCACGAAGGAATGCGGCACGCGGATCGAGGCGCCACGGTCGGCGACGCCGTAGCTGAACTTGTTCCACGGCGCCGTCTCGTGCTTGCCGGTCAGACGCTTGTCGTTGTCCGGGCCGTAGACGGCGATGTGGTCCATCAGGTTCTTGTCGAACTGGGCCATCAAGGCCTCGAAATACTCCTTCCCGCCGACATTGCGCATGTACTCGGTCGAGAAGTTGCAGTGCATGCCCGAGCCGTTCCAGTCGGTGTCGCCGAGCGGCTTGCAGTGCCACTCGATGTCGATGCCGTAGCTCTCGCAGAGGCGCATCATCAGGTAGCGCGCCATCCAGATCTGGTCGGCGGCGGTCCTGGAGCCCTTCCCGAAGATCTGGAACTCCCACTGGCCCTTCGCCACCTCGGCGTTGATGCCCTCGTGGTTGATGCCGGCCGCGAGGCACAGGTCGAGATGCTTCTCGACGATCTCGCGCGCCACCGAGCCCACGTTCTTGTAGCCGACACCCGTGTAGTAGGGGCCCTGCGGCGCCGGGTAGCCTTCCGTGGGGAAGCCGAGCGGGCGGCCGTCCTTGTAGAAGAAGTACTCCTGCTCGAAGCCGAACCAGGCGCCCTCGTCATCGAGGATGGTGGCGCGCTTGTTCGACGGATGCGGGGTGACGCCGTCCGGCATCATGACCTCGCACATGACGAGGACGCCGTTGACGCGCGTCGCGTCCGGATAGAGGGCGACCGGCTTCAGCACGCAATCGGACGAGTGGCCCTCGGCCTGCATCGTCGAGGAGCCGTCGAAGCCCCAGAGCGGCAGCTGCTCCAGCGTCGGGAAGCTCGAAAATTCCTTGATCTGCGTCTTGCCGCGCAGGTTCGGCGTCGGGGTGTACCCGTCCAGCCAAATGTACTCGAGTTTATACTTCGTCATCCGGGCTCTCTCGCCTGCGTTGCCGGCCCTGCCTCGTGCGAGCCGGTCATGCCACCCGGGCGCTCCGTAGCAGCAAGCGTGCCAGAACCGCCTAAGCGGCAGGCTGCCCTGGGCAGCTGCGCCTAAATCCTAGGCTGCTCGATCGCGCGGCAATCCGTGCTGATGAGCGATCAGGCAAAAGAGCTACTGCGGAAATTGCCTGCAAATTGCGCAATATGCCGAAATCGATGCTGATCCTGAGTGCATCGCGCGTTATACGAAAGCAACCCGATTGTATGTGGCGGCGTTGAGAGGTCAGGAGATGATGATCATGAACTCAGATGCGGGTCGGACATCGGCCAAGATCTATCAGTTTCCCGTTCGTCCGCGGGCATCTGCCGGGCTGGGAAGCCCGGAATCGAAGAGACATCAGGGCGAGGCTCGCCCCGTGACCATCTCGTTCGGGTCGGCCTGGTACCACGAGGCCGCGATCCAGGAGGACAGGTCGCGGAAGTCCTGAGGGGGTTCCTGCCTCTCCGGCGACCAGCCTCCAAAAGCGCCAGTCCGGCGATAGGCCGGTCCGGCGCGCCCGCTCAGCCGAAGATCGACCAGCCGAGGCGCTTCGCGAGTTCCTCGAGCGCGAGCCGCCCCAGATGCGAGTTGCCGGAGGCGTCGAGCCCCGGCGACCAGACCGCGATGGAGGCCTTTCCGGGCGCGACCGCGAAGATGCCGCCGCCGACGCCGCTCTTTCCCGGCAGGCCCACCCGATAGGCGAATTCGCCGGAGCCGTCGTAATGGCCGCAGGTGAGCATGAGCGCGTTGATGCGGCGCGCCCGCTCCGGCTGCACGACCGAGAACCCGGTTTCCGGGTTGCGGCCGAGATGGGCCAGGAACCGCCCCGCGGTCGCGAGCTGCCGGCACGACATCGCGATCGCGCAATGGTGGAAATAGGCGCCGAGCACGAAATCGACCGTGTTCTCGATCGCGTCGAACGACTTCATGTAGTTGGCGAGCGCGCGGTTGCGGAAACCGGTCCGCTGCTCGGAGGCCGCGACCGCGCTGTCGATGGTGATCGACGCGTCCTGCCCGAGGAACTGCATGAAGCGGAGGATCTCGCCCAGGGCCTCCCGGGGCTGATGCCCGGAGAGGATCACGTCCGTCACCACGATCGCGCCGGCATTGATGAAGGGGTTGCGCGGAATGCCGCGCTCCCGCTCCAGCTGGACGATCGAGTTGAACGGGCTGCCGGACGGCTCGCGGCCGACGCGGCGCCAGAGCCGGTCGCCCACCTTGCCGAGCGCCAGCGTCAGGGTGAAGACCTTCGAGATGCTCTGGATGGAGAAGGGCACGTCGCAATCGCCCGCGGCGGCGACGTTCCCCTCGGCATCGATGACCGCGAGCCCGAACTGGCGCGGGTCGACGCGCGCCAGTTCGGAGATGTAGGTCGCGACCTCGCCCCGGTCCTCCCTCGCGCGCATCTCGTCCACGATCTCGCTGACGACGCGCTGCAACTCGGACAAGGTGGTCTCCTTCGGGTCGGCACGGCCCGTACCGCCTCCTGCCCGCAAACTTCGCGCCGTCAGCCGCCGACCCGGATCTCCAGCTCGCGCACGAGCCGCTCGTATTTCGCCGAATCCGCACGGGCGAGCTGATCGAGCCGTTCGGGCGGCCCGCCGATCGGCTCCATGATGCCCTTCGTGAAGGCCTCGCGCAGCCTCGGGTCGGTGAGCGACTTCCCGATGGCGGCATTGATCTCCGCGATCAGGGCGGGGGGCGTGCCGGGCGGCGCGAAAGCCGCGTACCACGCCTCCAGGGCCACGCCTTTCACGCCGCCCTCCTGCAGGGTCGGGATGTCCGGCAGCGTCGGCGCGCGCCGCTCGCTCGACTGGCCGATGATCTTGATGGTGCCCGCCAGGTGGTGGGGGATCAGGGCGGTCGGGCCGAGCAGGGCGGATTTGACGTGGCCGGCCACGAGGTCGTTCACGGCCTGGCCGGCACCCCGATACGGCACGTGGTCGAGCCTGATCCCCGTCTCGCGGGCGAGCCATGCGCCGAGGACGTGCTGGTTCGAGCCGACCCCGGAGGAGGCGAAGCCGAGCCCCGGGTTCCTCCGGGCATAGGCCAGGTACTCCTCGATGGAATTGACGCCGAGCGAGGGGTGGACGCCGAGCACGAGCGGCTGGTGGCCGATATCGATCACCGGCAGCAGCACCTTGGTGTAGTCGTGCGGCAGCTTGAGGATGTGCGGCGCGGCCGCGGCGTTGTCGTTCCCGATCAGGATCGTGTAGCCGTCCGGATCGCTCTTCATCACCGTGTCCATGCCGATCGTCCCGCCGGCCCCGGTCCGGTTCTCGACGATCACCTGCTGGCCGATCTGGCGGGACATCACCTCCCCGCACTGGCGCGCCACGAAGTCGATCGCCCCGCCCGGTGCGAGCGGGACGACGAAGCGCACGGGCCGCTCGGGCCACTTGCCTTGGGCGGAGGCACACCCTCCCGTGGCGGCGAGCACCGCCGCGGCGCCCGCGCCCGAAATGAGCGCCCGTCTTCCGATCGTCTCCACGTGTTCCTCCCGTCCGGACCGTCTTGTGCGGTTGCCCGGCAAGATGACACATCCGGCGGCGCGTTCCAGCCTCTCCGAAGACCTCACATCGTCGGAGGGTCGCGCGCTCCCCGTCAGCGCGACGGCGGTGCGAAGCGGAACAGTTCGGTCTTCGTCGCCACCCCGGCCTTCGGGTTGAACCAGCGGTTGTCCATGATGTGGGAGGCCGTGACGTAGATCCGCCCGTCGGGGCCTTCGGCCATGGAATCCGGCCAGCGGAGCTTCGGATCCTGCACGATCGTCGCGAGCTTGCCGTCCTCCGTCCGCAGCTTCACCGAATTGTCCTCCACGGACGTGAAGAAGAACTGCCCCTTGCGGCTCATCCAGAGCCCGTCGGCCGGCACAGTCGGACCCTCCTTCTTCACGCGGGATTCCAGGTCCTGCGTCGAAAGGCTCGCATCCCGCAGCGCCTCGGTCGGGATCGAATAGAGCGTGCGGCCCGAGATCGCCTGCCAGTAGAGCGTCGCGCCGTCCGGCGAGAGCTCGATGCCATCGGAGTTGAAGGTGGGCTGGACGCCGTCCGGTCGCCGCAGCTCCTTCCCGTCCGTGCGCACCACCACGCCCTTCTCGGCCTGCGTGCTGGAGACGCCGTCGAGGACGCGCCGGATCTCGCCCGAATTCAGGTCGATCACCAGCAGCGCGCCGCGGCCGGAATCGGTCAGGTATCCCCAGCGGCCGTCCGGGCTGAAGCGGATGTCGTTCAGGTAGGTGCCCTCCGGGGCGACCTGCTCGCTGAACGGGTAGGTCCGCACGACCTTGTTCGTCGCGAGGTCGATCTGGACGAGCTTCGGGCCGCCCTTCACGATCTTCTCCAGGGCCGGTGCGGCCGGATCGAGCACCCAGAGCGACCCGTCACGGGCCACGACGCTCTGCACGCAGACCCAATGGTCCTCGGGCGTCACCTGGTCCTTCTTGGCGTTGCGCCACCCGTTCCAGGCCTCGTCCGGATAGGGGACGAGCTTCCCACCCTTCACCTCCGCGACCGAGACGGCGGTGTCCTCCGTCCAGCGCGGGAAATTCACGAAGATGCGCCCGTCCTGCGTGACGGCGACGCCGGTCGCCTGATGGTCGAACCGGGCGACCGTCTCCAGCTTGGCCTTCTGGGAAGCGGGCGCCTGCGCCTGCGCGAGGCCGGATGCAAGGACGCCCGCGATGGCGAGCGCGACGAGGCGAGTGTTCATGGGACGGCCGCCGGTTTTTGGAGTGTCGCTCCGTCAACCAGCCCGTTTCGCGGGCGTTCCGGCGGCCCTGTGAGACTTGTCGGATTTGCGAGCGTGTCTGTCAGACGCGGTGCGCACCCAGAAAGTCACGGCGCCCGCAGCGTCGAGGACAGCGGGGCAGCGCCTATCCGTACCGCAACGCAGTGTTGGCTCGGCGTCTCGCCCAGGAGAACTAGCGCAAGACGCCTTCATGACGGACGACAGACAATAGGCCGAGCGGCCAACAATCCCAATTGGCTCCCACATCTAAGGGAGTAATGCCAGCTTCCCGAATACATTGGCGAAGCGGAGGAGAGGGTGGCCGATCAAACGAAAGCCTAAGTGGTGATATAAACACACTCGTGTATCATGGCCTTCGGAATGGAGTGAGGTCGGCGATGTTCAAGCGCCCGCTTTTGGGCGTGGTCACGCTGTTCAACGTCAGTCTGGTCGTTGTTCATGTTGTAGCCGTAAAGACAGGATGGCTAGCGCCGGAGCCGTCTCAAGGCTTCTGGTTGCTGCTGCAACAAAAGCCCGGCCCGGCTTCTGTTGAGTACAAAGATTTTGTGTCGATCATTCTCACCGCTGCGAGTCTGATGATTGCTCTCTTGGCTTTCGCACTCGCCGCCTTAGCTATTTGGGGCTATCGTGAGATCAGGTCGCAACTGCTTCGCGCGGCTATTAAGTCAGCACGGCGAAGTGCTCGGGTGGAAGCGAGGGTACAGGCACCTCCAATCGCAAGGAGGGCCGCTATTGAATGGCTGCAGACGTCGAAAATCGCTCCCGACACCCTATCTAACGACCAGATGGAACGTATGATGGGATTCCTCGACGCAGACGGTGAGGGGAATGGCCGCTGACGAGATCGAGATTGTCCGCCAACTCGCGAGTGGCGAGGGGCCTGTGGATGTCGCACGCCTGATCAAAGCGCTTGGGGTGGACTATTCTGAGCAACCGATGGCTCCCGGCGTGTCGGGCAAGATCCAGCGGATCGGCGACAGGTACCGCATCGTCGTGAACTCGAAGGAGGGGCCGCAGCGTAGACGGTTCACGGCCGCTCACGAACTCGGGCACTATCTTCTTCATCGCGATCTTGTCGGGGAGCGCGGGCACCTTGACCGCCTTTTCTCGTCGGGTTCCTCAGGGGTGGGCGACATCATCAACCCTTTGCATGAGGTTCAAGCGAATCGCTTCGCGGCTGAATTGCTTATGCCAAGCGGAGCTGTTCGTGCCCGCGCGAAGACCGCCGACAACCCGGTGGACCTCGCGCGGCACTTCGGCGTCTCGCCAGCGGCAATGACTGTCCGGATGGAGAGCTTAGGTTTGCGCCCACCGGCTCGACTGTCCGAGGCGCCGCCTCCGGAGCTTATTGGTTCTAACAGCGAATGACCTTGCCCTCTGCGTTTGCGGCTTTTTCCGCCACTTGCAGCAGGCGGTTCGCCCCGTAGGGGAATGTTGACGCGTCAATACTGTCGATCAATTCAGCGTTTGAGTTGGATCATTCGGAGAGCATGCGGCAGTATCTTCTGAGATGCTTGTCTATCCGCCGAATTCAGCCTGAACAACGAAGGACGCTTTCGAGCGTCCTGGTGGAGGCTTCTAAGGGAAAAGGTGGGCCGTGAGGCGCTACCGGCCCTCAAGGCGTTTGAGGGCCGTCCAAGTGGTCGATCTGACCGCTCTTGGCGAGGCCCAAGCCCGTTACGAAAACCTCAGTTTGACTCCTAGAAAATAATCCTATATAGGACTTTCGCCCTTCCTCGCCGAGGGAGCCGCCGTGATCACCGGGTCCGGATCGGTGCGGGGAGGGGGCGGTGTCCCGAGGTCGGGTCCGGTGATCCGGCGCCCGGGCGACTGACCGGGCGTGTGCCCAGGGGTCGAAAAGAGCCGCGATGCAGAGGCCGGCTTTCGGGCCGGTCCGGGACGCCGGGAGACCGGTTTCCAAATTCATCAGGGTCTCGCGGCGTCCCGCGTCCCCTTCTTCGCCGGTCGTGAAGCGCGACCAACCCGGTCTGGCCGCCGGACGTCCCCCCTTGCCCAATCGGAGGTTTTGCCGTGACGACACTCGCGCCGCCCTTCATGCCCGCCAAACGCATCGCCGAAGCGCGGGACGTCGCCGGGGAGGGCGAATGGTTTCGCGGCTGCCCGGAAGGGCGCTGCCGGGCCGGGCAGCGCTGCTGCGGCTCGCTCCGGCGCTTTCACGAAAATGGTCCGCGCTGCTACCCGACATGCCTCAAGCTGGCGCTAACGGCGCTGCTGGCGAGGCATGCGGGCGACGACGCGCCGGATGAGGCGTTCCAGGACATCCTCGCGCATGACGAGGCCTACTGGGCCACGATCGAAGGGCGCGAGGTCGCAGAACCCTCCCGGTCGGCCGTGCTGTTCTTCTTCCTGACGGCCCTGGCCGAAGAGGTCGAGGGCGCCCCCGCCTGAGGAGCGCGGCGCGCCGGGACTATTTCGGCGCGATCCGGACGATGCGCGACGGCCCGCCGCCGCGCGTTTCCAGCAGCGCGTAGACGGCGCCGTCCGGCCCGACCTTCACGTCCCGCGTGCGCCCGCCGAGCGGGATGCGCTCCTCGCTGACGACCCGGCCGTTCTCCAGGCGGAGGACGACGAGGCCCTGGCTGACGAGGCCGCCGACCAGGAGGGCGCCGCGCCAGTTCGGGAACAGGCTCCCCTCATAGACGGCCATGCCGGAGGGGCCGATGACCGGGTCCCAGTAATAGACGGGCTGCTCGGTGCCGTCGCGCTGGGTGACGCCGCGGCCGACCTTCTGGCCGCTATATTCGACCCCGTAGGTCACCTCGGGCCAGCCGTAGTTCTTGCCGGGTTCGGGGTGGTTCAGCTCGTCGCCCCCGCGCGGCCCGTGCTCGACGATCCAGAGCCGGCCGGACGAGTCCAGCGTCGCGGATTGCACGTTGCGGTGGCCGTAGGACCAGATGGCGGGCTGGGCTCCCTTCCTGTCGACAAAGGGATTGTCGGCCGGGGCCGACCCGTCCGGGTTGATGCGGAACACCTTCCCGAGCCCGCTGGAGAGCTGCTGCGCCTGCACCCGCGGTTCGCGGTCGGAGCGCTCCCCGACGGTCACGAAGAGCTTCCCGTCCGGTGCGAAGACGAGGCGGGAGCCGAAATGCATGTTGTTCTGCCAGGCGGGCGTCTGGCGGAAGATCACCTGCACGTTCTCGAGCCGCGGCTGCCCGTTCTCCTCCACGAGCTTGCCCCGCGCCACGCTCGTGCCGTTGCCGCCGCCCTGCCGCGGCTCGCTGAAGGAGACATAGACGAGCCGGTCCTCGGCGAAGTTCGGGCTGAGCGCCACGTCGAGAAGCCCGCCCTGGCCGCGGGAATCGACCTTCGGCACGCCCTTGATCGGCTCGCCGGGCGTTCCGTTCGGCGGCACGATCCGGAGCTGGCCCGACTTCTCGGTCACGATCATCCGGCCGTCCGGCAGGAACTCGAAGCCCCAGCCGCCCTGGATGCCCTCGGCGACCGTGGTGGTCGCGACGGCGGTTGGCTCGGCAGGCGCCGGCGCACGGGTCTGCCCCGGGAAGGCCGGCTTCTGGTCCGGCGCATTGGGCGGCGCCGTCTCGGCGCTCGCCGCCCAGGCCGCGGGTGCGGAAAGGCTCCCGGCCACGAGGGCCGCCGCGATTGCCACGGTTCTCTTCCGCATCCGTCACTCCCGTCGCTCTTGTCCGTGCTCTTCAGCGAACCAACGACCTCCGTCTGCGTTCCCACGCATCGGCGGCTTCGATGTCGCTCCCTTACGGATGTGATCGATGGCTGGCGCCCTGCCAACGCCCCCTGCGGAGACCCGGGTCGCGCCGCCCGACATGCCGGGGATGCAGGGGCTGCTGACGATCGTCGTCGGCGTCGTCGTGGTGGCGGCCCTCTATGTCGGGCGCGACATCTTCATCCCCGTGGTGCTGGCGATCCTGCTGAGCTTCGTGCTGGCGCCGCTGGTCGCGCTGCTCCGCCGCTTCCGCATCCCGCGCGTCCCGGCGGTCGTGCTCACCGTGCTGTTCGCGATCAGCCTGATGGCCGCCGTGAGCGGCGTCATCGGCCTCCAGGTCGCCCAGCTCGCGCAGGACGTCCCCCGCTACCAGGCTACCATCCTCACCAAGGTCGACCACCTGCGGGAAGCGACCTTGGGCCGGGTGAACGAGCTGATCCGCAGCGTGGGCCGGCAGATCGAGCAGGCCACGAACGAGCCGCCGGCCGCCACGACCCCGAGCGAGACTGGCGAGACCACCCCGCCGCCGCTCCCCGTCCAGGTGAAGGAGCGCCCCGCAACGCCGTTCGAGATCGCGCAAAGCGTGCTCGGGCCGGTGGTGCATCCTCTGGCGACTGCCGGCATCGTGCTGATCGTGGCGATCTTCATCCTCCTGCAGCGGGAGGATCTGCGTGACCGGATGATCCGGCTCTTCGGCTCGCAGGACCTGCACCGCACCACGGTCGCGATGGACGACGCCGCGCGCCGCCTCTCGCGCTACTTCCTCACCCAGCTCGCGCTGAACACGGTCTTCGGCATCGTCATCGGGATCGGCCTGTGGGCGATCGGCGTGCCGAGCCCGATCCTGTGGGGCGTGTTCGCGGGGCTGATGCGCTTCGTGCCCTATGTGGGCGCGCTGGTATCGGCCGTGTTCCCGATCGCCCTCGCGGCCGCGGTCGATCCCTCCGGCTGGACGATGGCGCTCTGGACCGTGGCCCTGTTCGCCGTGACCGAGCCCCTCATGGGCCACGTGATCGAACCGATGGTCTATGGCCACTCGACCGGGCTCTCGCCCTTCGCGGTCATCATCTCGGCGATCTTCTGGACGTGGCTCTGGGGGCCGATCGGCCTCCTCTTGTCGACCCCGTTCACCGTGGTCCTCGTGGTGCTCGGCCGGCATGTCGAGCGGCTCGAATTCCTCGATGTGCTCTTCGGTGACAGGCCCGCGCTCACCCCGGTCGAAAGCTTCTACCAGCGCATGCTGGCGGGCGACTCGGACGAGGCGCTCGAACATGCCGAGCTCCTGCTCAAGGAGCGTCCGCTCTCCGCCTATTACGACGAGGTCGCCCTGAAAGGCCTCCAGCTCGCGGCCAACGACGCGACGCGCGGCGTTCTGACAAAGCCGCAGCTCGAGACGATCCGGGGCGCGATCGCCGACCTGGTCGAGGATCTGGACGACCACCAGGACATCGAGCCCTCCTCCGACCCCTCGGGCGGCGCGCCGGTCGCACCGCCGCGGCGCGAGCAGGAGGTCGGCGCCGAACCGCCCCTGGACGTGCAGGCGCCCGATCCCGAGCGCCTTCCGCCGGAATGGCGGCACGAGGGCGCGATCCTCTGCATCGCCGGCCGCGGAACGCTCGACGAGGGCGCTGCCGCGATGCTGGCGCAGCTTCTGCGCAAGCACGGGCTCGGCGCCCGGGTCGTGCCGCACGAAGCCGTGTCGCGCGACCATATCCGCCGACTGGACACGACAGGCGTGGCGATGGTCTGCATCTCGTATCTGGAGATCAGCGGCAGCCCGGCTCACCTCCGTTACCTGCTCCGGCGGCTCCGCCAGAAGCTGCCGAAGGCGCCGCTCCTCGTCGGCCTCTGGCCGCGCGAGGACGCGATCCTGACGGACGCCTCGCTGCGCAGCCAGGTCGGCGCTGATCACTACGTCGTGACCCTGCGCGAGGCGCTCCGCGTCTGCCTGGAGGCCGCGGAAGCGGCAGCCGCAGCGGCAAACCCGGAGGAGCTGGCGCCCGAGCCCCGCAAGGAGCTCGAGGCCGCGATCTAGGGAGCGTCGGCTCCGCTGCCGCTGAGGGGGTTCGCCTCGTCCCACGAATAGCGGAGCGTCTCGAAGCGCATCGCGAGCGCATCCACCATGAGGAGCCGGCCGACGAGCCCGGTGCCGAAGCCGACGATCTCGCGCATGACCTCCATTGCCATCAGCGAACCCATGACACCCGCAAGCGCCCCGAGAATGCCCGCCTCCGCGCAGGTCGGCACCGCACCGGCCGGCGGCGGCTCGGGAAACAGGCAGCGATAGGTCGGGTTGGGGCGGCCGTCCGATCCGGTCTCGTGCGCCCGGATCGTCGTAAGGGACGCGTCGAACTGGCCGAGCGCTGCCGTGACCAGGGGCTTCCTCTCGAAAAAGCAGGCGTCCGAGACGGCGTAGCGCGTGTCGAAATTGTCCGAGCCGTCAGCGACGACGTCGTAGGGGTGGATGAGCTCGCGTGCGTTCTCGGTACTGAGCCGGGTCACATGCGCCTCGATCTCGACGCCCGGGTTGAGGCGGCGCACCGCGTCCTCCGCGCTCGCCACCTTGAGGCGTCCGATGTCGGGCGTCCCATGCAGGATCTGCCGCTGCAGGTTGGAGAGCGACACCGTGTCGTCGTCCACGATGCCGATCGTTCCGATCCCCGCAGCCGCGAGATACTGGACGAGGGGCGATCCGAGCCCGCCCGCACCGATCACGAGGACGCGGGCCGCGCGGAGCTTTGCCTGCCCCGGCCCGCCGACGTCACGCAGCACGAGGTGGCGGGCATAGCGTTCGATCTCGTCGGTCGAGAGCTTCATCCTGCGCTCCGTGCGCGGCCCTCCGGGACCGCTCCCGGCTGCCCTCTCGGCTCTTTCGCGCCGGCGATCAAGCTCGGGGCAGGGGCAGGACGCCGGTACGCGCTCGATCTATGCCGAGGCCTTCACGCCGCCATCGGTGAGCCGATACCAGGCGATGATGGCCGACACATAGGCCTTGTGAAGGGCGTGAAGCGGCAGCCTCTTGATGCCCGTGACCGGGAAGGGCAGGGCGGAGCGGTCGCCCGTGGCAACATATTCGGCGAGCTTCATGCCCATCGCGGTCTGCAGCCCGACGCCCCGGCCCATGCAGCCGATATCGATCGTCAGGCCCGGCTCCGGTTCGTGCAGGTGGGGCAGGAAATCGCGTGTCAGGGCCACGCGTCCGCACCAGCGGTACTCGATCGGCGTGCCCTGGAGCTGCGGGAACATCTTCACGAGCACCCGCTCGAGATGGGCCCAGTCCTCCGGTCCCTTCGGTTCACGGAAGGGACCGCGCCCGCCCATGAGGAAGCGGCCCGTGTGGTCGAGCCGGAAGTAGAGCAGGAGCTTGCGCGTGTCGGACGTGACTTGCCCTTCCGGCAGGATGGACTTGCGCAGGTTGTCCGAAAGCGGCGCCGTCGCGATCTGGAACGAGTTCGGGGCGATGATGGTCTCGCGCAGGCTCGGCCAGAGATCACCCGTATAGCCGTTGGTGCAAAGGACGACGCGGTCCGCCGTGACGCTCGCGCCGTTTCCGGTGGCGACCGTCCAGCGGCCGCCTTTGCGCGTCAAGCCCGCAGCCCGCGTCCCGCCGTGGATGGTGGCGCCGGCCGCGATGGCGACCCGGGCGAGTTCCCGCGCATAGGCCAGCGGCTGCACGGCCCCGCCGCGACGGTCGATCCAGCCCGCATCGTATTGCGGCGTGCCGAGGAGGCGCTCGGTTGCCGTCTTGTCGAGATATTCCGTGTCTGCGCCGCGCCGTGCCCATTGTTCGGCCCGGCTCCGGACGGTCTCGACCGAGGCGGGGGTGTGTGCGCCCTGGATCCAGCCGGCCCGGACATGCGGGACGTCCAGCCCGTGGCGGCGGATCAGGTCGAACACTGCGTCTGCCGTCCCACCGACGAACGGAACGAGCCGCTCGGCCGTATCCGGGAACATGCGCGTCAGCTCATCCGGATCGTACTTGATGCCGGGAATGACCTGCCCGCCATTGCGGCCCGAGCCGCCCCAGCCGGGCTCCTGCGCCTCCAGTACGACCGTCTTCACGCCGCGTTCGGCGAGGTGGAGCGCCGTCGAGAGACCCGCATAGCCACCCCCGACCACGCAGACATCCGCATTCGTCGAGACCGCGAGCGGCGGCGTCGGCGGCGGAGGAGGCGCCGTGGCGGCCCAGAGCGAGGGGGCGAGCGGGAAAGGTTCTGCCATGGCGTTTCAGATCGGCCGCAACACGCGACGAAGGAAATCCTGGGTCCGGGGCTGCTTCGGACTCGACAGCACCTCGGCCGCGTTGCCTTCCTCCACGATCACGCCGTGGTCCAGGAAAAGCACGCGATCGGCGACCTCGCCCGCGAAGGAGATCTCGTGCGTGACGACGACCATCGTCATGCCATCCTCGGCGAGGAGCCGCATCACGGAGAGCACTTCGCCGACGAGCTCCGGATCGAGCGCCGAGGTCGGCTCGTCGAAGAGGATCGCCTTCGGCCGCATCGCGAGCGCACGGGCGATCGCGACGCGCTGCTGCTGACCGCCAGAGAGCTCGTGCGGGTAGGACTCTGCCTTGTTCCCGAGGCCCACGCGGTCGAGAAGCTGCCGACCGTGCTCCATGGCGGTCGCCCGTGGCTCGCGCTTCACGTAGATCGGGCCCTCGACCACGTTCTCGATCGCGGTGCGATGGGGAAAGAGGTTGAAGCGCTGGAACACCATCGAGACCTGCGTCCGCACGGCCGTGATCGAGGGTGAATCGCGGTTCACCCTCACGCCTTCGACCGTGATGCTTCCCGCCTCGTAGCTCTCCAGCCCGTTGATGCAGCGCAGGATCGTCGACTTGCCCGATCCCGACGGGCCGATGATGCAGACCACCTCGCCCGCTTCGACGTTCGCAGAGACGCCCTTGATCACCTCCAGCGAGCCGAAGCGCTTGTGGACGTCGACGAGTTCGATCATCGCCGGCCGAACCTCTTTTCGAGCCGCCCTACGATCCAGATGAGCGGCAGGCTCATGCAGAGGTACAGCCCCGCCACCAGCGTGAAGACCGTCGTGTTCTGGAAGGTCGCCGAGGCGATCAGGCGGCCCTGAAGCGCGAGTTCCGCGACCGTGATGGTGGAAGCCTGCGAGGAATCCTTCAGCATCATGATCATGATGTTGCCGTAGGGCGGCAGGACGATCTTGAAGGCCTGCGGCAGGATCACCCGTCGCATGGTGAGCCACCAGCCCATGCCGATCGATTGTGCGGCCTCGAGCTGGCCCTTGTCGATTGCCTCGATCCCGGCGCGGAAATTCTCGGACTGGTAGGCCGAATAGGCGACGCCGAGGCCGATGATCGCGGCCTGGAGTGCGGTGAGCGAGATGCCGAAATCCGGCAGCACGAAGTAGATGTAGAAAAGCTGGACGATGATCGGGATGCCCCGGATCACGTTCACGATCGTCTTGGCCGTCCCGGCAAGCCAGCGGTTCCCCGACACCCGCATCAGGGCCCAGACGAGCCCGAGCACTGTCGAGAGCGCAAGCGAGCCGACCGTGACGAGCACGGTCAGCTTGAGCCCCTGCATCAGGATGGGCAGGTACTCGACCGATTGCTTGAGGAAACTGTCCATCAGGGAAACAAGGCCGTCAGCCTGCGAGGAGCTGCTGGTGACAGGCTCCGCCTGTCGTCACCGGGCGCATCCCGCCGATCGCGATCGCTGCGAGCGCCAATCATCTTGGATCCGAGGCGGCCGGGCGAACTCGGCCGCCACACGGGCGAGCGCTACTCCTCGAGCCCCCACTTGGCGAGGATCTTCTTGATCGTTCCGTCCGCCTTGAGCTTGTCGAGCGAGGTATTGACCTTCTTCAGGAGTTCGCCGTCGCTCTTGCGAACGCCGATGCCGACGGAGCCGACCACCATCGGCTTGTAGCCCTTCACGAGGCGCACCTCGGGGAAGCGGCCCTGCTGCAGGTTGTAGGCGACGATCGGATAGTCGGCGAAGCCGGCCTTGATGCGCCCGGCATTCACGTCGCGCAGGATGTCCGGAATATTGTCGTAGAGCTTCACGTCGCTGAAGAGGCCGCTCTTCTGGAGAGGCTCGACGAAGGCGGTGCCGACCTGCACGCCGACCGCCATCCCCTTCATGTCGTTGATGTCCTTGTACTCCTTCGTGTCCCCCTTCGGCACGAAGAGCCCGTCACCATAAGTGTAGATCGGCCCGGAGAAATCGATGACCTGCTTGCGGGCTTCGGTGATGTACATCGCCGCAGCGATCAGATCGATCCGGCTGGAGGTCAGTGAGCCGATCAGGGCGGAGAATTGCATCGGCTCGACCTGGATGGCGAAACCCGCATCCTTGCCGACAGCTTCCGCGATATCGACCATGATCCCCTGGATCTTGTTCGTCTGCGTATCCAGGAAGGTGAACGGGATGCCCGTCGGGGTGGAGCCGACCTTCAGCGTTTGCTGGGCGAGAGCCGGGCTGGAAACAGCCGCCGCGACGAAAGCTGCCGCCACGAGGGAGCGACGGGAGAAACGAACGCGGAAGGACATTTCTAGGCTCTTTCCTGGGCTGTGATGGCCAACAAGCGTAGCCATAAAACGGTGTCTTGCGCGTGGGCGCAAGCCGCTGTCCGACAGTGAAACTGAGCAATTGGCAGGATTGCAGACAAGGGAGAGAGCGGGGGACACCCAGGCGTCGAGGGCCACCCCTCGCCCATCATGGCCCGCCCGCCTGATCGGTTTCCCCGCGGGATCGTGAAGATCCCGAAACCCGCCGTTGCGTGCTTCCGCCAAGGCGGATGCGCCGGCCCGTCAAGGCTGGCGACCGCGGAGGGACTCGAACTCCGGGGCTAAGTTGCTGGCGAATCTCACCGCGCTCCGCTGCGGTCCTGAAAGATACCCGCCAAAATACCCGGTTTGCTAAGGTGCTTGATGTGGATCACCGGATACCCCCTCGACACGCTTTCGGCGGGCGTCGATCCTGGCCTCGATCTCCTGCTCGTCCCACCGAACGATACCCGGGGCAAGCTCTATTGACCGCGGAAAGTTCCTCTTCTCCATCCACTTGTATACGGTCGATCTGCCGAGCTTTGTACGTTCAATGACATCGCTTATGCGCAGGAGGGTGATGCTCATAGTCCGCCTCCCGTGTCAGCTTAGTCCTGGCACCTCGCCGAGGTTCGGCCACCCACGTAGGAACGATCGCAGACGGGGCACCGCTTCATGAGCGGGCCAGGCACGTAACCACCGCCGGCCGGAGTGGGCTGCTCGGGTCGGCTGGGAGTGTCGGGATTAGTCGGACGAGCGCTCGGGGTCGGGGGAGGGCGGTGCGACACCGGCCTCATCCTTCGGCGCCGTCGAAGGCTTAAGGCGCTTCTTCAGAGCTTCCGGCCAGACCGCGACCAGACCTCGCGAGAGCGGCACATTGTGCGTTCCGGCAAACAGCTTCGCCTCCTCGGCCGGACCCATCCCGAGCGCCATCACGGCCCGGGTAAGGTCCTTCGGCCCGCACGGGCTTGGCCATCAGCCGGACATCATCGTAGCTTTAGCTCGGGCGATCAACAATCCGTTCGCCGGGACGATCCAGGAGGCCTTCGGGGTCCAGTACATCGGGCACTGGATGCTCCTCGGCAAGGCGAACAGCCAGACGTTGTACGGCGCGCTCCCCCCGAATTCGGCTATGGCTCAGCGCTGGTGCAGCCCATTCCGGTTCGAAAGTGTCTATGCCGGAGGCGGCGGGGGTGGTGCCACGGGCGGCACCGAAAGCGGCGGCTGGTGGATCGACTACGACGGGGCCAGCATTCACGTGACGAACTGGCTCGCCAATGACCTGCAGGTCCGCTGAACCGCGCTCGAGGTGTTCTGATGCCCCTGTGGTTTCTGGACGAGGCCGGCAGCTATGTCGGCGAGAACTCGACCGCCTATCCGGCTCCGGCCGAAATGGTGGAGCGGATCCGCGCGAACCTTCCGGCCGGCGTGGCGCGGATCGAGGATGTCCCGCCGCTCACGGGCGAGTTCTGGCCCTGGCCGCCGCGGCGGACGGGCGGCAGCTCAAGCCGGCGATCGACGCCGCGCTCGATCGCGACCAAGTTGCGGCAGACGAGCAGGATGGCGCCCGGCTGACCGGCGTGCCTGCCGGCGCCGACGTCCTGATCAGCGGGCCCCACCAGGACGGGTTCGTGTCGGACGGCAGCGAGATCGAGCTCGTTTTTTGCCGATCCCGGCCCGCACGAGCTCAGGATCATGGCGCCTGGGTGCCGGCCGGAGCGACTGAGCATCATGGCCAAGCCCGCTGGGGAGACGACGCCTCGAAAGCGGAAGCGAAGCAACCGAGCGGCGACCGGCCAGCAGGTCGTCGTCGGCCGCGCGGCAGAGGCGTTCGCAGGCGAACTGCTGGCCGATGTCGAGACCCACTATGACGGCCTCTCCGCGCCGCTCCAGGCCGCCGTCGCCATGGCGGCCGAGGCGAAGTCTCACCTGGCCGGAGCGCCGTCCGAGCGCATCGCGCGGCTCGCCGAGGCTCAGAGCAGCACGCCGGAGGCGCTCGCGCACGCGATTATCGAGCGACGCAACCGCTTCTGGGCACTTCAGGAAGAGCGCGCAGCCGTGCAACGGGACATCCGCGATCTCGGAGCACGCAGCGAGCGCCGGCAGTGCTTTGCTGGGATCATGAAGGCGAATGGCATCGACGCGCGTAGGGGGGGGCATGGGCAACCCCCGTCTCCGTCGTTCCCGCCCGCTCCTAGTTCGCCTCCTTACCCACAAGTTCCACCGGGCGTGCGCGCCGCCGGAGCGATCACGCATGGCCCGATCCGCCTGTCGACTTCATCTATGCCGAGGGCACGATCACGCTGACCAACGGCTCAAATATCGCCGTCGGCCAGGACGTCGTCGCCTGAGACCTCGCCGTCCTGCCGTACGACATCGTTTTCCTGCAGAGCGGGCGGGGTGCCACGGCGATCCGCGAGGTCCTCGGCCCCAACCAGCTGCGGATCGCCCGCCCCTGGGCCGGCCGACCGTCACAGCGGTCCCGTACTTTGTCCTGCGCTTGATCAAGCACACCGATCCCAGAGTCTACGGCGCGCGGGTCCCGTCCTACATGACTCGGCTGAGAAACATCCCGCAAGACGGGACTATCCTTCAGGCGATCGACCAGCGGGTCGCGCAGGTCGGCGCTGAGGTCGCTGCTGCGGCGGCTAAATCGGAAGCCGAGTGCCGGGCTTCCGCCGCTGCCGCCGATCTCTCGGCTCAAGCCGCGGCCGAGATCGCGTTGGGCAATCTTGGGGCCGCGGCGCTTATCGCCTTGCTCGAGGCGGTGGCGCCACTCCTACCGTCCTCCCTACCGGCACAGTCCGGCAAGATCTGTAACGCCGGCGGCTTCCTCGCAATCTCCTGATCGGATCATCACATGCTGAACCGTCTCGCCGCGGCAACCCTCACCCTGCTGCTGCCCTCACTCGCGTTCGCTCAGGCCAGCCTTCCTCCGCCGCCGGTGAAGGACACGCCGACGGATGCGACACGCGCCGTGAACCGCAACTTCGTCGATGGCGAGTTCGCGAAGCGCGGGCGCTACAGCGTCAAGTCTCAGCCTTTCGGCGCAAAGGGCGATGGCCTCCGACGCGAAGGCTGCGCCACCACGGCGGGGTCTGCGGTCCTGACCTGCCCAAGGGCGGCGTTCACGGCCGGCGACGTCGGCAAAACCGTCATCCTGAAGCGTGCCGGGGCAAGTGGCGGCCAGATGATCTCCACGATCACTTCCCGGACCTCCGCGACCACCGTCACGATGGCGG
>NZ_JBMSEF010000026.1:0-62492 GCF_049446235.1 Enterovirga sp. CN4-39 | reverse complement strand
GGCGCGCCGCGCACGGGCCAGGACAGGCGCGAGCCTGGAACGGCTCCCGGGGCGCCGGGTACCGCGCCGACGCCCGGCCGGGATGCCGGCGGGCCTGCAGGCGCCGCTCCAGCGCGGGAAGGACGCCGGGGCGGCGACGACTCGCGCCCGGGCGGGTTCCTGCCCGGCCTCGCCGCGGGGGCCGCAGCCGGTGCGGCGGCCGCCGCTGGGATCTCGGCCGTGCGGGAGCGCCGCCGGGAGGTGCAGGAGGACGGCCGGACCGTCATCCAGGAGCCGGGCCGCGTAATCGTGCGGGACCGTGACCGGGTGTTCATCCGCCACGACGAGGCGGAGCGCTTCGAGGAACTCGGCCGGTCGCGCCGCGAGCGGCGGGGCAGCGAGACCGTGACGATCGTGGAGCGTCCCGGGGGTGGCGAGGTGATCACGGTCGTGGACGAGGACGGCCGGCTGGTGCGCCGCATCCGGAGGACGCCGGAGGGCCGCGAGGTCGTGATCATCGACAACTCGTTTGCGGGGCCGAGGCGCCGGGCCGTTTACGAGGAGGTGGTCGAGCTTCCGCCGCCCCCGATGCGCATCCCGCGCGAGCGCTACATCGTGGAGGCCGAGGAGGCGCCGCCGGAGCTCATCTACGAGACGCTTTCCGCGCCGCCGCTGGAGCCGATCCGGGAGCGCTACACGCTCGACCAGGTCCGCTACAGCCCCGCGCTCAGGGCCCGCATGCGCAGCGTGGACTTGAACACGGTCAACTTCGAGACCGGCTCCTGGGAAGTCAGCCCGGACCAGGCTGGCCGCCTGTCCGTGATCGCCCAGGCGATCAACCGGGCGCTGGCGCAGGACCCGCAGGAGGTGTTCCTGATCGAAGGGCATACGGATGCGGTTGGTTCTGACATTGACAACCTGTCGTTGTCCGACCGCAGGGCGCAGTCCGTGGCCGAGCTCCTGACGCGCGCATACCGCGTTCCGCCCGAGAACCTGACCACCCAGGGCTACGGGGAGCAGCACCTGAAGGTGAATACGCAGGACGCCTCTCGGGAGAACAGGCGCGTGACGGTTCGGCGGATCACGCCTCTTCTGCAGGGACAAGCGCAGCGTTAAGCGACTGGGCGACACGCGTCGGAGCGTCCGATTCCGAACGGCCGCCCCGGCGCGTGTCTCCCCTGTCCCATGCGAATGCGGCCAGAGCCGCCGATCGAGTAAGCGCGTGTCGATGAGCAAGCGTGACGAGCCCCAGCAAGCCTGCGCGGGCACGCCGGACGCCCCCCGGCAGGAGCAGGTCGAGGCTGCGATCACGCGCGTCCTCGACGCCGTGACGCCGGTCCGCCCGCCCGCAAAGGCCGGCGGAGGAGCCCTGCGACGCGCCGACGAGATCGGCCGCGCTACCCCCAAAGCGAAACACCGCACCTGAGCCGATTCAAAAATTCGCCTCAAACCGCGGAAAGCTTGCGCCCGGGGGTAGGACGGAGAATCGGATGCAGGGATCAGGAAAGGCGCACGGCGGGCGCCGCTTGTTCGGACATGCGTCAGTCGTGCGTCAGCCCATAGCCATTGCGCTCGTGACCGGCATCGCCGCGGGATTGCTCGTGATGGCGCTGCACGAGCCGGAGCGTCCGGCCCGGAAGACGGAGAATAGCAAGAGCCTCGACCGCCTGACCTGGGAGGTTGAGCAGGTCCCAACCCGGATGACCCGGACCTACGACACGATCGCGACCTTTGCGCGTCCCATCGTGGAGCCGAGCCCCTGGAGCGAGTCGGCAGCGCAGCCCGAGCCGTCGAGGAGCCTCGCTGCGGTCCGGCCAGCGCCGGGCGACCGTGCCGGACGGGAGCCGCCCCGCAAGCTCGCCACCCTGCCGCCGAACCGGCCTACTGTCATCGAGCCGGCCGTGGTGCCACCTCCCCCGTCGGCGGTCAGCCCGCCCGCCGAGGAGCGCGGCCTTGAGGTGCTCGGCTGGCGGGTTCCTGGGACGGACAAGATCCAATCCGTTCTTCCCGACGGCCGCGCCGTGGTCAGAGGTGTCACCTCTCTCGGGGACCGCATCTCCGGAGCGGGCGAAACCCTCGCGCAAACGGTCGGGCTCCGATAGGCCGGCTCAGGCCAGTTCGGCCTGATAGGCAGCCTGCACCGCCTCGGCGCCATAGAGCCTCTCCAGGCGCCGGACGGTGAAGTGGGCCTGCGCGACGGTGCGGAAATGCTCGAGGAAGGCGGCGTTGACCGCCGCCCCGCCCAGCGCGCCCAGCACGGGAACCGCTGCCGCCGCTACCTTCTGCGACACGACCACGCCGAATCGCGAAGCAATCTGGGCCATGAAGCGCACCAGCGCCGGCGCGCTGGCATCGGCTAGGCCCTGTCCCGCCGCGAGCTTCGCGACGTGACCCAGGGACCGTGCGAGCGCCGTGCGGACCGCGAAGTACCCGCTGCCCGCAAGATCATCCGCCTCGGTCCGGGAGCCCAGCGCGAAGACCTCAAGGCAGGCGAGGCGTGTCTCGGGGTCGGCGAGATCCTCCCCGTTCTCCCTCGCGATCCCGGCGATCGTCCGGAGGATCAGCACCGTCGAGACCGGCAGTTCCACGGGCAGGCTCACCAGCCCCAGGGCCCCGCCGAGCGCTCCAGACGTCACTGCCGCCACCCTGTCGAAACCCCTGATCCGCAGCCTGTCCGTTTTCGGGATCGTCGTGAGCGCCGCTCGCATCGCGGTCCTCAGGGCGACATCCGTGGCCCGGCTCACCGCCTGCTGGGCCGGCACCGGGAGGTTGCGGCCGATCGCCTCCAGAGGACGGCCCGCGAGCGTCGAGAGGCGGCCCACCAGGGTCGAGCCTTCGAGGATTTGAACCGCCTCGCGCAGCGCCGCGCGGTCCTCGGGCGACAAGTCGCCGCCGCCGGTAGATGTCACAGGCGCAAGCCCCGTCGCTTCGTTGGGGTCGGGCAGCGTCAACTCGCTCGACACGATCTCCTCCGTTGAGGATTTCCAGGACGACGGAGAACGCGCGGCGGCCCTGCGCGATCCGTGTTCGGATGCTGCATTGCGAAATCCTTGACGATTTCGCCTTCATATTGCCGTGTCGTCGTGACGAAGAAAGTCCATGCCCGCCGCCATGGAACGGAGCGATGCGCCTTCAAGCGCCCCTCCCCTGAAACGCAAGATCGCCGCGATCGTCGCGGCGGACGTGGCCGGCTATTCGCGCCTGGTCGCGATGGACGAGGAAGGCACGCTGCGCGCCTTTGCGGCGGCGCGCGAGATCTTCGACGGGCTCGTGCATCGGGCTGGTGGCCGCATCTTCAACACGGCCGGCGATTCGGTGATGTGCGAGTTCGACTCGGCCGTCGAGGCGGTGCGGGCTGCGGTCGACATCCAGGACAGCCTAGCCGCGGCGAGCCAGGACCAGGATCCGGCCCGCCGCATCGAATTCCGGATCGGCATCACCATCGGGGACGTGGTGGAGCGCGGGGACGACCTCCTCGGAGACGGTGTCAACATCGCTGCGCGCCTGGAGAGCATGGCGCCCCCCGGCGGGATCTGCGTTTCGCGCTCCGTTCACGAGGCGGTGGCGAACAAGATCCCGGTCGAGTTCCAGGATATCGGCCCCCGGCGGGTCAAGAACTTCCCGCAGCCGCTCCATGCATTCGTGATCTCGCGCCGTCCTGGGGCTCTGGTCGCCGGCGAACCCGTCATGCTCGACGCTCGACGCGAGCGTCTGTCCGAGGTGCCGGCGGACGATGCCGTGTCCGGGCGACGCCGGCTTCTGGTCGCGCTGACGCTGCTCGTGGCTGCCGGCGCTGCCGCCATTCCGGGCCTGCCGATGATGATGAAGATGTACGGCACCTGGAGCGAGGTGGCCCGGCCACCATCGCGGCCCGAGTCGAACCTCGCCAGCCAGACGCCCGTCGAGATCGTAACGGCACCCCCCAAGACGCCGGCGCAGTCGGCAAACGTCCAGAAGCCGCCGGTGAGGGCCGCCGAAAAGGCGCCCGAGAAGCCTCCCGCGACGGATAAGCCTACCCAGGAGAAACCCGCGGCGGACGACAAGCCGCGCACTCCGCCGGCCGAGCGGCCGAAGCCGATGCCTGTTGCGCAGGCGGCGGCGAGCTTCGTCGCGCTTTCCCGCGCGGGCGTGCTGCCGGATGCGAAGACGGTGCCGGAGCTCTACCACAACGCGCGCGCCTTCGAGGCTAAAGGAGACCGCGGCGCGGCACTGCGCGCCTATGCGGCAGCGGCCCCGGTCGCGGGCGAAGCGGTGGATTTGGCGATCCGGTACGTCACGCTGATGCGCGCCACGCTCGGGGCCGAAGCCGCCCGCAAGGTCGCCCAGGAGCTCGCCAGGACGAACCCGGGCAAGGCGAGCGCCCTCGCGGCCGCGATGCAGAGCGAAAGCCCGGACCGACGCGCTCGCCTCGAGGCGCTCGCGAGCGACAACCCCGACTTCCTGCCGGCTTCCTACTTCCTTGCCGAAGCCCTGATGGAGAAGCGGCAGGGCGCGCCGACCCTGACCGACCGCCGCCTCGCGTTCGCGGCCCTGGACCGCTTCATCGAGGGCGCGGAGACCGGCTCGCTCTCGCAGCTCTTCATTGACGCGAGCTTCCTCGAGGGCTGGCTGGAGGCGGCTCGGACCCGCCGCGGCGAGATCGAGACCTTCTTCGCCAGCTCGTCGGCACGTCCCTCCGCCAGCTTCAGCCGGTCCGAGACGGGCTGGATCGCGCGGGTCTCCCTGCCGGAGGCGGGTACGCAGATCTCGGCCCGCATCGGCGAGACCGGGGAGGCAGCGCCCGCCAACGGGGGAGCGAAGCCGGCGACCAATGCCGATATCCCCCTCCCCCAGGGTGTCGGTCGGACGACGCTGTATCTGACCTACCGCGACCTGTCCGGCCGGGAGGCGGGACCGTTCCCGATCCCGTTCGATCCGGCATCCGCGCTCGTGAATGCCGGGCGCGAGACGCTCGAGCGCTTCCCGGATTCCTGGGTGTCGTTCCGGCCGGACCTGCCCGACCTCCTCTCATACGGCCAGCTGGTGGTGCATCGCTGCGCCCTTCGGGCTGCCCTGATCGGATTTGGCGATTCCCCGCCGCAGGACATCCTTCCCCTGCCGCCGTGCGAGCCGGGCGCGAGCGCGGGCCCTATCGACACGCGCTCGGTCATCACCCTGCCGGCCGGGACGGATTCCGTACAGGTCCAGCTTGCCTATGCCGATGGCACCGAGAGCCAGATCCGCACCTTCCGGCGGCCCTGACCTCGATGCTGCGATCAGGCGAGCGCGGAATGCAGGACGCGCTGCAGCTCGTGCTGGGCGAAGGGCTTCTGCAGCACCGGCCGGTCCCGATAGGGCTCGTCGATCCCGGCGGAGCCATAGCCGGTCGAGAACACGAACGGGATGTTCCGCCCGGCGAGCGCTTCGGCGACCGGGTAGATGGGCTGGCCAGCGAGGTTCACGTCAAGAACGGCGAGATCGAGCTGCTCGCTCTGCGCGAGCTCCGCGGCTGTCGCAAGCCGGCCTGCCGGCCCCACGACCTCGCAGCCCATGTCGAGCAACATGTCCTCTAGGAGGAGTGAAATTGCGACCTCGTCTTCCACGACGAGCACGCGAAGTCCGGCCAGCTTCTGATCGGCCTCGGAGACCGGTGGTGACATTCTCTATTCCGTTGGCCCGCACCCTGCATTCCGCGGGTGGGCAGTCATGATCGGTGTGTTGGTTTGCCTGAACGGCCACGTCAAGGACGGGGGCCGAACAGGCTTTAGGATTTCTGGATTTCGGGAAGATCCGTACCGAGTTCCCGGCTCGAAAGCTCTTACTTCGTGATAGGTTAACCATGGCGGCCCGAGATCGACAGCTCGCGTTCAGCTTTGCCGGGCAAGGAAGCTTGACCATGCCGAGGAGCGGGCTCCGGTCCAGCCGCACGAAACAGAGGGAGAGGTGGGCGTGAGCGGACACGCGGATCGCGTGAGGGCGCGGGCGGAGGAGCCGGGCGAGCCGAAGCTCCCGGTCCTCATGGTGCTTCACCAGGAGCACTCCACCCCAGGACGCCTCGGCCGTTTGATGCGGCTGCGGGGCCATCCGCTCGACCTCCGGCGACCCCGCTTCGGCGATCCGCTCCCGGCGACGCTTTCCGGGCATGCCGGGGCGATCGTGTTCGGCGGCCCGATGAGCGCCAACGACAACGAGGACTACATTCGGCGGGAGATCGACTGGCTCGGCGTGGCCCTCAAGGAGCAGAAGCCGCTCCTCGGGCTGTGCCTGGGGGCGCAGATGCTGGCCCGCCATCTCGGCGCGCGCGTCTACACGCATCCGGAGGGTCGAGCCGAGATCGGCTACTATCCGCTCCTTCCCACCGAGCCGGGACAGGCCTTCGCGGGCGAGATCGGGGCCGCCTGGCCGGGACACGTGTACCACTGGCACCGCGAGGGGTTCGATTGTCCGCCCTGCTCGGAGACGCTCGCCAGAGGAGACGATTTCCCGACGCAGGCAATCCGCGTCGGTTCTGCGGCGTTCGGCTTCCAGTTTCATCCCGAGGTCACACACGCGATGATGTGCTGCTGGACGGTGCGCGGCCACGAACGGCTCAGCGCGCCTGGCGCGCAGGACCGGACGCGGCAGATCGAAGGCCGGCTGATGCACGATCCCGCCGTGCGGGTCTGGCTGGATGCCTTCCTCGACCATTGGCTCGCCGGTGGAATGGAGGCGGCCCTTCCTCCCCCGAGCCCTGCCGCCAGCACGAAACTCGCGTGAGCATGCAACCTTAGTCGCCGCTCCACCTACAAGGCTCGACAGGGCAACCGTTCCCGCTAAAACCTCCCCAAGGCAGAACGCGCCTCGCAGACCCTCGGGAGGAAATCATGAGATTGTTGTTCGCGGCCATGGCCGCCGGTTCGCTCGCGCTCGCAACGGGAGCCAGCGCGCAGGCCGTGAAGATCGGCATGACGGTGTCGACGACCGGTCCGGCCGCGTCGCTCGGCATTCCCGAGGCGAACACCGCCAAGCTGATGCCCAAGGAGATCGGCGGCATCCCGGTCGAGGTCATCGTGCTCGACGACGCCTCGGACACCACCAAGGGCGTCGCGAATACCCGCAAGCTCCTGACGGACGACAAGGTCGACGTCGTTGTCGGCTCCTCGACGACGCCGGTCTCCCTCGCCATGCTCGAGGTGGCCAGCGAGATGAAGGCGCCAATGATTTCGCTCGCGGCCTCCGCGGCGATCGTCAGCCCGATGGACGAGAAGCGCCGCTGGGTCTTCAAGACCCCGCAGAACGATCGCCTCATGGCCGACGCCCTCGTCGACTACATGGCGGCCCAGAAGGTGAAGTCGGTCGCCTTCATCGGCTTCAACGACGCCTATGGCGACGGCTGGCTCAACGTCATCACGCCGGCCCTGAAGGAGAAAAACATCCAGCTCGTCGCGACCGAGCGCTATGCCCGGACGGATACGAGCGTGACGGGACCCGTCCTCAAGCTCATGGCGGCCAAGCCCGAGGCCGTGCTGGTCGCCGGCTCCGGGACCCCGGCTGCCCTGCCGCAGAAGACGCTCAAGGAGCGTGGATACGCGGGCAAGATCTACCAGACCCACGGCGTCGCCAATGCTGACTTCCTCCGCGTCGGCGGCAAGGATGTGGAAGGCACGATCCTGCCGGCGGGACCGGTCCTGGTTGCGGCGCAGCTGCCGGAAACGAATCCCGTGAAAAAGGCTGGCCTGGACTACGTGCAGAAGTACGAGGCCATGTTCGGCGCCGGCTCCGCCAACACCTTCGGCGCGCACGCGAACGACGCCCTCGTCCTGCTGCAGGCCGCCATTCCGGTCGCGGCCAAAAACGCCAAGCCCGGCACGCCCGAGTTCCGCGCCGCCCTGCGGGATGCGCTGGAAGGCCTGAAGGACGTTGTCTACAGCCAGGGCGTCGTCACGATGACCAAGGACGATCACGTCGGCCAGGACAAGCGCGCCCGCGTCATGGTCACGATCGAGAACGGCGCTTGGAAGCTGCTGCCGGAAGCGGCGACGCAATAAGACGGTCGCGGCTGCATGGGCCGGCGCCTCCTAGCGCCGGCCTACCCCCTCGCAATCTCGCGAGGAGCCGTGACAGCCGGCGGCGCGCTCACCATATTCAGCTCCGAAATCGGAGCTGATCAATGTTCCTCTTCCGCAAGAAGACCGAGGTGCCGAGCCAGGCCGACGCTTTGCCTGGCCGCCCCAACCCAATCCCGACCGCCGAACGCCACTTCGTGAATGGCCGCCCGCTGAAGGGGCCCTATCCCGGGGGTGCGCAACTGGCCGTGTTCGGGATGGGGTGCTTTTGGGGGGTTGAGCGGATCTTCTGGCAACTGCCGGGCGTCTGGGTGACGGCCGTCGGCTATGCTGCTGGCCACACGCCGAATCCCACCTACGAGGAGGTCTGTTCCGGGATGACCGGGCACAACGAGGTCGTCCTCGTCGTGTACGACCCTGCGCAGATCGCCTACGAGCAGTTGTTGAAGGCGTTCTGGGAGGGGCATGACCCGACTCAGGGCATGCGCCAGGGCAACGACATCGGCACCCAGTACCGCTCCGGCATCTATGTCTTCGACGAGGAGCAGCGCCAGGCGGCTGAACGGTCGAAGGCGGCTTTCCAGGCCGCACTGGACGGGCGGGGCTACGGCACGATCACGACCGAAATCCGCGAAGCCGGTCCCTTCTACTTCGCCGAGGATTATCACCAGCAATATCTGGCCAAGAACCCCGGCGGTTATTGCGGGCTCGGCGGCACCGGCGTCACGTGCCCGATCGGTGTCGGAGTCGCGGCTTGATGGACCAGACCGGGGAAGCGCAGAATGGCCGGGGTCCCCTGGCCGAGCGCATTGTCGAGACCGTCATCTTCTCGAGCCGCTGGCTGCTCGCCCCATTCTATGTCGGGCTTGTCCTGGCGCTGGGCGTCCTGCTGCTGAAGTTCATGCAGGAGCTCCTGCACTTCGTCTCCCATTCGTTCCGGGCGACGGAGGCCGACATCATCCTCGGCGTGCTGACGCTGGTCGACCTCACCTTCACGGGGTCGCTCGTGGTGATCGTGATCTTCTCGGGTTACGAGAACTTCGTGTCGAAGATCGACATGGCGCAGACTCGCGACTGGCCGGAATGGATGTCGAAGATCGACTTCACCGGCCTGAAGCTCAAGCTCATGTCGTCCATCGTGGCGATCTCGGCGATCCAGCTCCTGAAGATCTTCATGGACCTGAAGAACATCTCGGACCGGGAGGTCGCCTGGTATGTCGGCCTGCACGTCGTGTTCGTGGTGTCAGGACTTGTCTTCGCCCTGACCGACCGGTTCGGCGAAGGCGGCCACGGCAAGTCCCACGGGGACAAGCCGCAACCGCATCTCTGACCGACCCGCGGCGCCTTAGGGCGCCGCGAGCACCTGCCGGCACTCATCCGGCAGGGCCGCCATGGTCATCGGGGGACGCGGTTTCCCAGGCTTCGGGAACAGCATGGCCGGGGTGAACCAGCGGTCGAGCTCGGAGCCGCAGCCCTCGCTCTCCGGCGGCGGGTCCTGGGACCGACAGCTGCCGCTCCCGGCCGGGCAGCCGAGCCGGATGTGGAAGTGGTAATTGTGGCCCCAGGTCGGGCGAACCTTGGCCAGCCAGTCGCGGTCGCCCCTGGCGTCACGGCAGAGCGCGCGCTTGATCGCCGGGTTCACGAAGACGCGCTCCACCTCGTCCTCCCGGGCCACCGCGCGGAGGAGCGCGAGATGCCCCGGCGTGTAGCGCGCCGGGTCGGTGTCGAGGCGGTCGGGCCGGACGAGGTTCGTCGCCGACATCTCCTCCCGTTCCGCCCTGCTCAGGCGACGATCCGGCATCGGGGTGAGCCAGATATCGGCGTCGAGCCCGAGTTGGTGAGACGCGTGCCCCGTCAACATGGGCCCGCCGCGCGGCTGGGCGAGATCGCCGACCAGCAGTCCCGGCCAGCCGTTGATCTGCGGCACCCGCGCCGAGAGTCGCTGCAGGAACGAGACCATGGCCGGGTGGCCCCAGTTCCGGTTCCGCGACAACCGCATCACCTGCCAGTTGGGCCCGTCGATCGGCAGCGCCGCCCCGCCTGCGAGGCAGCCCCTCGAGTAGAAGCCGATGGCCCGCGGCGCGAGCGGAGCTGGCGCCGTTGCCCGGCCGAAGAGCTCCTTGGCAGGAGTTGCGGGATCGTTCGGGTTGGCGAGGGGCGGCAGGGGCTTCGGGTTCAGGGTGCCGCGATCCTGCGCGAGCGCGGGGCCGGACAGGCAGCCCATCAGGGCCAGGGCATGAATCAGACGCATGCGGTAAGTCTAGCCGAGCGCATCTCTGTCCGAAATCGAGCCAATTGTCCGGTCAGGCGCCACCGGCCCGCCTGAACTCGCTCTCGATGTCGCGCACGCGCCCACGTCCGGAGCGGCGTGCGGCCAGGATGCCGCCGATCGCCGCCGCCACGCCCACAATCGCGGCGGCCGTCACGACGGGGTGGAGTTGCGCTTCGAGATAGACGCTCGTCTCTCGGCGCCCGCCGGGCAATCCGGAATGCTCCATCCCATCCTGGCGCGGCGCATAGAGGTTGTCGCGACGCCCAGGCGGAGTGGGCACCTCCGTCTTTTGTCCCTGGAATCCGACCGCCTCCATCATGAGGTCGGTGAGCCGGGGGAAATGCGCGCCCATCAGCGAGATCGCATAACCGCCTAGGCCGACCACGATCGTCCGCTTCGGGGTCTCTGCCGCGTGCAGGATCGCCTTCGCGACGAGCGAGGGGTCATAGGCAGGCGGGGGGTTGCGGATGCCCGGCGCATCGAGCCTGCTTCTCGCGTGCTCGAAGAAGGGCGTGTCGATCGCGGACGGCTTGACGAGCGTCACCGAGACCGGCGCACGGTCATGCTCCAGTTCCATGCGGAGCGTGTCCGTGAAGGCCTTCACGGCATGTTTCGCCGCCGCATAGGGCCCCTGCAGCACGAGCGCGCGGTCCGACAGGACGCTGCCGATGTTGATGATGGCGCCGCCTCGCTCACGTAGTTCGCGGGCCGCGATCAACGAGCCATGCACGACGCCCCAGTAATCCACGTCGAAAACCCGGCGGTGATCGGCCAGCGGGATGTCCTGGACCGTGCCGTAGACGGACACGCCGGCGTTGTTGACCCAGGTATCGAAGCCGCCGAAGGCCTCGCGGGCCCGCGCGGCGACATGCTCGAGATCCTCGCGCCGGGCAACGTCAGCAACCACGACGGCCGCCTCGCCTCCCCCGCGGCTGATCTCAGCGGCCAGGGCATCCAGGGCCTCGCGATTGCGCGACACCAGCACGAGACGCGCTCCGCGGGACGCCGCCAGATGCGCCGTGGCGAGCCCGATGCCGCTCGACGCACCCGTGATCACGATGACCTGGTCGCGGATCGGCTTCAGCTGGATGGCCATTTCTTCTTCCCTCGAACGCCGCTCCAACGTGGGGCCGGAGAGCCCAGTTCCTGCCGGGGGCCGCACCGGAACCGTGAAACAGGCGTGACGTTCACCTCGCAGCTTCAACGAAACGCATGGAGGATCCGATGGCGATCGGCACGACAGACTACGTGACGGGCCAGACGAGCGGCGATGCGGCCGCAGGGATACCGACGCCCGCCGGCAATTCCCTTATCGCAAGCGACCGCGTGGAGGGCACTCCCGTCCGGCGGCCGGACGGCGAGAAGATCGGCACGATCGAGCGGCTGATGATCGACAAGCTCTCCGGCAAGGTGGCCTATGCGGTGATGAGCTTCGGCGGCTTCCTCGGGCTCGGCGAGGATTACCATACGATCCCGTGGTCCGCGCTGAAGTACAATACGGCACTGGACGCCTACGAGATGAACCTGACCGAGGATCAGCTCCGGGATGCACCCCGGCGGACGGGCGAAGGCCGCGACCCGTCCTTCGACCGCGACTGGGAGGAGCACGTCCACCGCTACTACAACGCCACTCCCTATTGGGGGATCTGATCCCCGATGGGGCATCGAGGATCGAGGTATCCTTTGATCCCCTGATCCTCGGCTTCTCAGCCCTCGGCGGCGCCCCCCCGGCGCCGCTGAACGAGCTGGGCGAGGGGCGTGGCGCCGGGCGCTCGCTCGAGCGGTCGGAATCGCACCACGTTTGCGGGCGCTTCGCCCGCCAGGATGTCGTCCTCCGGATCGCGATCCATGACGTCGAGAGTCCTGGCGATGAGGCGTCGCGCCTCGGCGAAAGATTCATCGACCTGCAGGATGTAGTACGCCTGCTGCAGATGGTCCTGCGCCAGCGTCTTCAGCCGTGTTCTCAACTGTCCACCTGCCGACATCCCGAATCGAAACCTCGGAGCCAAGGTTACCGATTCCAGAACGGGTTCAACAGGCAGGAGAGCTGCGGCAATACTTCGATCCAGCCCTAATTTGATCTTGAATCGATTCGCGAAGAGTCAAGCGTTCAGGCACTATTCCCATCCCGCGGCCAAGTACCGTCAGCCTCGGGGTGCTGCTCCACCAAGGAGCGATCATCGTTTTTCACCGAGTTCACACGTGTGGAGACCGGCCACGCGATCATCTCCTCCGCCGGGAACGGACCCAGAAGATCGCGAGGATCCTCCTCCGTGCCGAGCCAACGGCGGAAGTCCGCGGGCTTCAGGATGGCGGGCATTCGGCTGTGGATAGGACGCACAACCGCGTTCGCTCGGGTCGTCACCACGCAGAAGGTCCGGATCCATTCCCCTGTCGCCGGGTCCTTCCAGTTCTCCCAGAGGCCCGCGAGGCCGAAGGGCGATCCGTCTCGCATCGCCACACAGAATGGCTGCTTGATCTTTTCGCCCTCCACGGGCTTCCACTCGTAGAAGCCGTCGATCGGCACGATGCAGCGCCGGCGCGCATAGGCGGGCGCGAACTCTGCACGATGGGTCAGAAGCTCGGCCGCCGCGTTAATCAGAGGCTTTTTCGGCTTCTCCGGCGAGGAGGAGGGGATGAGCCCCCAACGCAGGAGCTCCAGCGAGCGCTCGCCCGTCGCCGGGTTCTGCCGGATGACCCAGAGCTCCTGCGTGGGGGCACCATTGTAGCGAGGCGGCGTGTTGCGGAATCGGTCTCCCGAGGGATCTCCCCTCCCCTCCACGATCTGAAGAGACAGGATGTCGGGAGGGCTTGCCTGCACCACGCGTCCGCACATGAGGAACAGCTTAGCTCAGATCGGCATTCGGCGGCAGCGCGCGAGCGCGCTTTACCCTTCCTCCCGGGTAGCCTTGACCACGGATTCTGCCGCGGCCCGTACTCGGACGTCGGAGAGGTCGTTCTCGCCGATCTCGGCATCAAGCGCGTCCTGAACGGCGCCGCGATCGATCGGACCGGCCCGCAGTTCCCCGGCGAGCGAGGCGATCTTCGCGGCCGAGTCGGCGCAATCGGGGCACTGGCGCGCAACTCCCATCGCGAGTTCCACGATGGCCCCGAGGATCGCATCCGGGTCGCGCGACATCCTGGTCTCCCGCTCTCAGCCTCGTTGATTGCCGACCGGTCCTCGCAGAGCTTGCGCCCATCCGGGCTCGGCTTCATCACCCCAGCATGAAAGAGGGACCTGACGGCCGGCTGCCCATCGAGGCGATCCTGCCTGATCTGACCGCCGCACTCCAGCAACGGCCTAATGCCGTTCTCGTTGCGCCGCCCGGGGCGGGAAAGACGACGCGAGTCCCGCTCGCTCTCATCGAAGAGAGCTGGGCGAAGGGCGGCCGCATCATCCTGCTCGAACCGCGCCGGCTCGCCGCGCGGGCGGCAGCCGACCGCATGGCCCGGACGCTCGGGGAGCGGGTCGGCGATACGGTCGGCCTGCGAGTGCGCATGGAATCGCGTGTCGGGCCGAAGACCAGGATCGAGGTTGTCACGGAGGGCGTCTTCACGCGCCGCATCGTCGAGGATCCGGCGCTCGAGGGCGTTTCCGCCGTGCTCTTCGACGAGTTCCACGAGCGTTCGCTGGATGCGGATCTGGGTCTCGCGCTTGCCATCGAGGCGCAGGCTGGGCTGCGCGAGGACCTCCGTATCCTGGCCATGTCGGCGACACTGGACGGCGCGCGCGTTGCGGCCCTGCTCGGCGACGCTCCGGTCATCCGCTCCGAAGGCCGCGCCTATCCGGTCGAGACTCGCTACCTCGGGCGCGACCCCAACCGCCGCATCGAGGAGCAGGTTGCCGATGCGACGCTCAGGGCATTGCGGGCCGAGCCCGGCTCGGCACTCGTCTTCCTGCCTGGCGCGGGCGAAATCCGACGGGTCGAGACGGCCTTGAACGAGCGGCTGAGCGATCCAGGAATCGACGTCGTGCCTCTTTTCGGCGCCCTGGACCGGGGCGAGCAGGACGCGGCGATCAGGCCGGCTCCGCCCGGCCGGCGCAAGGTCGTGCTCGCGACGTCCATCGCGGAGACCTCCCTGACGATCGAGGGTGTCCGGATCGTCGTGGATTCCGGCCTCGCCCGCGTGCCGGTCTACGAACCCGGGATCGGGTTGACGCGCCTGGAGACCCGCCGCGCCTCGCGCGCCTCGGCGGACCAGCGCCGCGGCCGCGCCGGGCGCACGGAGCCAGGGATCTGCTACCGGCTCTGGGAGGAAGCGGCAACGGGCTCGCTCGACGCCTTCAGCCGCCCGGAGATCCTGGCCGCCGACCTCTCCGGGCTGCTTCTCGATTGCGCCGAATGGGGGGTTGCCGATCCGACCAGCCTCCCGTTCCTGGATCCGCCGCCTGCCCCTGCCTTGGCCGAAGCACGGGTCCAGCTCACGGAGCTTGGCGCTCTCGATACCGACGGACGCATCACGCCGGTCGGGCGCCGTATCCGCGCTCTGCCCTTACCGGCAAGGCTCGCCCGGATGGTCCTGTCCGGTGCCGAGCACGGCTGCGCAACGGAGGCGGCGGTACTCGCGGGGCTCGTCTCCGAACGGGGGCTCGGCGGAGATGCGGTCGATCTGGAGGATCGGCTCGATCGCTTCCGCCGCGACCGCTCCGGCCGGGCAACCGAACTCCGCCGCATGGCTGCAGGCTGGGCGCGGCTAGCCGTCCGGGATGCTGCGGCGCTTCCTTCACGGGAGGAGGACGGCGTCTCCACAGGCTTCCTGGTCGCCCTGGCCTATCCGGACCGGATTGCCAAGGCGCGCGGAAAACCCGGCGAGTACGCGATGGCGAATGGCCGCGGCGCCGCGCTGGAGCCGCATCTCGCCCTCGCCCGCCAGCCTTTCATTGCCATCGCGGAAATCGCGGGCGGAGCGGCATCCGCCCGTATCCTCGCGGCCGCGGCGATCTCGCCGGAGGAGATCGAAAGCCTCGCAGCGGGCAGGATCGTCTCGCGCGAGGAGATCGTATTCGACCCAATCGCGCGGGCCCTGCGCGCCCGATCGGTCCGGCGGCTCGGATCGGTGCTGCTCGGCGACAAACCCCTGCCCGTGCCGGCGACCGAGGATTCCGCCCGCATCCTCGCTCGCGGGCTCGCGGGGCTCGGCGCGGCGCAACTGCCCTGGTCCGATGGCAGCCGTCAGCTTCGCGACCGCATCGCCTTTCTGCGCAGTGCGGAGGGGCCGGAATGGCCGGACCTATCGGACGCCGCGCTCGGGGAGAGCATCGAAGACTGGCTGGCGCCCCACCTTGTCGGCAAACGGGGCCTGGCGGACATCTCCGCGGCCGAGTTGCGGGATGCCCTGGAGGCGCTGATCCCGTGGGACAAGCGTCGGCGTCTGGACGAGGAGGCGCCGACCCATCTCACCGTCCCCACGGGGTCTTCCATCCCGGTCGATTACGCGGCGGAGGGAGGACCCGCTATTTCCGTCCGCGTGCAGGAGTTGTTCGGCCTCGCGAAACACCCCACGATCGGGGGAGGCCGCGTCCCTCTCGTGCTGAACCTGCTCTCGCCCGCGCACCGGCCGATCCAGGTCACCCGGGACCTGCCGGCCTTCTGGCGCGGCTCCTGGAGCGACGTCAGGTCCGAGATGCGCGGCCGCTATCCCCGGCACCCCTGGCCGGAAGATCCGGCCAATGCCGAGCCTACCCGCCGGGCGAAGCCGCGCGGGACGTGAGCGCGACCCGTCAGCCGGAGAGCCGGGCCACCCTGGCGCCGGTTACTCGCGCGAGAACATGGGGGTCGATCGGGAATACCGTTGAAGGCGTGCCGGCAGCCGCCCAGACCCGCTCGTGCCGTAGCAGGTCCTCGTCCATGTAGGTCTTGAGGATCCGCCCATGGCCGAAGGGCGGGATGCCGCCGATGGCAAAGCTCGTCCAGGCCCGGACCGCCTTGCCGTCTGGGCGGATGATCGCCTCCCCGATCTCCGCCCCGGCAAGCGCCTCGTCCACCCGGTTGGCGCCCGAGACGAGCAGAAGCAGCGGCTCGCCGCTTTGGTGGCCCGCGAAGACGAGCGACTTCACGATCGCGGCGACCTCGCAGCCGCAGGCCGCTGCGGCCTCTTCGGCCGTCCGCGTCGGGGCGTGGTGTTCGAGAATCTCGATCGCAAGGCCGAGCCCCACGGCGGCCTCGCGCACACGATCCGAGGCCGGGGGGAGCGGACGGGTCACCGCCCCAGCCCCATGACCTGGCCGAAGGTTATCGGGTCCCGGCCCATCGTGATCGGCCCGAGCCCGCAGAATTTGCCGGTCGAGTCCATGCCGCGCAGTTCCGCCTCGACCCGGAACGCGCCGGGCTCGCCCGAGATCGTGAAGAGGTGGTAGCCGGCCCGGTGCGTCAGGGCGCCGCCTCGGGCTGAGGCGCTCGGCGCACCGACGACCGGCACCCAACCGTCCGGCCCCTCGATATGCGCGACCGAGCCGACATGGTTGTGGCCATGGATGATCAGGTCGGCGCCGACTTTCCGGATAATGGCCTCGAACTTGTCGGCATCGGTCAGATTCCGGCCGGCGGGCGCCCCGCCCACATGCGGCGGATGGTGGATGAGGATGAGGCGGAAGAGCGGCTCCCGGGCGAGTGCCGCCAGCAGCTCCTCGGCCTCCTTGCGCTGCGTGCGCCCCAGCTTGCCCGAGGCGACGAAAGGCGCGGTCGGCACGGCGGACGAGAGGCCAACGATCGCAACCTGGCCGCGCCGGCGCAGGTAGGGAAACCGATGCGGACTGGGTTCGTCGCCGCGGGCGAAGGGATCCACGGCCTTGAGGAGCCCGGCGAGCGATTTCTGGACATAGGCGTCGTGATTGCCGGGCACGAAGCTGACGGTCTCCGGGCTGCCGAGCCCGTCGAGGAACAGCCGAGAGCTCGGCCACTCGCTGGCGAGGCCGAGATTGCAGATGTCACCCGTGCAGGCGATGTGGTCCGGGGTCTGGTCGCGGAGATCGCTCACGAGCCCCGCCAGCACATCCATGTCGTGGGCGTCGCGCCGCCCGCGGCGCCAGTTCACATAGCCGGTGAAGCGCTTGCCGAGCAGGTGCCGGATCGCCGGCCGGGGCAGCGGCCCCACATGGGGGTCGGTCAGGTGGGCGATACGGAACATGCGGCCGCAAACTCGGGCCGAGTTCCCGCCCCGTCAAGCCGGACCGGGGAACTCAGTACTGCGCGCCGGCGATGAGTTGCGATCGGACCGAGTTGTCGCTGAGGTCGAGTTCGGGCTGCCAGGAGAAGGCCGGCCGACGGGCCATCAGCGCGAGAATGTATGAGAGAAACATCGTCGAATACCTACACCGTTAGATAGTGTACTCCTGCGTAGAAGCGAGAGCTAAGGGGCTCCCCTCCGGCCAGCCATGTTGGTTTAGCATAGATGATGTAATGGACTTGAAACGGCTTCTCTTTTCCCATGTCGTGGCCAGAGTATCGCGGCGCGCCCTCCACGGATGGTTCCTACTCTCGCGCGGCATGACGCTGGGGGTCCGCGCGGTCGTGATCGACGCGGAGGACCGCGTCTGCCTCGTCCGGCACACCTATGCGCCGGGTTGGCAATTCCCGGGCGGCGGCATCGAGGTCGGCGAGAACGCGCTGGAAGGGCTCGCCCGGGAGCTCCGCGAGGAGGCCGCGGTCGAATTGGCTGGCGCGCCGCAGCTTCATGGCGTCTTCCTGAACGGCCATGTCTCGCGGCGCGATCACGTGCTTGTCTTCGTCGTGCGCGATTTTACCGCGGCTGGCGGCGGCCGGATGCCGGACCATGAAATCGCTGAGTGCAGGTTCTTTCCCCTGGATGCCCTGCCGGAGGGGCTGACCCGGGGAACGCGCGAGCGCCTGTCGGAGATTGCCGAAAGACGTGTGCCCACTGCATTGTGGTAGCGGCGGAATTGGGAGGCCGGATGGGCATCCTACAGGAACTCTGCGTCGTAGCGGCCGTCGTGACCGCCCAGCCCTCCTGGGCCCATGGCGGGTATCCGAGGGATTGCTGCGCCGACCATGATTGCCGCCCGGCCCTGCTGGGCGAGATCGAGGCGCTGCAGGATGGGCGCTACCTCGTGGTGCCAACGGGCGAGATCTTCACCCGCTTCCAGGCACGCCCGAGCTTCGACGAGAACTTCCACCGCTGCCTCTACAACCCGGCGGATCCGAAGAGTCGGACCTTTTGCATCCTCGTGCCTGCGGGCAGCTGATCTGGCCCCGGAAAGGTCGGCAGTTTAAGGGCCCGGGGCGGCCGCCGAGATGCCGCCCAAGTCTGCGAGGAGGAGCATGTCCGGCCCCCTTACCGGTCTCAAGGTGATCGAACTCGGGCAGCTCATCGCGGCCCCTTTTGCGACCCGGCTGCTCGCCGAGTTCGGCGCGACCGTGATCAAGGTCGAGCCGCCCGGTATCGGCGATCCCCTGCGGAAGTGGCGCAAGACCCATCAGGGGACCTCGCTCTGGTCATACGTCCAGAGCCGCAACAAGCATTCGGTCACGATCGATCTCAAGGCCCCAGAGGGGCAGGATATCGTGCGCCGGCTTGCCGCCGATGCGGACGTGGTCGTCGAAAACTTCCGCCCCGGCACGCTGGAGAAGTGGGCACTCGGGTTCGAGGATCTTTCGCGCCTGAATCCGAAGATCATCCTGGTCCGGCTCTCGGGTTACGGCCAGACAGGGCCCTATCGCGAGCGGCCGGGCTTCGGCGTGATCGGCGAGGCCATGGGCGGCATTCGCTACACGACCGGGTCGCCTGACCGACCGCCCTCCCGTGTCGGGGTCTCGATCGGTGATTCCCTTGCCGCGCTGCATGCCGTCATCGGAACCCTGATGGCGATCATCGACATCGTCCGGAACGGCGGCACGGGGCAGGTCGTGGACGTCTCGCTCTACGAGAGCGTCTTCAACATCATGGAGAGCCTGATCCCGGAATACGGCGTCCTCGGCGAGATTCGGGAGCGTTCAGGGGGCGCCCTGCCGGGTATTGCGCCCACGAATGCCTACAAGGCTTCGGACGGTTACGTGCTTGTGGCCGGCAATGGAGATTCCATCTTCCGTCGGCTCATGAAGGCGATCGGGCGGGAGGACCTCGGCGAGGACCCGCGCTTTGCCGACAATGCGGGACGGGCCGCGGAAGCGGACTTCATCGACGCTGCCATCGAGGCTTGGACGGAGCAGCGCACCGTGGAGGAAGCGCTCGCCGTCATGAACCAGGCCTCTGTACCTGCGGGACGCATCTACAACGCGGCCGACATCATGGCGGACCCACACTACCGCGCTCGCGACATGATCATCGACGCGCAGCTTCCGGACGGCACCCCGATGCCCGTCCCCGGCATCGCCCCCAAGCTGTCGCGGACGCCTGGCGCGATGCGCTGGCTTGGACCGAAGCTCGGCGAGCACACGGACGAGATCCTCGGGTCTGCCGGCTACTCGGCGGAAGAGGTCGCGGATCTCCGCCGGCGGGGAATCGTTTGATCTACCCGAGCAGCCGGCCGAGGAACCGATGACAGAGACCATGCCCGCCTTCCACGACGCCGAGGAGCGGAGCCGCTTCGAGCTCGACGTCTCCGGGCAGGTCGCCTACGCCGATTACCAGCGGCGACCGGGCGTGCTCGTCATCAGCTACGTCTATGCGCCGCCGCCTCTGCGCGGGACAGGCGCGTCCGACCGGCTCATGTCTGCGGTGGCGGAGCAGGCCAGAGCCGAGGACCGCAAGATCCTCGCCCTCTGCGGCTATGCGCGCGGCTGGCTCCGCGCGCACCGCGCTCACCGCGACCTTCTGGTCTCCTGACCGCGGACGGTCGGAGCTCAGGGCTTCCCCAACCCCGCAGTCGCGCGCTCCACGGCCTCCTTGGCGGCAGAGCTTTCCCCCGCCGCCTTGGGCCCGCCCGCATCCCCGCCCGCGTCGCTGATGCGCCGAATATTCTCGGCTGGGGTCTCGGCCGCGGTCTGGTCGGAGGTCTCGATGCTGCCGCCGGCAATCGAATCGAGCCGAGGCGCCCCTGAGGCGACGCGAGCCGTCTCCGCCTCCCAGCTCGGGTCGCTGTTCAGATGCCGCTGGAGGTCATCCGGCCGGGCGAGGTCCGTCGGCGCATCCTGGCCCATGAACTGCCCGTTCTCGTCGCGGTAGGCGTCGAAGCTCTTGAGATTCTCGGTTTTCGCCTGGTTGGCCATCGGAGCCTCCTCAAACTGTTGAGGGGAGAACCCGCAGGGGCCCGGGCGGTTGCCGCACGCATGAAAAAGGGCGGCAGAGCCGCCCTTGATCAGAACTCGCCTCGAGTGCGGACCGGCTAACCGATGCCCTCGAAGAGCGCGCTCGAGATGTAGCGCTCAGCGAAGGACGGCGCGATCGTCACGATACGCTTGCCCTCCATCCCGGGCCGAGCCGCGACCTCGAGCGCCGCCGCAACGTTCGCCCCGGTCGAGATGCCGCCCGGAATGCCCTCGACCTTCGCCAGCAGGCGCGAGGTATCGAAGGCGGTCTGATTGGAGACGGTCAGGACCTCGTCGATGACGGCGCGATCCAGCACGTCCGGCACGAAGCCGGCGCCGATGCCCTGGATCTTGTGCGGGCCGGGCTGGCCGCCGGAGAGGACGGGAGAATCTTCCGGCTCGACCGCGATGACCTTGAGGTTCGGCAGGCGCGGCTTCAGCACCTCTCCGACGCCCGTGATGGTGCCGCCGGTACCCACCGCCGCGATGAAGACGTCGAGCTCCCCGCCAGTGTCGCTCCAGATCTCCTCGGCCGTCGTTATCCGGTGGATCTCGGGATTGGCCGGGTGCTTGAACTGCTGGGGCATGACGGCGCCGGGCGTCTCGCGGACGAGCTCCTCGGCCTTGGCGACCGCGCCTTTCATTCCCTGCGGGCCGGGCGTGAGCACGAGTTCGGCGCCCAGGAAGGCCAGCATCTTGCGACGCTCGAGCGACATCGTCTCCGGCATGACGAGGATCATGCGATAGCCCCGCGCCGCGGCCACGAAAGCGAGCGCGATTCCGGTATTGCCGGAGGTCGGCTCGATCAGGGTGCCACCCTCCTTCAGCTGCCCGGATGCCTCGAGCGCGTCGATCATGTTGACGCCGATACGGTCCTTCACGCTCGCGATCGGGTTGAAGAACTCGAGCTTCAGCAGGATCTCGGCTTTCACGCCCTTCTGCTTCGCGAGGCGGTCGAGACGGACCAACGGGGTGTCGCCGATGGTCTCCGTGATGGAACCGTAGACCCTGCCGCGGCCGCGCGTACGGTGCTCGCCGGCCGGGTGCCTCAATGCTGACTGAGCCATGCCGTCCTCCTGAAATTCTGCAACAGACCTACCTTATTTCCAGATCCATGTCGATGAATGCAATGTTGCACATTACTAGATTGTGAAATCCACGGGATGGTCGCCGGGGCCCGCTGTGTCGACCCGTCGGCACAGATCCTCGACGGTAATCCCGTCCAGCTCACGCAGGAAGACCTCCCCCGCGGCTGCGATCGCAGGCGAGACGACCTCCTCGACGAGCGCCGAGCGCGGAGCCGTGCCACCGCCCTCCTCCTCGCGCCCCCCGCTGGCGCCCTGCACGGCGCGAACGATGTCGCCGACCGAGACCCGCCGCCGCTCGCGGGCAAGCTCGTATCCACCTCGCGGGCCGCGCAGGCCCTTGAGGATCCCACTCCTGACAAGGGCCTGGAGGATCGTCTCGAGGTGGCGCGGCGGCAGATCGTGGCGCGTTGCGAGCGCCTTCGCGCTGACCGGGACGGGACGGGCATGCAGCGCCACGTCCACCACGGCGGCGACGGCCAGGAGCGTGCGGCGCGACAGAAGGTTCAACGCCGCGGCTCCATCACAGCCGTGCTGCCGATCCCGGTCGACCCGAACCCTCCCGCCCCGCGGGCGCTCGCCCCGGGAAAATCTTCGACGACCTTGAAGGTCGGACGCCCGATCGGCACGAAGAGCATCTGCGCCAGCCGGTCCCCCGGGGAGATGGTGATTGCCGCGCCCGAGGCCGGCGGGTTCCGGTTCCAGGCCGAGATCATGCAAGGCCCCTCGTAATCGGCGTCGATGATGCCGATCGTGTTGCCGAGGACGAGGCCGCGATGCCCGAGCCCTGACCGCGGCGCGATGAGTGCGCACCAGCCCGGATCTCCGATGCGGATGGCGATGCCTGATGAGACGAGGGCCGGAGGATCGCCGGGCGAGAGGGTCAGCGGCTCCTCCAGGCAGGCGAAGAGGTCTAGGCCCGCGGCCATCGCGGAGCCCCAATGAGGAAAGCCCCACTCCGTCAGGCGGGAGTCGAGTAGCTTTACGTCTACGTTCATCGACAGCCCATTCTCGTGCAGCTCATCCGCGAGGAATTTCCACCAGCACGCCGGAAGCACAAGTGCTTGCAGTTTCCGGCCCTCTCTGCCATAAGCCGCGCCTCTGGACCGCCCGGCCGTAGGGCTGCCGTGGCGGTTCATTCCCTGCTCCAAGCAGATAACGGAAGCGCCGCCCGGGTTCGCCCGGGCGCGGCGCGTTCAGGAGAGCCAAATGCCCAAGCTCAAGACGAAGTCGGGCGCAAAAAAGCGCTTCAAGATCTCCGGTACGGGGAAAGTGATCAGGGCCCAAGCCGGCAAGCGGCACGGCATGATCAAGCGGACCAACAAGCAGATCCGCAACCTGCGCGGCACGACCACCCTGTTCAAGGGCGACGCCGACAACGTGAAGAAGTTCTTCCTGCCGAACGGCTGAAGAACCACACGCCCCCGCAGACAACTAGCTTCCCAGGAGATCCCCCATGGCCCGCGTGAAACGCGGCGTGACGAGCCACGCCAAGCACAAGAAGGTTCTGGATCAGGCGAAGGGCTTCTATGGCCGTCGCAAGAACACGATTCGGATCGCCAAGCAGGCGGTCGAGAAGTCGATGCAGTACGCCTACCGGGATCGCAAGAACCGGAAGCGTTCGTTCCGCGCCCTCTGGATCCAGCGCCTCAACGCCGCTGCGCGCGAGCATGGCCTGACCTATTCCCGCCTCATCGACGGCCTCGCCAAGGCGGGCGTCAAGGTGGACCGCAAGGTCCTGTCGGACATCGCCATTCGCGAGCCGGAGGCATTCGCCGCCATCGTCGCCCAGGCGAAGGCCGCGCTGCCGGCCGACCTCGTCAAGGCCGCCTGAGACCAACCTTTCTTGGTTGTCATGGCCGGGCTCGCCCCGGCCATCCCGATAGGCTGAGGCGCCGCTTTTCTCCGATCGGGGTCGCCGGGACCAGCCCGGCGATGACGCGTTCGAAGCAGATCGCCCAGTCATGACCGACCTCCAGACACTCGAACGCGACCTCCTCGCCCAAGTCGACGCCGCCTCCGACGAGGCGGCGCTCGAATCCTTGCGCGTAGCCGCCCTCGGCAAGAAGGGCTCGATCTCCGAGCTCCTGAAGACCCTCGGCCGGATGACACCGGAAGAGCGGAAGGAGAAGGGCCCGCTCATCAACGGGCTCCGTGATGCGGTCCAGGGCGCCATCCTGTCCCGCCGCGAGGCGCTGGCGGATGCTGCGCTGGAGGCGAGGCTCGCTTCCGAGAAGGTCGATGTCTCCCTTCCGGTCCGCGAGGCGCCGGAAACGCGCGGTCGCATCCACCCCATCAGTCAGGTCATCGACGAGCTCACGGCGATCTTCGCCGACATGGGCTTCCGGGTCGCCGAAGGCCCGGATGTCGAGACGGACTACTACAACTTCACCGCGTTGAACTTCCCCGTCGGGCACCCCGCGCGGGAGATGCACGACACCTTCTTCCTGCAGCCCGACCACAAGGGCGAGCGGAAGGTGCTTCGCACGCACACGTCGCCGGTCCAGATCCGCACGATGAAGAGCCAGGAGCCGCCGATCCGGGTGATCACGCCCGGCCGGACCTACCGGCACGATTCCGACCAGACCCACACGCCCATGTTCCACCAGGTCGAAGGGCTGGTGATCGACAAGGAGGCGAACCTCGCGAATCTCAAGTGGATCCTCGAGGAGTTCTGCAAGGCGTTCTTCGAGGTCGAGGAGGTGAAGATGCGGTTCCGGCCGTCCTTCTTCCCCTTCACGGAGCCCTCGATGGAGGTGGACATCCAGTGCTCCCGCCGCGGCGACGAGATCCGGTTCGGCGAGGGCAGCGACTGGCTCGAGATTCTCGGCTGCGGGATGGTTCACCCCAACGTGCTGCGCAATTGCGGCCTGGATCCGGACGTCTACCAGGGTTTCGCCTGGGGCATGGGCATCGACCGGATCGCGATGCTGAAATACGGCATGCCGGACCTGCGCGCGTTCTTCGATGCGGATGTCCGCTGGCTCGACCATTACGGGTTCAGGCCGCTTGATCTCCCGAGCCTCGTCGGTGGGCTGACGTCATGAAATTCACCCTCTCCTGGCTCAAAGAGCACCTCGACACCTCCGCATCCCTCGACGCCATCACGGAGGCGCTCACCCGCATCGGGCTCGAGGTCGAAGGCGTCGAGGACAAGGCGGCGGCGCTGAAGCCGTATGTGATTGCCTCCGTTATCTCGGCCGAGCAGCACCCGAATGCCGACCGGCTTCGGGTCTGCATGGTCGATACAGGCACGGGTGAGCCGGTCCAGGTCGTCTGCGGCGCGCCGAATGCGCGGGCGGGCATGAAGTCGGTCTTCGCCCCGCCCGGGACCTACGTGCCCGGCAAGGACATTACGCTCGTCGTGGCGAACGTCCGGGGCGTCGAGAGCCGCGGCATGCTGTGCTCGGCGGCCGAGCTCGAGATCTCGGACGACCATGACGGCATCCTGGACCTTCCGGCCGATGCGCCAGTCGGGCAGCCATATGCCGGCTATGCCGGGCTCGACGATCCACTGATCGAGATCAACCTCACGCCGAACCGGCCGGACTGCACCTCGGTAGCCGGGATTGCGCGGGATCTGGCGGCGGCCGGGATCGGGGCCATCAAGACGCCGCGGGTCGAGCCCGTCCCGGGGTCCTTTGCCATGCCGGTCAAGCTGACGCTCGACTTTGCCGAAGAGGACCGCAAGCTCTGCCCAGCCTTCGCGCTCCGCCTCGTGCGCGGCGTCAAGAACGGCCCCTCGCCCGCTTGGCTCCAGACGCGCCTGGCCTCGATCGGCCTCCGGCCGATCAACGCGCTGGTCGACATCACCAATTTCATGACCTTCGACCGTGGCCGGCCGCTTCACGTGTTCGACGCGGGGAAGGTCGCGGGCGCCATCACGGTCCGTCGCGGCAAACCGGGCGAAGAGATCCTGGCGCTGGACGGGCGCACCTACGCGCTGGATGACGAGATCGTCGTCATCGCGGACGAGAACGGCCCGGAATCCATCGCCGGCATCATGGGCGGCGAGCATTCGGGCTGTGACGAGAGCACGACGGATGTCCTCATCGAGTCGGCCCTCTGGGACCCGCTGAACATCGCCCGCACGGGGCGGCGGCTCGGCATCAATTCGGATGCGCGCTATCGCTTCGAGCGCGGCGTCGACCCGGCCTTCACGGTCCCGGGCCTCGAGCTCGCGACGAAGCTCGTGCTCGAGCTCTGCGGCGGCGAGGCTTCGAAAATCCTGCTCGAGGGCGAGATCCCGGATCGCGAGCACCCGATCGACTTCCCCTGGAACGAGGTGAAGCGCCTGACCGGGCTGGACATCCCCCGTCCGGAGGCGAAGGCGATCCTGACCGAGCTCGGCTTCACGGTGGCCGGCAACGCCGCGAACGAGCGCGCGAAGGTGCTGCCGCCGTCCTGGCGGCCCGACATCGAAGGCAAGGCCGACCTCGTCGAAGAGATCGTGCGCATTGCCGGCCTGGAGCGGGTCGTGTCCCAGCCGCTCCCGCGCATCCAGCCGGGTGTCGTGAAGCCGATCCTCACCCCGCTGCAGAAGCGGACGCGGCTCGCCAAGCGCGAGCTTGCCTCGCGCGGCCTGGTGGAGGCGGTGACGTGGTCGTTCATCGCTCACGCGGAGGCGAAGCTGTTCGGCGGCGGCGCCCGGACCCTGCAGCTCGCCAACCCGATCGCGGCGGATCTCTCCGATATGCGCCCGAGCCTGCTGCCCGGGCTGATCAAGGCGGCGCAGCGGAACGCCGATCGCGGCTATGGCGACGTGGCCCTGTTCGAGGTCGGCCAGTGCTTCGCCACGGACGAGCCCGAGGGTCAGGCCATCAACGCCGCGGCCCTGCGACGGGGAACCGCTCGCACGGCCGGCGCCGGTCGTCACTGGGATGGAAGCGCTAGCCCGGTGGATGTCTTCGACGCGAAGGCGGACGCCATGGCGCTGCTCTCCGCTCTTGGCGTGTCGACGGGCGGGCTTCAGCTCGTGCCCGGCGGCCCCGACTGGTTTCATCCCGGCCGCTCGGCCACCCTGCAATTCGGGCCTCGGAACGTCGTCGGCTCGTTCGGCGAACTGCACCCGCGCATCCTGAAGGCCCTGGACGCCAAAGGCCCGATGGTCGGCTTCGAGATCGTGCTCGACAACCTTCCCCTGCCGAAATACCGGCCGACGAAGATGAAGCCGAAGCTGGTCATCTCGGACCTGCAGCCCGTGCGGCGGGACTTCGCCTTCGTGGTCGGACGCGAGATCGCGGCGGGAGAGGTCGTCAGGGCGGCCGAGAATGCCGAGCGCGGCCTCATCGCCGGGGTCACGCTCTTCGACGTCTACGAAGGCGCCGGCATCGAACCCGGCAAGAAGTCCGTCGCACTGGAGGTGACCCTGCAGCCCGCCGAGCGCACGTTGACCGATGCCGAGCTCGAGCAGGTCTCCGCCAGGATCATCGCCGCGGTCGCCAAGAAGACCGGCGCGGTGCTGCGCTCGTGAGCGAGGCCTGGGGCGGAGACTTCATCCCGGGCGGGCGGGTGAACCTCGTCGAGGCCCTATCTGTCGCGCAGCACCTGCCGGCCGAAGCGCTGGACGAGGCGGTCAGACGGCCCCAGGCCGTCGCTGAATTCGTCTTGCAGGTCGTGGAGCGTGCGGCCTCCGGCGAGGACCTGACCGGCCGCGAGCAGAACCTCCTGTTCTGGGGCGTCCACGTCCTCGGCGCTGCCCGGGACTGCCGGCTGCATGCACCCCTGCTACGGCTTCTCCGCCGTCCCGCCGAGCCGCTCGGCGAACTCATCGGCGATGCGGTCGGGACCACCCTGCCCCGCATCGTCGCGGGTTCGTTCGACGGCGATCCGGCGGCGCTGGAAGATGCGCTGCTCGATCGGGAAGCGGACGAATTCGTCCGCTGGAACCTGTTCGGCGCCTACGCCTTCCTGGTCTTCTCGGATCGCATCCCGCGCAAGCGGGCGGAAGCACTCCTGGTCCGCTTCGACGAGACCCGCCCGGCCCGGGCCGGAGATTCCGCCTGGACGGGCTGGCAAGAGGCGGTCGCCCTTCTCGGCTTCGAGGACCTCGCACCGCGGATTCAGGCAGCGCGGGCGGATGCTCGCCTTCTCGAGGAGGAAGGCGATCCGGACTGGTTCGAGCTGACGCTAGCCGAGGCCGTCGCCAAGCCGGACGATCCGGCCCGCTTCCGGGAACGCGAGCTCGGCTTGATCGAGGACGTCGTCGCCGAACTCGAGGCCGCTCTGGAGAGCGAGGAGGAGGCCGAGCCGGAGGAGCCTGTCCACAACCCGCTCCGGCATGTCGGACGCAACGACCCCTGCCCCTGCGGCTCGGGCAAGAAGTATAAGAAGTGCTGCCTCGGCAAGGAGACCGAGCACCCCTAGGGAGGGACGATGTCGGATACGATCGCCTGGGCGAAGCCCGAGGATGTGGGGATGTCGCGCGAGCGCCTCGGGCGCATCGGCGACGTGGTCACGGCCGACGTCGAAAAGGGTCTCATCCCCGGAGCCGTGACGGTCGTCGCCCGGCGCGGGCGCGTCGTCCACTTCAAGGCCTACGGCCGCCGCGATCCCGGCCGCGACGAGCCGATGGAGCGGGATGCGATCTTTCGCATCTACTCGATGACCAAGCCGCTGGTCTCGGTCGCCCTGATGATGCTGGTCGAAGAGGGCCGGCTGCTCCTCTCCGATCCGCTCAGCGCGTTCGTGCCCGAGTTCTCGGACGTAAAGGTCAGGGCCGAGCGGGACGGCTGCGCCGAGCTCGTGCCGGCAGCAAGGCCGATCACGGTCCACGACCTTCTCCGACACACATCCGGTCTCACCTACGAGTGGATGGACGAGGGTCCCGTCCAGAAGGCCTACGCGGAGGCGGAAGCCGGACGGCGCAGCCGCAGCAACCCCGCACAGGCGGCGCTGCTGGCGACCCTCCCCCTCGTGGCCCATCCAGGTGCCGAGTGGAACTACAGCCGCTCGACCGACCTCGTGGGACGCGTGATCGAGGTCGTCACCGGCCTGTCGCTCGGGGTCGCCCTGCGGACGCGGCTATTCGAGCCGCTCGGCATGATGGAGACCGGCTTCATGGTCCCGCCGAATTATCAGGCGCGCATCGCCGAAGCCTTCCCGACGGACCCCGAGACCGGCGAGCCCCAGGCGCTCCTCGACGTCGCGAAGGAAGTCGCGATGGAGAATGGCGGCGGCGGGCTTGCTTCCACGGCGTCCGACTACGCGCGATTCCTGCACATGCTGCTTTCGGGCGGGCAGCTCGACGGCGTGCGCTTCCTCTCGCCGAGGACCCTCGCCTACATGACGGCGGACCATCTCGGGCCCGAGATCCGGATCATGCCGGACATACTGCCGGAGGGCTATGGGTTCGGGCTCGGCTTCGCCGTGCGCCGCCAGGACGGGATCGCGAGCTTCCCCGGCTCGGCCGGCGATTATTACTGGGAGGGCCTCGGCGGGACGAGCTTCTGGGTGGATCCGCGCGAGGAGCTGTACGGCCTGATCATGGTGCAGGCGCCGGGACGGCGTGAGCACTACCGGCGCATGCTGCGCCAGCTCGTCTACGCAGCCATCGTGGATTGAGCTGAGCGCCGCTCAGCTCGCCTTCTTCAGCTTCTGCGACGCCTTCGCCGGCGTGCGCCGGGCAGCCGCTGCAGGCTTGGTCTTGGCGGTTGCAGCGCTCTTGGCCGTCTTGGGCTCCGCGCGCGCCTTCTCCGCCTTGGCAGCAGGCGCAGCCTTCCCCTTCGGTTCGGCGGCCGCATTGTCCTGGTCGGCCGAGATCGACCGCCTGAGGGCATCCATGAGGCTGACGACGTTGGTCGGCTTCGGCGGTGCGTTGAGCTTCACGGGCTGGTGCGTCTGCTTGGCCTTGATCAATTCCAGAAGGGCATTCTGGTAGCGGTCCTCGAACCGCTTGGGATCGAAGTGCGACATCTTGCGGCCGATGATGTGGGTCGCGAGGTCGAGCATCTCCTCGGACACCTCCGGCTCGCCGATATCCTCGAAGTAGTCCTCGTCCTCCCGGACTTCGTAGGCGTAGCGAAGCGTGGTCGCGACCAGCCCCTTTCCGCGAGGCTCGAGCATGATCGGCCTCTCTCGGCGGTAGAGAACCACCCGTCCCAGCCCGACGACGTTCTTCTCCCGCATCGCATCGCGGATGACGGCGAAAGCCTCCTCGCCCAGCTTGCCGTCGGGCGTCAGGTAGTAGGGGGTGTCGAGGAAAGTCTCGTCGATCTCGTCGCGAGGAACGAAGGTCTCGATATCGATCGTATGGGTCGACTCGATCGCGACGGATTCGATCTCGTCCTCTTCGAGGACGACGTACTCGTTCTTCGCGACCTGGTATCCCCGCACCTGTTCGTCGGACTCGACCTCTTCGTCCGTTTCAGGGTCCACGAGCTTGCGGCGGAGCCGGTTGCCGGTATCGCGGTGGAGGAGGTGGAAGGAGACCCTCTCCTTCGTGGTCGTGGCCGGAAAGAGCTGGACGGGGCAAGACACAAGCGACAGCTTGAGGTAGCCCTTCCAATTGGACCGGGGCGCCATTGGCGGACTCCGTACGCTACGATCACTCGGGAACTCGACTCGGGCGACTCAACGACTCCTCGGATCGACTCGTTCCCGCCGCAGATCCGGACCCGAGCCGGAGGCGTTGCTTGCCATCGAAGAGGTTGGGAACCACCTTGCACGCAATGCTCGATTCCGAACCAGCCGCCCCGCGGGCCTGCGCCTGGCCCAGCGCCGATACCCAGGGCGAGGAAATCAGGGATCTCGACCCTGCCCTTTTCAAGCCGGGGCTGGCGCTTCGCGACTGGTTGCTCGCCGAGGGCGCGCGCCTCGAAGACTGGGCGCCGCTGCTGGAAGGCCTGGCCGACCGGCTGAATGCGCTGGGCGTTCCCATCGATCGGATCACGACCGCGATCGATGCGCTCCATTCCGAATATACCGGGATCGGGCGCGTCTGGACGCGCGAGAACGGGTTCGCGTTCAAGCTCTTCCCCCATGGCGAGCAATCCGAGCGCGCCTATGAGCGTAGCCCCTTTGCCGAGGCGCATCGGACGGGACGCTGGCTCATCCTCGATCTTCGCACCACTCCGGACGACGCCTTCGACATCATCCCCGAGCTGAAGGCGGAGGGATATGTGTACTATGTCTGCGTTCCGCTCTGCTTCACGAATGGGACGCGGAACGGCGTGACCTTTGCGACCCGCGCGCAGCACGGCTTCGACTCAAGGGCGCTTTCCGTCCTGCGCTTCGTCATGCCGACGCTCGCCGCCGTGTTGGAGACGCGCTCGGTCAATCAGCGCCTCGACAACGTGCTTCGCATCTATGTCGGCGACGAGCCGCACAAGGCTATCCTATCCGGCACGATCCAGCGTGGCGAGGTCAGCCGCATCCGATCGGCCATCCTGTTCGCGGACATGCGGAGCTACACACGTATCTCGTCCGAGCTCGAGCCCGAACGGGCGGTCGAGCTCCTGAACACCTTCTTCGATTGTCTCGTACCGCCCATCAATGCCGAAGGCGGCGAGGTGCTGAAGTATCTGGGCGACGGCCTGCTCGCGATCTTCCGCGACCGGGGCGACGATACCGGGCAAAGTGCTCAAGCGGCCCTCTCGGCCGCGGTGGCCGGGCTCGTCCTCCTCGAGCAGGCCAACCAGGAAGGACGTTTTCCGACGCGCGTAGACGCAGGCATCGCGCTCCACCACGGCGAAGCGGCCTACGGCAATGTCGGGTCCGGCGCCCGGCTGGATTTCACGGTGATCGGCCCCGACGTGAACCTCGCCAGCCGCATCGCACAGATGAACAAGGTGCTTCGTGAACCTTTGTTGATGTCGAAGGCGTTCGCCGACCACCTCTGGGGCGACCCCGAAATGATCGGCCGGCACCCGCTCGACGGTTTTCTGGAGCCCGTCCCGATCTACCGGCTCAAAGCAGCGGCCGAGATGCCTGCCGCCGCCGTGATGACAGCCGCGGAATAATCCCCATCCCGTTGCATTGCAGAGTGCGCCGGAACACCGGCGAAACATACCAGAAATGCGACCCTGAACAGGTGAAATGCGAGGCGGCTTTGCTTGCTGCCTTGTAGGGCCTGGCTTTATACCTGGGGCGGGGAACAGGGTACGCGATGTCCTGGACAAGCAAGGTCGTCTGGTCCGAAGGCTTGTTCCTTCGGCCGCACCACCTTCAGCAGAACGACCGCTATATGGAGGCGCTGCTCGAAAGCCGGGTCCGCCACATCACGCCCTATCCTTGGGGCTTCTCCACAATCGAAATCGACCGGGATCTGGCTCAGCAGAGCAAGTTCTCCGTGCGGCGCGCGACCGGCGTGATGCCGGACGGCACGCCTTTCGACATTCCAGGGTCGTCGCCCCTTCCCCCTCCGATCGACGTGCCCGAAACGGCCGGGAAGCAGTTGCTATGGTTGTCGCTGCCGCTGGCGGCGGCCAACACACGGGAAGTGGAGGACGCAGAGGCTGACAGCGCAAGCCGGTATTATCCCGCGACGGAAGTCCTTATCGACGCGACATCCGCCCTGCGAATGGAGGAAGAGATCGACGTCGCTCATCCTCGTCTCTCCTTCGAGCTGCGACGGACGGGAAAGCCGGGCTATGTAAGCCTGCCCATCGCGCGTGTTCTCGAGGTGCGGGACCGGACGATCGTCTTCGACGAGAAGTTCGCGCCACCGGTTCTGAGCTGCGCCGCGCATCCCGTGATCGACGGGTGGATCGATCGCGTGATCGGCTGGATCGACAACAAGCTCGAGGAGCTGGCCCGCTACGCGGCCGACCCAACCGCCGGCGGCGGCCTCCAGAGCGCCGACTACTTCGTTCTGCAACTGCTGAACCGGCACGTCCCGGTGCTGAAGCACTTCCGGCAGTCCCGCTACATCCACCCAGAGCGGCTCTACGAGGAATTCCTGCGCATCGCCGGGGAGCTTGCGACCTTTGCGACGGCCGAGCGCCGGGCGCGCAACTATCCCGCTTACGATCACGACAATCTGGAAGAGGTATTCACGCCGCTCGTCCGGGACATCCAGGACTTCCTGTCGGCGCAGCTCGGGCGCCGGGCGATCCGGCTCGAGATCATCGAGCGTGCGCCGAATGCCTTCGTCTCGACCATCCGCGACCGCAACCTGTTCCGGAACGCGGCCCTAGTGCTGGAGGTCTCCGCCAGGCGCCCGCTCACCGAGATCCAGGGCCACTTCCCGCACCTGTTCAAGGTCGGCCCGAACACGAAGATGAACGAGATCGTGCATGCCCATCTACCCGGCGTCGGTCTCGTGCATCTTCCGACGCCGCCGCCCCAGATCCGGGCCATCACGGACCACGTCTACTTCCTGCTAGACCGGCAGTCGCCGCTCTGGCCGGAATTCAGCGTCGCGAGTTCCATCGGGATGCACTTTTCCGGCGACTGGCCGGAGCTCGAGCTTGAACTCTGGGCGGTGCTGGAGGGACGGCGGTGACCTGCGGCCGGACCTCCTATCCGGCTTCCGAGAGCTCCCATTCGGGCGGAGGGGGCGATGAGCAAACCTTTTGACCCGTTCGGTCGAAGTGACCGCACCATCATTCTGCCGAACCCAGGGGGACGGCGGGCCGAACCTCCTCCGGCCCCGGTCTCCGCTCCCAATCCCACGCCGTCCTTCGCGCCTCCTCCGCCTTTGCCGCCTCGTCCGGCCGCACCAGTCGCTCCCAGCTCCCAGCCGGCTTTCGCTCCCGCCTCGTACGGCGTCGTGCCCGGCGCCCCCCCAGCGGCGGACGAGTCTTGGGCGTTCCCGCAGCCAGCGGCTCCCCCGGCAGCACCCGATCCTGGGGAGCGGCGACGCGCCCTCATCCTGAAGCGCGACGTTGTCGTAGCGCCGAACGAGAACCCCTTCCTGCGGGCAGGCGGTCCCCTCCTGCTCCTGCTGGGGCGTTTGCGGGTCCAGCTGTCGCGCGCATCTTTCGCGAACCTGATGGAGCAGGTCGCCTCGACGATCGAGGAGTTCGAGCGCGACACGCGCACGGCCGGCATCTCCGCCGAGCAGACCCGGATCGCCAAGTACGTCGTCTGCGCGACCGCCGACGACATCGTCCAGAACATTCCGACGGACGACCGGCATGTCTGGACCCAGTACTCGATGCTCTCCCGCTTCTTTGGCGAGCGGATCGGCGGCGTGAAGTTTTTCGAGGAGCTCGAGCGCGCGAAGGTCGATCCCTCGGGCAATTACTACCTGCTCGAGCTCATGCACGCCTGCCTGGCTCTTGGCTTCCGGGGTATCCACGGCACAACGGCCGGCGGCGCCGCCACCCTCCAGACGATCCAGCGCAACCTCTACGAACTCCTCCGGCGCACCCGCCAGCCGAGCCGCGAGGTCTCCCCGCGCTGGCAGGGCCAGGCGATCGCGGCCGCGGTCTCGCGCTTCCAGCTTCCGGTCTGGGCGGTCGGCTCGGTGGTGGGCGTTCTGCTGCTCGGGCTGTTCTTCGTCCTCAGAATGCTGCTGTCCGGCGGCGCCGAGGCCGCCGCGACAGCACTCGTCACGGTTCACCCGACGACCGAGGTCGGCATCCAACGGCGCATCTACACGCCGCCGCCGCCCCCGCCTCCGCCACCACCGCAGAGCCAGCTGGCCCGCTTCCGGGGGGCGCTGCAGGCCGAGATCGCCAACGGCAACCTCTCGGTGCAGGAGACCGGCAACCAGGTCGTGATCCGGGTCGCGGCGGCGCTCTTTGCGCCCGGAAGGGCCGAGGTGAAGCCGGAATTCGCGACACTGGTCCAGCGTCTCACGGAACTGCTCGACCGGGAGCCCGGCGCCCTGAAGGTCGTCGGCCACACCGACGCGCAGCCGATCAAGAACGTGCGCTTTCCCTCCAATTTCGTCCTGTCCCAGGAGCGCGCAAAGGCCGTCGCCACCCTGATGAAGGCCAAGCTCACGCGGCCGGAGCGGATCGAGGTGGAAGGCAAGGGTGCGGACGTGCCGATCGCACCGAACGACACGGTAGACGGGCGAGCGAAAAACCGCCGCGTCGAGATCATCATTCCCCGCAGCGTGTGACGGCGGAGCAGCGATGAGATCCGCCCACTTGCCGAGGCAGGCACCATGACGTGGAAGACCTGGCTCAGATATGCCTCCATCCTGATCGGCGCCCTCGCCCTCGCGGCAATCGTGTGGTGGGCGGGGCCCCTGGTGGCAATCGGCGATGTCCGGCCTCTCGAAGGGCTCTGGGTCCCGCTCGCGATCTGCACCGCCATCATCGCGGTCGCTCTCGCCTATGTCGGCTACGATATCTGGAAGCGCCGCAAGGCCGCCCGGGCCATCGAGGAGGCGCTGAGCGCCGCCGAGGAAAGTTCCAGCGACGGCGTGGTGCTCAGCGGCGCGATGAAGGATGCGCTCGCGACGCTGAGGAAGGCCCGCGGCAAGGGCGACTACCTCTACGAGCTGCCCTGGTACATCATCATCGGCCCCCCGGGCTCCGGCAAAACGACCGCGCTCGTCAATTCGGGGCTCAAGTTTCCGCTGAATACCGGCAAGACGCCGGAAGCCGTCGCGGGTAGCGGCGGCACCCGATACTGCGACTGGTGGTTCACGGAAGACGCGGTGCTGATCGACACGGCGGGCCGCTACACGACACAGGACTCGGACGCGAAGGCGGATCGCGCGAGCTGGCTCGCCTTCCTGGACCTCCTGAAGAAGAATCGCCCGCGCCAGCCGATCAATGGCGTGCTGATCGCGATCAGCCTGGACGACCTTCTTAGCGCGGGCGAGGCGGAGGTCGAGGCGCATGCCAACGCCATCCGCAAGCGGCTGCTGGAACTGCACGAGCGGCTAGGGGTCGACTTCCCGGTCTATGCACTCTTCACCAAGGCCGATCTCGTCTCGGGGTTCACGGAATTCTTCGGCCATCTCTCCGAGCCGGACCGGCGGATGGTGTGGGGCCATACCTTCCAGACGGCCGACAAGACCCGCAACATGATCGGGGAGGTCCCGGCCGAGTTCGACGCCCTGGTGGAGCGATTGAACGAGTGGCTGCCCGATCGTCTGCAGGAGGAGCCCAACCCGACCGCTCGTGTCGTGCTGTTCGGCTTCCCGAGCCAGGTCGCAGCGTCGAAGAAGCACGTCGTCGATTTCCTCAATCGGATCTTCGAGCCCAGCCGATACCACTCCAACGCGACGCTCCGCGGCTTCTATTTCACCTCCGGCACGCAGCAGGGCACGCCGATCGACCAATTGATCGGCGCTCTGTCCCGGTCCTTCGGCTCTGAGGATTTCGGCGCGGCGAGCTACTCGGGCCTCGGGAAGAGCTACTTCCTGACCGACCTTCTGAAGAAAGTCGTCATTGGGGAGGCGGGGTGGGTCTCGACGAACCGTAGCGCGGTGCGGCGGGCCACGGTCCTTCGCGTGGCTGCCTATGCCTCGATCGCCGTTATCTCGGCCACGCTCGTCGGGCTCTGGTGGACGAGCTATCTGCGCAACAACCAGCTGATCCAGCAATCGAACACGCAACTGGCGAAGTACCGCGGCGACGCAACCGAGGTTCTCCGCGAAGCCGTCGTGGCGGACCGGAACTTCGCCAAGGTGCTGCCTCTGCTCAACACGCTCCGGTACCTCCCGGCCGGGTATGCGCTTCGAGAGGACGGCACGCCCGTCCTCGCGACCATGGGATTGAGCCAGCGCGAGCGCCTGCAATCCGCATCCGAGACGACCTACCACACCGGCCTCGAGCGCATGTTCCGCTCACGCCTGATTTTCCGAATGGAGGAGTTGCTCGAGGCCAACCGCAACAATCCGAGCTTCATCTACGAGGCCCTGAAGGTCTACCTGATGCTGGGCGGGCGGCCCGAGGCACCGCCGGACCGGGACCTCGTGATCAACTGGATGCGTCGCGACTGGGCCGAGGCGCTCTACCCCGGCGCTGGCTTTGCCAAGGGCCGGGAACTCCTCGAACAGCATCTCGTCGCGATGCTCGATCTGGAGGATGGTTCTTCACCGGTCGTGACCATCAACCAATCCCTCGTCGAGGACTGCCAGCGGACCCTTGCGCGACTGAGCGTCGCCGAGCGAACCTACGAATTGCTGAAGTCGCAGGCCCGCACCGCGCCGCAGCGCGACTGGACGGTGGTGAAGGCCGGCGGCCCTGACGCCAACATCGTGTTCGAGGTGGTGGGCGGAGGTGACCTCGACGTCATCCGGGTCCCCTTCTTCTTCACCTATGACGGCTTTTTCGAAGCCTTCATCGACCGCTTCGGGGATGTGGCCGATGTTGCCGACCGGGACCGGTGGGTTCTCGGCGCTGCTGGCCAACAGCAGGCCTACACGGCGCAGTACGGCTCGCTATTCGCCGACCTCCTGAAGATCTACGCCCGGGAATTCGTACCCTCCTGGACGACTGCCCTAAGCCGGCTGAAGCTTCGCCCGCTGGCCACCGACAAGCCTCGCTATACAGCGCTCCAAGCCATCTCGGCCCCGACCTCGCCGCTCAAGCAGGTCATCGAGTCCCTGCGGGAAGAGACCCGGCTGACTCGCGAGAGGCCGGGCGCGAACCGGGCAGCCCAGAATGGCGGTGGCACGCAATCGATCGATCCTCGGACGGGGAAGGCGAAGGCCATCGTTGCCGATGCGGGAATGCGCGCCGCGGAAACGCGCGTTCAGGCCGCCCTCCCGTCCAGCGTCGCGAATACTGCCTCGGCTCTCGGGCGGCTGGCCCTGGAGGGTACGCTCGGCGGCCGAGGCGGGAGCGGAGCCGCCGGTGGGAGCGCGGCACAGCCGGACCGCTTTGCCATACCGACGAACGAGGCGCCCGGCGCCAACATCGAGGCGAGCTTCCGACAGTTCCATCTGCTGCTCGAGGGCGACGCCGGCCGGCGGACGGTCGACGTCCTGATCCAGAACCTCAACGAGCTGAAGAACGCGGCCCTTGAGGCGACGAACCCTTCGATGGCGCAGGCGGCAAACATCAACCTCGTCACGCAGACCAGGAATCTCCGCTCCCTCGCCTCGCGCTTCCCGCCGCCGTTCGAGCCGATGATCCGCGGCATCGCGAACGAGTTCGAGGGCAGCGCGACAGGAGCCGCGGTCTCGCAGCTGGCGCAGATGCTGGCGGATCAGGTGACGCGGGACTGCCAGCAGATCGTGACCAACCGCTATCCGTTCACCCGGAGCAGCGAACGCGAGGTGCCGATCGCGGATTTCGCCCGCCTCTTTGCTCCGAACGGAATCCTGGACAAGTTCTTCCAGACGAACCTGGCACCGCGTGCTGATCGCTCGCGGGCGCAATGGACGTGGCGGCCCGACGACCAGATCGCCCGCTCGCTCTCGCCTTCGACATTGCGGGAATTCCAGCGCGCCTCGGAGATCCGCGACGCGTTCTTTGGCACGGGCGGCAACATGCCATCCATCACCATGGCCGTGACCCCCCTGACCCTGGCGGGCGATGCGGCGCGCGCGAAGCTCGACATCAACGGCACCCCCGTCGTGACGCAGCAGGGGATCAACACGCCCTCCACCGTGCAGTGGCCCGGCCCCGGCGGGCTCGGCCGGACCGCGATCAGCCTTGAAGGTCAGACTGTCGGCGGGGGCTTCTTCGGTGGAGGGCAGACCACACCTCCGCAACTCCTTGCGGAACGTACCGGGACCTGGTCGCTCTTCCGCATGCTGGATTCGGGCTCGGTCCTCCGGCAGGGCGATAGCGTGGTGGCGACCTTCGTCGCGGGTGGGAGAGAGCTGTCCTACCGGTTCAACGTGAGCTCGATCCTGAACCCGCTCGTACTTCCGGCGCTGCGCGAGTTCCGCTGCCCGACCGGGATCTGAGTCATGCGTTGCGGCCTCTACGGGAAACTCCCGGCCAAGCGCGACTTCATCGCGGTTTCCACGCCGCGCGAATTCCTCGCGGCCTGGGAGCCCTGGCTCCAGGGTGGAATATCGGCAAGCCGCGTGAAGCTTGGTCCGGCTTGGCAGGAGGCCTATCTGCGCGCGCCGATCTGGCGCTTCTGGCTGGGTGCTGAGATCTGCGGCGCTCCGGTTCTTGGCGCCATCATGCCTTCCGTGGATGGCGTCGGGCGTTATTTTCCCCTCACGATCTTCGTGCGCTGCGAACCGGGCGAGGAACTCGCCCCGCCTGAAATCGACTCCAACGACGAGTGGCTGTCCAAAGCGGAGGAGTTGCTCCTCTCGGCTCTGAGCGAAGGCACGGATTTCGAAGCCCTGACAGGCGCCATCGAAACTTTCCCCCCCGCCCGGGCGAGCTGTCCTTCCGCTCAGGAGGGCACCTTCCATCGCTTGCCCGACGGCAGCGTGACCGCGCCGCTGCAAGGACGTGCGCTGGAGGAGGCCCTGTCCGGCATCAGACAGCTCGACCATGTCCGCCTGTACGGGTCGGCCACCTTCTGGTGGACGCTTGGAGGGGAAGGATTCGCACAACAGGTCCTCGCCGCCCGCCGCATGCCGGACCCGTATGCCTTTGCGGGCATGTTGACGGGCCGCTTCGACGACACGCTATGATCGCCTCGCGCGAGCGCGCTTTTCGGCCGGCTACCGGATGAGATGCTCCATGGCGCCCGAAACCCGAGGTTCCGGTCTCAACTCCGACCTGGTGCAGCGGGCCGGCATCTTCGATGTCGGGGCGGCGAGCCATCCCGGACGTGTGCGGCAGGTCAACGAGGACAGCTACTTCGTTTCCCCGGCAAACGGCGTCTTCGCCGTCGCGGACGGCATGGGAGGACACGAGGCCGGCGCCTTGGCGAGCTCGACCGTCGTCCAGTGCCTGGAGACGATCGGGACGGCGGTATCGGCCGCCGACCTCCTGGCGAGGCTCGAGGATCGTATTCTGCGCGCGAACATGACGCTGCACGAGATCGCAAGGCAGCGTGGACGGATCGTCGGCTCGACCGTCGCGATCCTACTGACCTTCGGAGACCATTTCGCCTGCGTGTGGTCGGGCGATAGCCGGATCTACCGCATCCGCCATAATGCGATCGCCCAGCTCTCGCGCGACCACACGGAAGTGCGGGACCTGGTCGAGCGCGGCCTGCTGACGCCCGAGGAGGCGCGCACATGGCCGCGGAAGAACGTCATCACGCGCGCGATCGGCGTGAGGGAGGAACCGGAGCTGGAACTCGAACACGGCACGCTCCTGCCCGGAGACACCTTCGTCATCTGCTCCGACGGCCTGACGGGCCATGTCGAAGACCGCGAGATCCTTGCCGCCTCTGAAAGCAGCCGGTGCCAGGATGCGAGCGATGCCCTCATCGCGCTCACGCTGGAACGAGGAGCTGCCGACAACGTCACCGTGATCGTCCTGCGCTACGGAGAGGACACGCCGCGTGGGGCCGGACCGACGGCATCCGACGCAGCTTCGCTGCGCGGGACCATGCATGACCCGGCTTCCGAGGCGGGAGACGTGCAATGAGCGATGAGACCATCATCGCGCCAGGGCCGTTCAGCCGCATCAGCCCGGGATACAGGCTGAACGAGATCTACGAGATCGACTGCCTCCTGGCGACCGGAGGCATGGGGGAAGTCTACCGAGGCCACGCCATCGAGACCGGGGATGAGGTCGCCATCAAGACGATCCGGCCGGAATTCGCTCAGAACACTGCGGCGCTCGCCCTCTTCAAGAAGGAGGCATCGGCTCTTCGCAACCTCTATCACGAGGCGATCGTCCGCTACTTCGTCTTCTCGATCGACCGGGGACTTCCCTATCTGGCGATGGAGTTCGTCGAGGGAAAGTCCCTTTCCGAGCTCCTTCAAAAGGGCCCGCTGAACCTGGAGCAGCTCCGCGTCCTCCAGAAGCGCCTGGCTGCGGGCCTGCAGGCTGCGCACGAGCTCGGGATCATCCACCGCGACGTCTCGCCCGACAACATCATCCTCCCGAACGAAAACTTGGCGCGTGCCAAGATCATCGATTTCGGCATCGCTCGCTCCGGACAGGGCGAAGGAACGGTGATCGGGAGCGGCTTTGCGGGGAAGTTCTCCTATGTGTCGCCGGAGCAGCTCGGTCTGTTCGGCGGAAACGTTACCGCCCAATCCGACATCTACAGCCTCGGGCTCGTCCTGGCCGAGGCCGCCCTCGGCAAGCCGATCGACATGGGCCATAGCCATGTCGACGTCATCGAGAAGCGCCGGCGGGTCCCGGACCTCTCCGGCGTTGATCCCCGCTTTCGGCCGCTTCTCCAGCGCATGCTGCAGCCGAACCCCAAGGACCGGCCCGCGGGCATGGCCGAGGTGGCCGAATGGGCGCCGAGCGGAGGGCGGAGCGCCGGGAAGGGAGCGAAGGCTGTCGCGATCGCCGCCAGCATCGCTCTGTCATTGGGAGCCCTTGGCGGGGCCGGCTGGATCTTCGCGCCGGAGCTCTTCAAGCTCCTGCCGCAACAATCGCCGGAGCGCGCGGCCTCTTCGTCGAGCCCGCAGGCGAGCCTGCCGGATCTGCCGCAGAACGAGGCGTTGCTCGCCGAGGATCCGGGGCGGCAGGCAATTTCCCGCCCTACCGAGAACGAACCCACCTCTCCTGTCGTCCCGGCATTTGAGCCTCAGCGAGGCGGCTCTGAAGTCGCAGCGCTGCCTCCCCCGCCGCCGCCAGCGGCCCCTGACCTGGTGCCGGCCGAGCCGCTCCCATCGGCTCTTTCCGGTCCGGCCACTCCGGAGCAGGTCGCCGGGTACGTGAGGGACTACACGGGAGGCGAATGCTTCTTCGTGACGCCCATCGCGGTGGCGGTCAGAGAAGCCCGGATCGAGGCTTTCGGGGCAAGTCCAACGCCGTTCATGGAATTCGACACCGCGTTTCAGCGCAATATGGGCTTCGAGCCCGAGATCAGTCTGAGGCAGGTGACCCGGGCGCAATGTCCGGTGGTCGAGTTCCTGGCGCGTGAGGGTGGACAGCGAGGGGGCCGTTCACCGGTGCTGGCGATCAAATCGGACAGGCTGCGCAGTGGAGAGGAGCTCAGCGGTTCCGTCGATGCCGGCGCGGACAAGAATATCGAGCTCCTGCTCGTGGCGGATGACGGGCTGGTCCACAACCTGGCCCCCTTTGCGAGACGGACTGGCGACAGCCTCTCGTTCAGCCTGCGCGTGGAGGGCAGTTCGGGCGGGGAGAAGCCCCAGCTCATCCTCGCCGTGTCGTCCCCGCGCCCGCTGCCCTCGCTGAAGCTTTCCAGCCCGCAGAGCGCCGAGCGCGTCTTCCGCCAGCTTCAGGACGACGTTGCCCGCCACCAGGTCTCCGGGGTAGCGGCGCGATACTTCAAGCTTGGTGGTTGACCCGACCCGGTTCCGCTCGCCCGGGCCGAGGGGATCCGGTAGACTGAGGCAGGCTTGGCCCTGAGGGAAGCTGCCTGGCCGAGGTGTTGCTCGTGCGGAATGTCGAGGCCCTCGAGGCGCAGCTGTCGGAGGAGAATTGCCTCGAGGCAGTGAGGCGCATCCAGCACGGGAACAGCCCGTGCAAGGCGTGCGATGCACATGCAGGCTACCGCTACGTGCCGAAGCGGCGCGCACTCGCATGCCGCGGGTGCGGGCTGCAGGTATTCCCGTGTGTCGGGAGCCCGTTCGCCCGCCCTCGCCCGACGCTCAAGCAATGGTTCATGGCCATCTACCTGGTCGCCGGCCAGGAACGCCTATCCCCGCGGGACATTCGGCGGGTGCTCGGCGTCTCGTCTGAGGTGGCGCAGGAGCTCTTCGAGGGCGCGCAGCTTCTGAAGGAGGAGAGCGAAGCCGGGGCGGGAGAGGTCGACTGGTTCGACGGCGTCCGGGACTTCACCGAGGACCTCGCGGCTCACCCCGAGGCACGTCGGGTCGGATCGGCACGGTCGACCGCCGCGAGAACGTTCCCGGGGGAACTGGGAGCGCGGTGGCAATATCTGGCGCTTGCCGGGATCGTCGTACTTGCCGGGATCGGAGCGAGCATCGGCTGGCTCGCAGTCCCTGAGGCGCCGGAGGAGGATCCGGAGCTCGCCCAGGCGACCGCCATCCTGAGCCTGGCGTCGGATCGGCCCGTCCTGCTCGTGTCGGCGGAGGTCGCCGAGCAGCTCTATGACGTCGAGGACATCGAGGCCGAAGGCTCGGCGTCGGTGATGCCTTCCATCCGGCTTGCCCCCGCTCCAGGCGACACGCAAGTCGCGGGCGGCGCAAAGCCGCTCTCGAGCCCGACCGTGAAGCTCGCTCCCTCCGTCGGCCAATCGCTGCTGAAGGGCGACCTTTCGGCCCTCAAGGGCAAGGAGGGCCAGCAGCGGCCGGAGCTTGCCGCCTACAGCGCGCTCGCCCTCGAGCTCGAGGCGCGAGGCCCCAGAAACCCTGACGAGCTCCTCGCCTTCGGGCCGATGAAGATCCGCCGGCACCTCGTGGAGAAGATCATCCGGGCAGCCCGCCAGACCCAGGTCGATCCTGTCCTCCTGATGGCGATCGCCGACAAGGAATCGAGCTTCGCCACCGAGGTCCAGGCCCAGACGTCATCTGCGACCGGCCTCTTCCAGTTCATCGAGAGAACCTGGCTCGGCGTCGTCAGGGATTTCGGCCCAGCCTACGGCCTGGACAAGGAAGCCAAGCTCATCCAGAGCGCGCTTTCGCCTGAGGAGCGCGTGCGCATCCTGAGCCTGCGCCGGGACGCATACCTGTCCGCGGTCTTCGCGGCGGAGATGCTCAAGCGTGACGCGCTTCGAATCCAGAAGAAGATCGGCCGACCGCTGACCGGGGGCGAGGTGTACCTCGTCCACTTCCTGGGACCGGACGGGGCCGAGCGCCTGATCGACCGCGTCGCGAACACGCCAACCCTCGCCGCGGCCGAGCTGCTGCCCAAGCCGGCCGAGGCGAACAAGACCATCTTCTATGCGAGTGCCCCGGATGGCGGCGCAAAGAAGCTGTCCGTCTCGGAGGTCAAGGACAAGTTCGAGACGATGATATCGCTCCGGCTGGATCGCTACCGCAACGTCCACGGGGTCGCGGGCGGGCAGCGGACCGCGCCGGGCAGGCAGTCCGAGAACCCCCGCTCGGCCGGGCAGTGATGCCTCAGGCGGAGGGAAGCACCGTCAGAACCCGACGCCCAGAAGGGTGTAGCGCATGCAGCTCATCTGCGCGCAGCGGTTGAAGCTCGGGCCGCTCGCAGCGGCGGGCGCCGCGTAGACGCCTGTGACGGCCGCCGGGCGCGGGGCAGGCCGCGACCGGATCGAAGTGGCAGCCACCCGGATCAGGGCGGGCTGAGCAGCAGTCCTGACCGGCGCGCGACGCGGCGAGGGTGCGCTCTTCGGCTGCGCTGCGGGGGCGGCGGCGGGCGCCGATCGGGCCGTCGGCTGTGGCGCGCCCGCAGAATTATCTGCCGTCGCCGGAGTGGCGCCGACGAGCCGGGCGACGTCGTTGTAGCAGCGCGTTGCCCGGTCGAACATCTTCTGCTCTTCGAGGGGACGGCACACGAGTTCGACGTGGCGTTTCGCCCAGGCGAGCTTCGCCTCCATCTGTGCCTCGGGCCCGGGGGAAGGAGAGGCGCCGCCCTGAGCCGCCGCAACACCTGCCGCGGACAGCAATCCGACAACGCCGGCGCCCAGCGCCAGCACACGGAACCGAGGCGGCATCGCTTCTCTCCTTCGGGACTCGAACGCTAGCGAAATTGGACTTTGGTGTCACCCCCGATCGAGGCTGAGCCAAGTCTATGCCCAGATACCGTTTCGGATTCACTACCGGGTGTCGCAATCATCCCACAGACGACGAGCAGTCAACTCTTGGCGCCACCACGGTCGTAACATTCCGCGAAAAACATCATGAATGCGTCCACGATCCCGTCCTCGTGCGGAGATGTCAGCGTGTCCCAGCGAGTGACGTAGAGATCCCAGAGCTTTGCCTTCTTGGAACTGAGCAGCGCACCGAGCCCTCGGTCACTCTCGCTGGATTCCTCGATCGCGGCGGGATCCAGATCCTCCATCAGCAGCCGGAGGGCGTGCTGCATGGCCGAGTAGGTCTTCACCTGATGGATCTTCAGGTCCTTGTAGCTCTGCTCGAGGGCCCGGCGGGCATCGAGATACCCGCTGGAGGGTCTGCCCAGCATGATCTTCAGCGCATCCTCGACGGTGGGCGAGAACTTGAGCGGGTTGTTGTCGAGGGCCTGGATCATCGTATGCCCCCCCGCGCGGGCGACCCGCTTGGTCTCGGCGCGGGCGGATAGAAGCTGCTTCAGGCTCTCGGTCGAGAGGCGCATCAGCGCGCCCAATTCCTCGGCGAATTCCCCGGGATTGCGCCAATCGAGAATCTCCGGCGCGATGCCCGCACCTTTGGCGAAGCGAGCGACGAAGTCGGCTCCCTCATTCGAAGCAACCGGATGGGCGGGACGAGCCTGCGCCGGCTGCGCCTCGGAGGGCGGCGCGTTCACCGGGGGCAGAGGCTGAACCCGTTCGGTCCCGAGCGACGGACGCCCCCATGGATTGTCGTCCGGTATGGCGCCGGGTCTCGGCGAGGTTGGACCCAGTTCTGCCCAGCCTGCTTCCGCAGCAGCCGGGATGTCCGGCGCCCAGGAAGCCGGAGACGCCGGGATCGGGGCCTGCGAACCGGGTTGGCCCTGCCCCCACGCGGCCACACCCTGCCAGGGAGCCGGAGCCGGCCCAGCATCCCCGGCGGCCCAAGGGTCTGAAAGAGCCGGCGGCGCCGCGGCGGGGCGGCGTGGACTCGGCATCGGAGCGGCGGCCTCGGGCTGCACCGGCCGGGGCGCCGGCCCCCTGGCCCAGTCCATACCTTCCGCCATCGGCGCAGAGATGGGCGGAGGCGGCGGATATCCCCCTTCCGGGACAGGCGGCGGCACATCGATCGCCCACTCGCGGAAATCCGCCTGGACGGGCTGCATCTCACGTGCAGGCCGCAGGTCCTTCGGCGAGATCGGCGGCGCCGCGTCCGCCGAGGCGTTCCAGTATTCGTAGGGCGCTGGCGCGGCCTGGACCGGTTCCGGGCCCGGCGCCTCCGCCACAGAGGCTTCTTCCCCCTCCAGCCTGACCAGGATCATGTAGCGGCCGATCTCGATCCGATCGCCGTCCCGCAGCCGATGCGCCTCCTGCATGCGGGAGGCGCTGCGGTTCAGGAACGTGCCATTGCGCGACACGTCGTGCAGCCAGTACCCGCCGTCTCGATAGCGGATCTCGCAATGCTTTCCGGACACGGTGCGCGTCGGGTCGGGGAGGCACCAATCCAAATAGGCGTCGCGGCCGATATCGATCCCGCGCTTGCCCGTGATCGTGTAGGTCAGTGGACCGCCATCGGGGAGGCTCGCCTCGTTCTCGATGATCAGGTGAACCGCCATGGGTCGCCGACCTCCCCCGTCGACTGCCCTGCCGGCAGGACGGCGCCAGGGCTGCGCGACGCCTCGCCCGTGGGCTAGCAAAAGATGTCCGGGAGGAAGGATCGCGCGGCCAAGTCGCCACCGCAAGCGGGAGTTTCGTCGCTCAGCCGGGGCCGCTCAGGCGGTCTGCCCCCCTTCGTGCTGCATGAGCCTCAAGGCTCCGTCGACGCAGAGGTTGAGGCGCTGAGCCCGCTCCCTTGCCCCAACGCGCGCGAGCGCGACGAGAATGGCCGTCTTGATCGCCTTCGGCGTCATATCCGGCCTGGAGGGTACGACCGCGCCGCCAAGGAGGGATATGTTGCCTCCCGACCAGCCCGCTCCCAGTGCCAGCCATGGCGTCGGGCCGCGCCTGTCGCTCTCGTTGCCGAGCCTCAGGGCCTCGATGCGCCGCGCATCCTCGGGATCCCGAACCCAGGCCTCGGCGCTGAGGAGGCAGGAATCTTCCGAACCGGGCACTATGTCGGCGACGGAGCGCACACATTGGCAGCCCCACCAGACCGCCTCCCGCCGCGCAAGAGCATAGGCGGCAAAGGTCAGCGCGTCCTCCGGCGTATCGCCCGCGGCCAGGACCCGTAGGAACGCCGGCGGCGGCTCAAGGCTCGCCGGGGTGCGGATGTCGTCCGCGAGGTCCGGGAAGGTCTCGAATACCTCGTTGGCCGTCATGAACCGGAGGCGCGACATCGGCGACCTCAGTTCAGCTTGATGAGCGGGGCATTCTGGTCGATGCCCGCGGTGCCCTCGAGCTTGATCTGGCCTGCCTCGATCTTGATCTGTGCCGGATCGAGCGTGATCTTGCTCGACCCGCAGATGATCTCGATCTTCTTCGTGGCCGTGATCTTTACCTCGCCGGTCACATGGACATCCCAGTTGCCGTTGCTGACCTTCATCTTCTCTGTCCCCTTGACCAGTTCGGTCGAGCGGGACGGGTCCGTGGCGGATCCCTGGTAGTTCTCGGCGATCCGGCGCTTCTCCGTGTTGCGGACGTTCGACTCGAGGTCCTTCTCGGCCCGGAACTGGACCTTCTCGCTATTCTTCGTGTCGTCGAAGATGAACTCGTTGTAGCCGCCGTGGCCCAGTGTGGAATCCGTCTTGAGACCGGAGATGTTCTTCTTATCGGGGAATGGCATGTACGGAAACTGGAAGTCGCTGTTGTACACCGCCCCGGTCACGAGTGGCTGGTCGGGGTCTCCCTCGAGGAACTCGACCACGACCTCCATCCCGACGCGGGGAATGACCTGCCAACCCCATTGCTTGCCGGCCCACATCTGGGCAACGCGGACGGCCCGGGAGCAGAACTCGTTCTGGTCCTCGCGATTCCAGTGGAAGTTCACGAAGATGCGGCCGTCCTTGTCGACGTCGATCTCCTCCTTCGAGCCCTTGGCCTGCGTGACCACGAAGGCCGTCTGGGGTCCGTAGACGCGCGGCTTGGGCGTGACCTGGGGCGCCCGATAGGGCCGCGCCTTTTCCTGGAACTCGTACTGCCCGTGGTAGATCTCGTCGGATCTGGCTCCGCCGCCGGTCCGATAATCCTCGCTCGTGAAGGAGTGGTTCGCCCGGACGACGAAGTACTCGCCGTTGTCGGTCTTGTGCCCGCCGAGCGTGAAGGCCGCGCCCGGATAGAGGCTGACGGCATCACCCGAAGCGAATTTGCGATAATCCAGGGCCTGCTCGGCCTCGAGCCGGACCTGCGCGAGGTAGCGGCCATCCGCTTGCTGGGTCCAACGCCCCGGATAATCGTATTGCTCCAGCTGCGCGCGTTCGTACCCCTCGGTGCCCTGCTTGTCCGCCACCTGCGTACGCTTCGCCGCCTGCATGTAGTCGTAGTCGCGCAGTTCGACCCGGCCGGTGCGGAAGCGACGCTCCGCGCGCCACTCGAACAGATGCTCCCGGTCTCGCCTGTCCTGGCCCGAGAGCGGGCTGTACGACAAGTTCGCCCCCCCGCCTCCGAAGGCCGCGGAAGGATGCTTCGAGCCTGAGTCGATCAGGTGCAACACATGATTGTTCTGGTTGTGCTCGAAGTACCAGTAGATGCCGTTCTCTTCGCAGAGACGCGAGACGAAGGAGAGATCGGTCTCCCGGTACTGTGCGACGTATTCGAGAGCCTCGAAGCCGTGATCGACCTCGATCTTGACGTCACCACTGAAGCCGTTGTCCTCAAAAACTTTCCTCAAGATGTCCGGCACCGTCTTCTGCTTGAAGATTCGGCTCTTGCCCGTCCGGCCGAGGAGCCATAGCCACGGCCTGAGGGTCAGGCGGTAGACATATTTCTCCTGCCTGGCGCCGATCCAGGCGGCCTCGGTGAGCACGCCGGTGAAATACCGCGTCACCCCACCATAACTCGTCAGCGATATGCTACAATTTCTGCCAATCGCCGGCGTGAAATCGATGTCGAGCCCCGAGCTCAGCGCTTCCACGCGATACTCGAAGAGTTCACTAAGTCCTTCCGTACCTTCGAAGCGGTGAAACAGCAGCTTATCTTTTCCGAGCGGCGTCGCGAGCTTGGCGATCCTTTTATCCTGGGTCGCAGCGCTGTCTTGTGCGGCGGTCATATGCGCCCTCGACTGAAGCGGCTCGCTTGACGCGGCGGAATACATCAGCCATATTCGACCTGCTGTTCTGGGGCAACTCACGATGTCTCGTAAGATTTTGTTCCCGCTGCTGGCGCTAGGCGTCGCTAGCCTGGGGCAGCATGCACACGCTCAGACAAGCGCGAAGGCGAGCTATACGGCTTCGGACATCGTGTCCCACTTCGCCGCCCAGCCCGATCTCGGCCCGCCGCGGGCTCTCTGCATCGGCACGGAGAGCGAATGCGCGAAGGCGATCGCACCCCGTCCGAAGCCGGCAAGCAGCTTCGACCTCGTCGTGAATTTCGAGTACAATTCGGCAAACCTGACTGGTGCCGCCCGGACGAATCTCGACGAGTTCGCGAAGGCCATGAAGGATCCGCGGCTGAGCACCGCAGCCTTCGTGGTGGAAGGCCACACGGACGGCAAGGGGAGCGACGAGTTCAACCTCAGCCTCTCAACGCGGCGAGCCACTGCCGTGGTGGAGTACCTGAAGGGCCAGGGGGTCGACGTCGCGCGCCTGGAAGCCAAGGGGATGGGTAAGCTGAGGCCGATCGGCGACGATCCGTTCTCATCAGCGAACCGGCGCGTCGAGACGCGGCTCCGCACGGACTAGGCGCCCCTCCCTTCCCGGCCGCGATGAACGCCCGGAGCAGGTCTTCGCGAGCCGATGGCGACCTTCGACTTCCAGCGCCTCACGGAGCCACTATCGTCCGACGCGGCGTGCGGGCCTGATCTCGACCTGGAGGGCGATCCGGATTTCCTGAACTTCGTGGCGCGGGCGGAAGGGCTGTTTCCCGCATCGTTCTTCACGCGTGACAGCGACGGCAAGCTCCAGGCCTTCGATCGTACAACGATCGATTTCGCGTCTGAGTTCAAGACGCTCGATCAGCTCCTTGGAAGCACGCGCGACCTGCGGCTGCTGACGATCTATGGCCGCCTTCTCGCCCTGAACCGGGACCTCTCCGGCTTCGCATCGTGCCTCGACGGGACGGCGGCGCTCCTGCGCGATCATTGGGCTGACGTGAACCCCAAGGGCGAGGACGGGGACTTCACCCTGCGCGTGGCCGTGCTGCAGGCCTTCGACGACAATCCCAGCGTCGTGCTGCCCCTCCAGCACATTCCGCTGGCGACGAGCCGCCGCGCCGGCGCGATCAGCTACCGCACGATCATGGTGGCGTCCGGAGACGCGAAGCCGCGCGAGGACGAGACGCCGGTCGACCGGGGCACGATCGATCGGGCTTTCGCGGAGGCGGATGCCGAGGCGCTGAAAGGCACCGCCGCCGACCTCCGCAGGATCGTCGACGCGGCGAAGACGATACAGGTCACGAGCATCGAGAATGCCGGCTACGACCAGGCCGTCACGCTCGATAAACTGCCGGCGCTCGCGCAGAAGATGCTCGAGACCCTGGAGGCGGCGTTGGCCGCGAGAGATCCCGGGGCGGTCCAGCCGCCTGCCCCGGTCGCCTCCGGCGCCACGGAGATTCCTGCCGCGGGCGGGACGGTCCAGGCCGTCACGCCGGTCGCGATGGGCCGGATCGCATCCATCGGCGATGCGCGAAAGGCGCTCGCCGCGATCGATTCCTATTTCCGTCGCCTCGAGCCATCGAGCCCGGCCGCCATCCTGGTCCAGCAGGCAGAGAGGCTGATCGGCAAATCCTTCCCGGAGGTTGTCCGGCTGCTCGTGCCCGCGCTCGCGGATTCGGCGAAGATCCAGCTGGGCCAGGAAAAGCTGTTCGGCCTCACCTTCGACCAGGTCCCCGATCCTGGCGAGACCTGGTCGGGTGCGGAAGACACCACCGGAACATCCTCGGACGACAGGAGCTCGAATCCGTCCGGTGACGCCACGGACGCGGGCACGGCGTTCGCGGCCAACACGCGAGCGGAGGCTGCGGTTCTGCTGGATCAGGTGAGCATGTTCTATCGTTCGGCGGAGCCATCGAGCCCAATACCGCTCCTAACCGAACGCGCGAGGAGCATGCTCGACCGAGACTTCCTGACTATCCTGAAAGACGTCCTGCCCGAAATCGTCCCGCGCGACGAGTGAGCGCCTCCACCACGGGATGACGGAGAGATAGGGCGGCTCGCTTCGCCGCCCCGCGATCTTGCCGCGAAGCAGTTTCTGGCCATAACACAGTTGAAGTTCCAGGAAGCGTCGCGTTGACTGCGATCCGGATTTCGCATTCTATCGTCTCAACTGGACAATGGAGCAACGGGCGCTCCCACGAACCGGAACGACACAATCCGGAAACACAGAACCAACAGACAGAGAACAACCGCGCAAAGGCGGCGGAACAGCGGGGATGGCCATGGCCGACACGGGTCAGAAATTCATCAAACGCAACCGCCCGCCGCGTGTCCACATCACGTACGAGGACCCGTACGACGCGGAGAAGAAGATCGAGCTGCCCTTCGTGATGGGCGTGATGTCCGACCTGTCCGGCAATGATCCGGGCGTCGAGAAGGCCGACATCGCCGAGCGGAAGTTCACCGAATTCGACATGGACAATTTCGACCAGCGGATGGCCGCCATCCAGCCGGGCGCGAAGTTCCGTGTCGAGAACAAGCTCTCGGAGGACTCGAAGGAGCAGCTCTCCGTCAATCTCCGCTTCAACAAGATGGAGGATTTCAGCCCCGCCGCGGTGGCCCGTCAGGTTCCGTCCCTGGCGAAGCTCCTGGAGGCCCGCGAGCAGCTATCGAACCTGCTGCGGTACATGGACGGCAAGGTCGCGGCGACAGACCAGCTGAAGGCGCTCCTGAAGGACCCCAGGCTCATGGAGGCGCTCCAGCAGCGCATCACGGAGCAGAAAAAGGACGACGGCGCCGCGAAAGACGCCTGAGGACGCAGCTGCGGGCGGCAGGCCGGTGGGGGAGGATTACTCCCACCGATCTCCGTGTTGAGACGGAACGGACGAGGCGATCATGTCATCACAACTGGCCGACCTGCAGCAGGACAGCAGGAGCGTCGAAACTCGCGAAGCCGACGAATTCGCCGATCTTCTGAAGCAGAGCTTCAAGCCGCGGACCGAGCGGGCCGCGAGCGAGGTCGAGAACGCGGTCGGAACGCTGGTCCGCGAGGCGCTGTCCGACACGAGCCTGATCAAGGACGATGTCCTCGACACGATCGAGGAGATGATCGCCCGCATCGACGAGAAGCTCACCGTCCAGATGAACGAGATCCTCCATGCGGAGGAGTTCCAGAAGATCGAGAGCGCCTGGCGGGGCCTCAACTACCTGGTGATGAACTCGGAGACGGATTCGACCCTGAAGATCAGGGTAATGAACATCTCCAAGAACGAGCTCGCCCGCAACCTCAAGCTGTTCCCGGGCGCACGCTGGGATCAGAGCCCGCTCTTCAAGAAGATCTACGAGGCTGAGTTCGGACAGCTCGGCGGCGAGCCCTTCGGCTGCCTGATCGCCGATTACTACTTCAGCCACCTGCCCACCGACGTGCAGCTCCTGCGCGACGTCTCAAAGGTCGCCGGTGCGGCGCATGCGCCGTTCTTCGCAGCGGCCGACCCGACGCTGCTCGGCATGGACAGCTTCACCGAGCTGACCAATCCGCGCGACCTCGGCAAGATCTTCGACACGCCCGAATACGCGGCCTGGAAGTCGCTCCGCGACAATCCCGATTCCCGTTATGTCGGGCTGTGCATGCCGCGCGTCCTGTCCCGCCTCCCCTACGGCGCCAAGACCGAGCCCGTCGAGGAATTCGCCTTCGAGGAGGAGACGGACGGCCATTCTGGCGAGCGATACGGCTGGATGAACGCCGCCTACGCGATGGCCGTCAACATCAACCGCGCCTACAAAGAGAGCGGCTGGACGGTGCGCATCCGCGGCGTGCAATCGGGTGGTGAAGTGATCAATCTGCCCACCCACACCTTCCCGACCGATGACGGCGGCGTGGACATGAAGTGTCCGACCGAGATCGCAATAAGCGACCGGCGCGAAGCCGAACTCGCCAAGTCGGGCCTGATCCCGCTCATCCACCGCAAGAACACTGACAAGGCCGCCTTCATCGGCGCTCAATCACTGTACAAGCCGAAGGCATATTTCGGCGAGAAGGGCGTCGAAGCCACAGCCTCCGACAACCTCTCGGCCCGCCTTCCCTACATGTTCGCGGTGTCCCGTTTCGCGCACTATCTGAAATGCATGGTGCGCGACAAGATCGGCGCCACAATGGAGAAGGAGCAGCTCACGCGCTGGCTGCAGGAGTGGATCAACCAGTATGTCGATGGTGATCCGATCAACTCGAGCGAGCAGACAAAGGCGCGGAAGCCACTCGCCGCCGCCAGGGTCGACATCTTCGAAGACGAAGAGAACCCAGGATACTATTCGGCCAAATTCTACCTCCGCCCACATTATCAGCTTGAGGGTATGGACGTCGGCATGAGTCTTGTTTCCCGCCTGCCGGCTCCTAAAAAATAGAGACAACAAGCCGGCTGACGCAACGACAGGTGTGCGATCGCACGGAAATCGCGGCCGTTCTGGTGCAAGTATAATATACCCGCTCAAGAACGAGCAGGCGAGCGGATGGAGGGCGACATGGCGGTCGATATTTTCCTTAAGCTGGACGGCATCAAGGGCGAGGCGCAGGACGCGAAGTACAAGGACGAGATCGACGTCCTTGCATGGTCCTGGGGCGCCAGCCAGTCGGGAACTACCCATATGGGCGGCGGCTCTGGCGCCGGTAAGGTCGCCGTTCAGGACCTGAGCATCACGAAGTACATCGACAAATCCAGCCCGACCCTGTTCCAGCATTGCTGCACCGGCAAGCACATTTCGAAGGGCGAGCTGATCGTCCGCAAGGCCGGCGACAAGCCGCTCGAGTATCTCAAGGTCGAGCTCAAGGACATCATCGTCTCGCACGTGTCGATGGGCGGCTCGGGCAGCGAAGACCGCCTGACCGAGAACATCACGCTCAATTTCCGCGAGTTCCACACGAAGTACGCCGTCCAGAACAAGGATGGCTCAAAGGGTGCGGAGACCGAGGTGAAGTGGGACATCGCTGCCAACCAGTCGAGCTGATCGCTTGAAGCGGACGAGGCTGCGGTCGGGCTCGCCCGGGCGGCAGCCCAACGCCAGAAGCGCAGCCGGTCGGTGATCGGTCCGAAACGCCGCGGAAGCGCGGCGTTTTGCCTTGGCGCACTCTTCGGACGCTTAGGCGTGCCGTGGCGAGACCTGAGATCAGTCGGAAGTTGGACCGGGTATGAGCAGCCGCGGAAAGCCCATGCGCATGCGGACGCCGCTGATGGCGGCCTTCCGGCAGGCATTCGATGAGCGGGATGCGCGGCAGCGCATCGATGAACGCGACGAGGCGGGCGAGCGCGTCGTCGCCGGGCGGCGCGCGACCGCTCGCTCCACGATGTCGGAGGCTGCCTTGCAGCGGACCGTCAGCGAGGATCTTGAGAGTCTCATGAACACGACGAACCTGGAGGCCTGCCTCGATCTCGAGGACATGGACGCGGTTCGCTCGTCGATCCTCAACTACGGTTTCACCGATATCGTGCATCGCACCATCGACGAGATTGGCGTGAACGAGATCGGGGAGGAGATCCAGGCTGCCCTCCGGGCCTACGAGCCCAGGTTGGCTCCGGGCTCCGTGCAGGTGAAGCGCGACCGTCTGACCTTGGACGACGACCTGAAGGTCAGGTTCGTTGTGCGCGCCGACCTGAACTGCGATCCCCTCAACCTTCCCGTCGAGTTCGTGGCCGACCTGGAGCGCGACACGGGAAAGATCTCGATAAGCCGGCGTTGACCCCAGCGTCGGACGAGAAGCCGGGCCCGGACGCTGCCGTCATGCAGCCGCACACGACCATTGGCGCTTCCCACAAGCGGCTTGCGGTGAGCTATCCTGGCCTCGCCGGAACCGTACGCCGCCGATGAACAGAGAGTTCCTCGATCTCTACAACCGCGAACTGAGGCTTCTCCAGGAGCAGGCGCGCGAGTTCGCGGAAGAGTATCCGGGGATCGCCGAACGCCTCGGCGGCCTCGTCGAGGACCGGTCCGATCCGATGATCGCCGGCCTCCTCGAAGGCGCGGCTTTCCTGGCAGCACGCGTCCAGCTGAAGCTGAAGCACGAGTTTCCGGAGTTCACCAGCAACCTCCTCGAACAACTCGTCCCCAACTTCCTGGCCCCCATCCCCTCCGCCCTGCTGGCAAGGGTCCAGGCTCCCTTCGGCGACCCTGCCCTCCGGGAAGGGCGGCAGATCGCCCGGGGCAGCTATATCGACGCGACCTATCGCGAGCGGGAGCGGCGCGTGGCGTGCCGCTACCGCCTGGCGACGGACATCGTGCTCTGGCCGTTCGATATCGTCGGGGCGGAGTACTATTCGGGTCCCGCCCCACTCCACGCGCTCGGAGCCGCAGCCGGTCCGGAGGTCGTGGCGGGGCTGCGGCTGACGCTCACGCACCGGGCCTCGTCGCGCGTCGAGGACGAGCCCTCCGAACGGGATGCCGCCTCTCAACCCGCGATCTGGTTCGCCGGATGTCCCGCGCGCGAGCTCCCTGTCTATATCCTCGGCCACGAATCCGACGCGGTCGCGATCTGTGAGCAGATCTTCGCCAACCGGGTAGGCGTTCAGATCCGCTATCTCGACGCGTTCGGCGACCCGGTTGTCCTCCAGGCTCCGCCCGACTGCCTCCAGCCGCTTGGCTTTGGCCGCGAGGAAGCCCTGATCCCGAATGATGCCCGCATCTTCGAGGGGTTCGATCTCCTGCGCGAGTACTTCATGTTCCCGCGCAAATTCCTTGGCTTTCGTCTCACCGGGCTCGCGTCGCTCCTTCCCCAGATCAAGGGAAAGACCATCGACATCCTGATCAGCTTCAACGAGCTGAACCCGCGCCTCTCAGCCGCCGTCCAGGCGAGCGCCTTCGCCCTCTACGTCGCGCCTGCCGTCAACCTATTCGAGATGAGCCTGGACCGGGTTCCCGTGAAAGCCCGCCAGCACGAATACCACGTCATCCCCGACCGGAGCCGCTATCTTGATTTCGAGCCCCACCGGCTGGTGGACGTCTATGCACATTACGCCGGCCGTCCGGAGAAGGTGCCGGTCCGGCCGCTCTATTCCGCCTCTCCGGACGCAAAGGGCGATACGGGGCTCTCCTACACGATCCGCCGATTGCCCCGACGGCGCTCGACGCGGGAGCGCGCCTATGGCGCGACGTCCGACTACACCGGAACGGACATGTTCCTGTCGCTACTGGAACCGGCCCGGATCGACAGCGAGGCGCGGGTCGGCGAGCTGAGCATCAAGGCCCTCTGCTCGAACCGCCATTTGCCGGAGCAACTGCCCGTCGGAGAGGGTGGCGCCGATTTCCGGCTCGCGGACGACGCGACACTCGATGTGATCTGCGTCTCGGGACCGACCCTCCCTCGGGAACCCGTCGTGTCGCAGTTGCGAAGCCGAACCGACACGATCCACGCCGGAGCCGTCACATGGCGGCTCATCAACCTCCTCAGCCTCAATCATCTCGGCCTGGTCCAGCGCGGGGCGGGAGCGCGGGCTCTTCGCGAGATGCTCACGATCTTTGCGGACCTCACGGACCCCGCCACGGAGCGCCGTATCCGAGGGGTCCGCAACGTCGACAGCCGGGCAGTTGTCCGCCGGTTACGGCAGCGCACCGGGACCGGGACGGCCCGTGGCACGGAGATTACGGTCACGCTCGACGAGAAGGCCTTCGAGGGCACCGGCGCCTTCCTGCTCGGGGCGATCCTCGACCGCTTCTTTGCCGAATACGCCTCGCTCAACCACTTCACCCAGACGGTGCTCCGCACGACGGAGCGCGGCGAAGTCATCCGCTGGCCGCCCCGTGCCGGCTCGAGGCGAATCCTGTGAGACGCCCAGCGGAGTCTCGGCCGTGACTCTTCGCTCCGACCTCGAGCGAGAGCCCTGGGCGCATGATCTCTTCGCGATCCTGCGCGCCATCGAGCGCAGCCATCCCGACAGGCCGCGCATCGGCGACAGCGCCAGCAGTCGGGACGAATATGTCAGGCTGGGCGAGGATCCCTATCTCGACTTCCCCGCGTCGAACATCAGCCGGACGGACCAGGACCGCGAAGGCCGGTTGCGCCTCTATGTGAAATTTCTGGGCCTGCTGGGGCCGCAGGGTCCGCTTCCGCTTTCCACGACGAGCGAAGCCTATGGATGGTGGCTCGCGCGGGACGATTCCTTCGCGCGGTTCCTCGACCTTTTCAACAACCGGTTTCTTCAGCTTTTTTTCCGCGCCTGGGCCGATGCACGCCCGATCGCGCAGCACGACCGGCCGGATCTCGATCGGTTCGCCGCCTATCTCGGCAGCGCCATCGGGATCGGCTCCCCCATCTACCAGGGGCTGGATTCGGTACCCGACACGGCCAAGCTCGCCTTTGCAGGCCTGCTCGCCCCTAAGGCGAAATCCGCTACCCGGCTGCGTGGCGCGCTCGGCGGCCTGTTCGGGGTGGACGTGGACATCGAGGAGTTTGTCGGAACCCACTTGCCGTTCGACCAATCCGACAGGAGCCGGCTCGGGCAGAAGCACGCGACGCTCGGGGTCGATCTCCTGGTCGGTGCGAGCGTGTTCAGCGTCGAGGACAAGATACGGCTTCTCATCACCACAAAGAACATGAGCGAATACGAGCGCTTCCTGCCGAGCGGCGACAGGTGCGAACCGGTCGCGGATCTTGTATTCTTCTATCTGGGCCATGAGCTCGACTGGGACCTCGAACTCGCACTTCCCGCGCGAGAAGTGCGACCCGTGAGCCTGGGCCGGTTCGGGCGGCTCGGCTACACGACCTGGATCCAGAAAAATGAGGACGCGCCGACCGAGGGTTATAGGCGCGATGCGCGCTTCCACCCGGCGGAACGGATCGCCAGGCGACGGCAGGCCACGGCCTGAGCAAGACAGGGGGGTGCGATGGCCGATATCAGTCTCGAAACCGTCACAGGGAAGCTGAACCGCGTTGGTTACGAGGCCTTTATCCAGGCGCTGAGGCACGCCAAGAGCGCCGGAAATCGCAACGTCGAGCTCGCCCACTGGCTGTTCCACCTCCTCCAGAAGAACGACACCGACGTGTCGCTGACGGCGGACCGCTTCAAGCTCGATCGCGGCAAGCTTCTCTCCGACATCGCCCGGGTGGTGGACGGATTTCGGAAGAACGAAACCGAGATGCCGGGCATCTCGAACGTCGTGGTCGATATGCTCGACCGTGGCTGGCACTACGCGACGCTCTTCTTTGGGGAGACACAGATCAGGTCCGGCCATGTGCTCGTCGCCATCCTGAAGTCGAACGAGCTGAAGCGCGCGCTGATCGGGATCTCGCCGGAATTCTCCAAGATCCCCGTGGACGCGCTGGCGGCGGAGCACCGGGGCATCTGGTCGAAATCGGACGAGGAGAACCTTCGCCCGATGGACGGTTCCGGCGCGGTCGCGGCCGGGACGCCGGGCGCGGAAGCCTCGCTCCAACGGGGCCAGACCGCCCTCGACCGCTTCTCGCAGGACCTCACGGCCAAGGCCGCCTCAGGCGAGATGGATCCGGTGCGGGGTCGTGACGAGGAGATCCGCCAGCTCATCGACGTGCTGATGCGCCGGCGCCAGAACAACCCGATCCTCACGGGCGAGGCGGGCGTCGGCAAGACAGCCGTCGTGGAGGGATTCGCCCAGCGCATCGCGGCGGGCGACGTTCCGCCGAGCCTGGAGGGCGTGCGCCTCTGCGCCCTGGATATCGGCCTCATGCAGGCCGGCGCTTCCATGAAGGGCGAGTTCGAGCAGCGGCTGCGTTCGGTCATCGACGAGGTGCAATCGTCCCCAACCCCGATCATTCTCTTCATTGACGAGGCGCACACGTTGATCGGCGCCGGCGGGCAGGCCGGGACCGGCGATGCCGCAAACCTCCTCAAGCCGGCCCTCGCCCGCGGCACCCTGAAGACGATCGCGGCCACGACCTGGGCCGAGTACCGGCAATATTTCGAGAAGGACCCCGCCCTGACGCGGCGGTTCCAGCCTATCCAGGTCGGAGAGCCTGCGATCGAGAAGGCCTGCGACATGCTCCGCGGTCTCACGGGGCAGATGGAGAAGCACCACAAGGTGCGGATCTCAGATGCCGCGATCGTGGCCGCTGTCACGCTCTCCTCCCGCTATATTCCGGCGCGGCAGCTGCCCGACAAGGCCGTGAGCCTTCTCGACACGGCTTGCGCCCGGGTCGCCATCAGCCAGACGGCGATCCCGGCCGCGATCGGGGACACACGCGTTGCCATCGCCGCGCGACGCGGCGAGCGCGAGGCCCTGATCAAGGATCGCGATCTCGGGGTGGCGGACGAGGACCGCATCGTCGAGCTCGAGGCCGAAGTCGCGCGCCTCGAGGAGAAGCTCGCGAAGCTTGAGGGCGAGTGGCAATCTGAAACGGCCATCGTGGACGAGATCCGCGGGCTGCGCGAGCAGATCACGAAGGGCGCGACCGGGCTGCCGAACGGCTCGGGCGATGCCTCTCTTCCCGCCGGCGGGGCGGATGCCCCGCCCGATATCGATGCGATCCGCTCGACCTTGAAGGAGCGCTCGGCCGCCCTCGAGGAGATCGATCCCGAACGGCGCATGATCTACGCCCATGTGGACGAACAGGCGATCGCTTCCGTCGTCTCGGACTGGACCGGCATTCCGGTCGGCCGAATGGTGAAGGACGAGATCCAGAACGTCCTCAGGTTGCCGGAGATCCTGAACCGCCGCGTCATCGGCCAGTCGCATGGGCTCTCGATGGTGGCCAAGCGCATCGAGACGAACCGCGCCAAGCTCGACAACCCGAACAAGCCTATCGGCGTCTTCATGCTCGTCGGCCCGTCCGGGGTCGGTAAAACCGAGACAGCCCTCGCGCTCGCCGAGGCCCTCTATGGCGGCGAGCAGAACATGATCACCATCAACATGAGCGAGTTCCAGGAGGCGCACACGGTCTCCACGCTCAAGGGAGCGCCCCCCGGCTATGTCGGCTACGGCGAGGGCGGGCGGCTCACGGAGGCGGTGCGGCGCAAGCCCTACAGCGTCATTCTGCTCGACGAGGTCGAAAAGGCCCACCCGGACGTCCACGAGATCTTCTTCCAGGTCTTCGACAAGGGCGTAATGGAGGACGGCACCGGCCGGCGCATCGACTTCAAGAACACCCTCATCATCCTGACCTCGAATGTCGGGACCGATCTGATCATGCAGCTCTCGCGCGATCCGAGCTACCTGAGCGATCCCGACGCACTTGCACAGGCGCTGCGACCGGATCTCCTGAAGGTGTTCCCGGCCGCCCTGCTCGGCCGCATCGTGACGATCCCCTATTTCCCGCTCTCGCCCGCCATGCTGAGCGGCATCGTCCGTCTCCAGCTCGACCGGATCGGGCACCGGATCCGCGAGAACCACGATGCCAGGTTCGTCTATGACGATGCGGTGGTCGATCACATCGTCTCCCTCTGCAATGATCCGGATTCGGGCGGCCGGATGATCGACAACATCATCACGAATACGCTGCTGCCGGCGCTGTCGCGCGAGTTCCTGCACCGCTCTCTCGCCAAGGAAGAGCTGGTGGAGGCGCGGGTCACCATGGAGGGCGGCCAGTTCGCCTATGCGTGGCGTTCGGCGACCGACCAGCCCCTCCCGGACGCCGAGGAAAGCGCCACGACGGCGATGCCGCCCAGAGAGGATTTTGGCGCGACACCGGATATCGCGGGCGTTCCGGCAAGCGGGACGGCGGGGGCGCCGCCCGCGCCCGCCTGAACCGAACCCGGCGAGCACCGTGCGGCTGCGCCTTCTGCTCCAGACGAGAGGATGTCGAACATGACGCAGAACAGGTTCGAGCAGGTCGACGAGCGGCCCGACGATGCCATGACCCTGGTCCTCGGACGGGACGGCGAGAAGCAATACGGCATTATCGACTGCCCGCGCTCGGCTTCGCAGGGCCGGCTGCCGAAGGATTTCTCCAGCGGCGAACTCCCCCTGAAGGAAGCGTTCCGCTCGGCCATCCGGCTCGCGAACGATTTCAAGGTGCCGCTGGTCGTCATGGATCCGGACGGGCTCTGGCAGCCCGATTGGGGCAAGCTCTACCGGTACGGGGACGACGAGGAACCAGCCGGCGAATAGCGCGTCGTTCCATGTCGATCCGCCGTGCCGTTGCGAGGTGGAACATGGTACTGGAGCAATGCGGCGAACGAACCCGATCCTCACCCGAGCATGTCTGCGGAGAGTAGCGCCTTGCCTGTCGCCCGTTTTGCTTCTGTCGCGCTTGCGGCCTTCACCCTTGGCTGCGGGATGGCCGGGGCCCAACCCGCCACGGATAAGCGGCTAAGCGGGTCCATCACCCTGGAGCTGAACAAGCTCGAGGCAGCCGGGCCCGGCTGCCGGGCCTATTTCGTGGTCGAGAACCGGACTCCCGAGACGGTAAAGGAGCTTCGGCTCGACACCTTCATCTTCGACGCCAGCGGCCAGATCACGCGGCGCATCGGCCTCACCTTTCCCGACATCCGGGCCGAGCGCACCAAGGTCGTCCCGTTCGACCTCAATGGAGCAGCCTGCACCGAGATTGGCCGCGTACTGGTCAACGACGTCCTCGCCTGCACGGGCGGCAGCGGTGCTGCCATCGCCAATTGCGGCGACCTGCTGAAGGTGACCACGCGCGCTGGCGCGAAGTTCGAGTACTGACCGGGCTCCTCCTCGCCTCGCTCGAAAGAGCCGCGTCCTCTCCCGCAGAGGATGCTCGTCAGAACCCGACGCCCATGATGGCGCGGGGCGCTGCCGGTTTCGGTGCGCTGGACGCCGTGGAGACCGGTGCCTGGGACGGCCCGGAGGGACGCACGGCGCGCGGCTCGGGCGCGCGTCGTTCCCGCTCGACGGCAACGGCGCGTGGCTTCGGCTCGCGGCGTGCGGCCGGCTTCGTCTCGGGCCGTGCGACAGCCACGCACTGACCTCGCTGAAGGCGCTCCCCCGCGCCGCATTCGAGCGGGCAGACATGGGCTGGCCGGCGCTTGAGATCGTCGAGCAGATCCGCATTCGGCTCCGAAGGCAGCGGCGCGAGCTTCACCTGGCGGGAAAAGCGCCGGAGCGCCGCCTGGGCATCCTTGTCCCACTTGCCGCCGGGCTCGTCGTCGAGACAGCCGATGCGGCTGAGTTCGGCCTTGGTCTCTCGAACCAACCGGTCCCGATCAAGAACCTCCTTCGGGAAGCCGCTGGACGCGGGGGGCTGGTCCGTGGCGGGAGGCCGGGCCGCATCGACGGATGCCAGACGCATCGGTGGCGGGTCCGGCACTGGCCGCGGCGCCACGCTGTCGGTCAGCACAGCGAGCTTGGAGCTCGGGACCGCCGACTTGATGGCCTCGACAGTCGTCTGGGCCGAACCATCCGAAGCGGGACGCGTGGCTTCGGCCACCACTTCGGCCTGCGCGGCTGTAGCCCGCCGGCGCTGCTCCTCCTCCAGCTGCGCCCAAGCAAGGCGATCGCGTTCGGCCTGCTCAGCGGCCAGCCGCACGCGCTCCTGCTCCGCCCGGGCCGCCTCGGCAGCCTTCCGCCGCTGCTCGTCCGCACGGGCAGCCTCCTCGGCCAGGCGGTTGCGAGCCTCTGCCGCGGCACGCTCCTCTGCAAGCTTCCTCTGGCGGGCTTCCTCGGCCAGCCGCTCCTGCTCGAGCCGTCGCGCCACGGCCTGCCGACGCTCTTCTTCGATGCGAGCTTCCCGTTCGAGGCGCTGGCGCTCCCGAGCGTCGGCGGCGGCACGCTCCTCCGCCAACTTCTTCTGGCGCGCTTCCTCGGCCAGGCGCTCCTGCTCGACCCGGCGCGCTTCCGCCTGCCGGCGCTCTTCTTCGAGACGGGCCTCACGCTCGAGGCGCTGCCGCTCCCGAACCTCGGCGGCTGCACGTTCCTCCGCCAACTTCTTCTGCCGAGCTTCCTCTGCCAGACGCTCCTGCTCCGCCCGGCGCGCTTCCGCCTGCCGGCGCTCCTCTTCGAGACGTGCCTCGCGCTCGAGGCGCTGGCGCTCCCGGGCCTCGGCGGCTGCGCGTTCCTCCGCCAACTTCTTCTGGCGCGCTTCCTCGGCCAACCGCTCCTGCTCGACCCGGCGCGCTTCCACCTGCCGGCGCTCCTCGTCGAGACGGGCCTCGCGCGCGAGGCGCT
>NZ_JBMSEF010000025.1:0-70421 GCF_049446235.1 Enterovirga sp. CN4-39 | reverse complement strand
CACCAGCAGCGGCCCGAGCTTCGGGCCGAGGCCCGCGACCTCGCCGAGGAAACGATCGAGCGGCGCCTCGATGTCGACGAGGCGGCGCTCATGTGTGATCGGCTTCGGCAGCTTGGCGGCGAAGCGGAAATCCTCCGGCACGGTCGCGGCCCAGCGCTCATAGGTCCCCCGACGGTGCGGGCGATGGAAGCTCGAATTGATCTCGGCCGCCCGGAGCCGCGCCGCATAGCGGGCGAGCCCCACGCCTTCGGCCGGAAAGCCCTCGGCGTGGGAGCGCGGGATGGCCCAGCCGGCCGTGCCGATGCGGAGGGGCGGGGCGGGTCTCGCGGAGGCCATGCGGCGCTATCGCGCGGCCCGGCAAGCCGGTTCCCTCCCCGCCGCGAGGGTGGCGAACCCGGATACCGGCGCGCCGCTCCCGCTACAGTTGCAGACCGGCAACAACCGCACGTTTAGCCCCGCCCCGTCCGGAATAGGCGCTTGTCGCTCCGGGAAAGCGCCCCTAGCCTCTCCGTTGTTGGAGGGCAGGCGGACTTGAGCACACGCGTCCTTGCGGCTGCGGCCGCGCTTCTCCTTGGCGCCCTCGGAGCGAGGGCGGCCGATCTTCCGGTCCGGCAGGCCCCGCCCGTGGTGCCGCCGCCGCTGTTCAGCTGGAGCGGCTGCAATGTCGGCTTCCTGACGGGCTATACCTGGAGCGACCGCAACACGGTCAGGACGGTCGGCACCACGCCCGGCGGCGTGGCCGCGGTCGCGGCGGGGGTTCGCCCGGGCGCCTTCCGGGTCGATTACGACGGCATGACCACCATCGGCGGCGGCGTCGGCTGCGACTGGCAGTTCACGCCCGGCAACGGCTTCGTGGCCGGCCTTGCGGCCGACGGGACCTGGGTGAACCTCGAACGCCGCCGCGCCTTCACGGGCCCCGGCCCGGCCTTCGCGGAAGCGGGCTTCCGCCAGGACCTCGACACGCTCGGCACGGTGCGCGGGCGCCTCGGCTACGGCTTCGACCGCGTGCTGATCTACGCCACGGGCGGCTTCGGCTTCGGCGACGTCTATTACCGGGCCGGGTTCTTCGGCGGCCCGCGCGGGACGGTGCTCACGCAGGCCGGCTCGTTCCAGGGCGTCGAGACGGGCTGGGTCGCCGGCGGCGGCATCGAATACGCGATCCCGGAGGACAGCTTCCTCAACTATTTCAGCATCGTGCGCCTCGTCGGCATCACGTCCTCGGCGCCGACCCTCAAGTTCGAGTACCTGCATTACGACCTCGGCAGCCGGACGATCGCCGTCGCCCCGCAGGTGCCCGGCGCGCCGGGCTTCGCCTCCCGCTTCCGCACCGAGGGCAACCTGATCCGCGGTGGCTTCACCTACCGCTTCGGGCTCTGACGGGAACGGGGGCGCTCACCCCCTCCCGCCGTCGATCACCCGCAGCCGCTCGGGCGCCGGCTCCTCCGGGCCCGAAGCCGCGAGGTCCGGGAAGCGGGCGAGGCAGCGCGGCTCGTAGGCCCGCGGCGGCGGGTCGCCCGGCCTCCGCTGCCATTTGCACCCCGCCGTGAGGATCGGCAGCAGCGTGTGCAGCGGGATGTCGGCGCCGTGTTTCTCGGCCAGCCGCGCCACGCTGTAGCGCCCCCGCCGGCCGCAGGGCCCGCATTCCACCGTGAGGCGGGCATAGGGGTATTGCGACAGGCGGATCAGCGCCGGCATCCGAATCCTCTCAGGTGACAGCCCGTTTCTGTTCCCGTTTCGTTCACGTGTCGAGAGGCTGGTGCCCGACCGCGAGGAGCGCTGCTGCGGGAACTTACCTCGGGGCGGCGCGTTTCCTCTCGTTCAGAGGCCCCAGCGGCGCGTGGGATTCGTATCTCGCGCGCGACCTGCGATCGGACGGGACGGGTGACGGCAGCATCACAGGCCGAACGCTTCGACATTTCCGGCCATGCCGACTGGCTGGCACCCGCCTGGGCGCGGTCCCGCCCGCCTCGTCCGCATCCGGACGATATCGCCCGCTGCACGATCCGGACCGGCCGGCACGGGCAGAAATCCCGGCTTGGCGCCGGCCACGTTCTCCGCTCCGCATTAATCAAGATCAATGCGCCGGCTCCCGGTGGGTTTAGGGTGAAGCCGCCGGAGAGGACGAGAATGCGGGCCGAATTTCCGATCATTGCCGCGTCACGACGGTGTTCGCCCGCCGCCCGCGGCCGAGCCGCGCAGCCCGGCCGGGAGCGGGTTCCGGCCATGAAGTGATCCGCCGTCCAGCGCCGGACCCCGCCGGCATCGCTCCTCCCGCCACCCCCTGACCCAAGGCGATCACACCGATGGCAATCGATCACGTGGAAGGGCCGACACCCTCCTCCGCGGCGCTGGAGCGGGATGCCCGGCTGGTGTCGACCGACCACAAGGTCTCGCCGAACGAGATCGCCATCGGGGTCGTGATCGGGCGGGCGGCGGAATATTTCGACTTCTTCGTCTTCGCCATCGCGTCCGTGGTGGTGTTCCCGAAGGTGTTCTTCCCTTTCGCGGAGCCCCTGCAGGCGACGCTCTATTCCTTCGCGCTCTTCTCGCTCGCCTTCATCGCCCGGCCCATCGGGTCCGTCATCTTCACGGCGATCGACCGCCGCCATGGCCGCGGCGTCAAGCTGACCGTCGCCCTCTTCCTCCTCGGCTTCTCGACCATGGCCGTGTCGTTCCTGCCGGGCTACGGAACGATCGGCGCCTGGGCGATCTACCTCCTGAGCATCCTGCGCATCGGGCAGGGCCTCGCGCTCGGCGGCGCATGGGACGGGCTCCCCTCGCTGCTCGCCCTCAACGCGCCGGTCGGGCGCCGCGGCTTCTACGCCGCCATCCCGCAGCTCGGCGCCCCGCTCGGCTTCATGGTGGCGGCGAGCCTGTTCTCCTTCTTCCTCCTCAACCTCTCCGAGGAGGACTTCCTGAGCTGGGGCTGGCGCTACCCGTTCTTCTGTGCCTTCGCGGTCAATGTCGTGGCCCTCTTCGCGCGGCTGCGGCTGGTCGCGACGGATGAATTCGCCCGCCTGATGGACATGCGGCGGCTCGAGCCCTCGCCGATCCTGCCGCTCATCCGCGATCATGCGCCGGAGCTCCTCATCGGGGCCCTGATCCCGCTGGCGAGCTTCGCACTCTTCCATCTCGTGACAGTCTTCCCGATCAGCTGGATCACGCTGTTCACCAGCCGCTCGGCAGGCGAGTTCCTGATGATCCAGTGCTCCGGCGCCCTCATCTGCGCCGGCGGGGTCTTCGCCTCCGGGCTGATCGCGGACCAGATCGGGCGCCGCATGCTCCTGATCGTCTCGGCGGGGCTGATCGCGGTTTTCGCCATCTGCAGCACCATCGCGCCCCTGATCGTGCCGGAGAACGCGATCGGGCAGACCATCTACGTCAATGCGGGCTTCGCGCTCCTCGGGCTGTCATACGGACAATCCTCCGGCGCCGTGACGGCGCGCCTGGCGCAGCGCTTCCGCTACACGGGAGCGGAGCTGACGAGCGACATCGCGTGGCTCCTCGGGGCCGGTTTCGCGCCGCTGATCGTCCTGTTCCTCGCGGCCCGCTACGGACTGGCCATGGTCGGGCTGTACCTGCTCTCCGGGGCGGTCACGACCCTGATCGCGCTGAGCCTGTCGCGTTCCGAGATCCGGCAGGTCTGAACCGTGCGCACCCCCGGACACCGCTCACCCCACCATGCCTCGCACGTCGAGGCCGGCGACGATCCACAAGCGAGCGCCATGACTTTCTCGACGGAGCCGCGCAGCCCTCGTCACCCGGCCAGGCGCAGGCTGCTGCGCAGCGCGGGCGTGCTCGCCCTCTGCGGCGCGCTCGCCGGCTGCAACCTGACCGTGATGGATCCGTCCGGCTACATCGCCGTGCAGCAGAAGAACCTCATCATCGCTTCCACGGCCCTGATGCTGCTGGTCATCGTGCCGGTCATCATCATGACCTTCGTGTTCGGCTGGCGGTATCGCTCGACCAACAACGACGAGGCGGCCTACGATCCCGAATTCCACCATTCGACGCAGCTCGAAGTGGTCATCTGGACCATTCCGCTGCTGATCATCATCGCGCTCGGCGCGATGACCTGGGTCTCCACCCACACGCTCGATCCTTACAGGCCTCTCAGCCGCGTCGGCCCCGACGAGCCCGTGCCGCCCGACACCGTGCCGCTCGAGGTCCAGGTGGTCTCGCTCGATTGGAAATGGCTCTTCATCTACCCCCAATACGGGATCGCCAGCGTCAACGAGATGGCCGCGCCCGTGAACCGGCCGATCGCGTTCAGGCTCACGTCTTCCTCGGTCTGGAACACCTTCTACGTGCCGGCCCTCGCGGGCATGATCTACACGATGGCCGGCATGCAGACGCAGCTCCATGCGGTCATCAACGAGGAAGGCGACTACAGGGGGCTGTCCGGGCAATACAGCGGGACTGGCTTCTCACGCATGACGTTCCGCTTCCTCGGCACCAGCCAGGGAGGGTTCGACGAGTGGATCGCCAAGGCGAAGCGTGACAGCGCGCCCCTCGATCGGGCCGCCTATCTCGAGCTCGACAAGCCGAGCGAAGCGGTGCCCGTCCGGTTCTACGGCAGCGTGGAGAACGGCCTCTGGGACGCGATCCTCGGCATGTGCGTCGAGCCGGGGCGGATGTGCTCCACCGAGATGCACCACATCGACCGGAGGGGCGGAGCAGGCACGGACAGCGAGGAGAACCGCCGGCGGCTCGAATACGACATTCGACGCCTCGAAAGCGGCGACGAGCCTTCCGGAGCCACGGTGCCGGCTTCCGGCCGTCCCGCCAGGAGCGAGACCCAGCCCGAAGGCGCCATGCCGCGCGACCAGGACCGGGCCCGCGGCGGCGTGAACGTAGGCCGGCCCGCGCCCGCAGAGGGCCAGGGAACTCCCGCGCCGCCGCAGCTGAACACCGCGCCCTCCGGGCCTCACCAGCACTGACCGGAGAGCGTCAGCATGTTCTCGAACATCGACCTCCAGCAGCTCATCTTCGGGCGGCTGACCCTCGAGGCGATCCCCTATCACGAGCCCATCCTGCTGGTGACCTTCGCGGTCGTCGCCCTGGTCGGGGCGGCGCTGCTCGGCGCAGTCACCTGGTACGGCCAGTGGGGCTATCTCTGGCGTGAATGGCTCACCAGTGTCGATCACAAGAAGATCGGCATCATGTACATCATCCTGGCGATCGTGATGCTGCTCCGCGGCTTCGCGGACGCCCTGATGATGGTGACCCAGAAAGCGCTCGCGGTGGGCGCCAACGAGGGATACCTGCCGCCTCATCACTACGACCAGATCTTCACCGCCCACGGCACGATCATGATCTTCTTCATGGCCATGCCGTTCGTGACGGGCGTGATGAACTACATCATGCCGCTGCAGATCGGCGCGCGGGACGTGGCGTTTCCGTTCCTGAACAATTTCAGCTTCTGGATGACGGCCGGCGGCGCGGCCCTGACGATGGCGTCCCTCTTCATCGGCGAGTACGGCCGCACCGGCTGGCTCGGCTATCCGCCGCTATCCGGAGCCGCCTACAGCCCGGGCGTGGGCGTGGATTACTGGATCTGGGGACTGCAGGTCGCAGGCGTCGGCACGACGCTGTCAGGCATCAACCTGATCGCGACCATCATCAAGATGCGCGCGCCCGGCATGACCATGATGAAGATGCCGGTCTTCTGCTGGACGACCCTCGCCAGCAACGCGCTGATCGTCACGATCTTCCCTGTTCTGACCGCCACCTTGGCTCTGTTGACGCTCGATCGCTACGTGGGGACGCATTTCTTCACGAACGACCTCGGCGGCAACTCGATGCTGTACATGAACCTCATCTGGATCTGGGGTCATCCGGAGGTCTACGTCCTCATCCTGCCGGCCTTCGGCATCTTTTCCGAAGTGGTGGCCACGTTCTGCGGCAAGCGCCTCTTCGGCTACACGTCGATGGTCTACGCCACGGCCGTCATCGCGATCCTGTCCTGGCTCGTCTGGCTGCACCACTTCTTCACGATGGGCGCGGGCCCCAGCGTCAATGCCTTCTTCGGCATCACGACGATGATCATCTCCATCCCGACCGGCGCGAAGGTCTTCAACTGGCTGTTCACGATGTATCGCGGGCGCATCCGGTTCGAGGAGCCGTTCATCTGGGTGATGGGCTTCATCCCGACCTTCGTGCTCGGCGGGCTGACGGGCGTGCTCCTCGCGGTGCCGCCGGCGGACTTCGTCCTCCACAACAGCCTGTTCCTGGTCGCCCATTTCCACAACGTCATCATCGGCGGCGTGGTGTTCGGGCTGCTGGCGGGCGTCCAGTACTGGTTCCCCAAGGCCTTCGGCTACAAGCTCGACCCGTTCTGGGGCTATGCGAGCTTCTGGTGCTGGCTGATCGGCTTCTGGACGGTGTTCGGGCCGCTCTACGCCCTGGGCCTGATGGGCGTGACGCGCCGCACGCAGCACTTCGCCGACGTGGCCGTGCAGCCCTACCTGACGGTCGCGGCCGTCGGCGTCTTCATCATCATGTGCGGGATCCTGGCCTTCGTGATTCAGCTCGTCGTGAGCTTCTTCAAGCGCGAGCAGCTCCGCGACCTGACGGGCGATCCATGGGGCGGGCGGACCCTCGAATGGTCCACCTCCTCGCCCCCTCCGCCCTACAACTTCGCCTTCACGCCCGTGGTGCACGACCTCGATGCGTGGTGGGACATGAAGCAGCGTGGCTATGACCGCCCGATGGGAGGCTACAGGCCGATCCACATGCCCAAGAACACGGCCGCGGGGATCGTGCTGGCGGGGTTCAGCACCGTCCTCGGCTTCGCGCTCGTCTGGTACATCTGGTGGCTCGCGGCCCTGTCCTGCATCGCCCTCCTGGCGACCGCCATTCTCCACACCTTCAACTACAACCGGGACACCACCATCCCGGTCGAGGAGGTCCTTCGGTTCGAGAAACAGAGAACCGCGCAACTCGCGGCGGGAGCCTGATCCGATGCACGAGGTGACAGCTCCGCCCGGCGCGACCGCGCCGGTCTTCTACGAGCAGGAAGATCACGCCCACGGCGACGGCGGGACGCTGATCGGGTTCTGGCTCTACCTGATGAGCGACTGCCTGCTGTTCGCGGTCCTCTTCGCCACCTACGGCGTGCTCGGCCGGAACTTCGCGGCGGGCCCTTCGGGCGCGGACCTGTTCAACCTGCCGCTCGTCGCCCTGAACACGGCGCTCCTGCTGATCTCGTCGATCACCTACGGCTTCGCCATGCTCGAGGTGGCGAAGAACCGCGTCGACGCGACCCTGCGCTGGCTGGCCGTGACCGGCCTGTTCGGCGCCGCCTTCCTCGCCGTGGAGCTCTACGAGTTCGCCCATCTGATCCGCGAGGGCGCGACGCCCCAGCGCAGCGCCTTCCTGTCCTCGTTCTTCGCCCTCGTCGGCACGCACGGGCTGCACGTCCTGTTCGGGACGATCTGGCTCGTCACCCTGATGGTCCAGGTCCGCCGCTACGGGCTGATCGCCGACAACCAGCGCCGCCTCCTGTGCCTGTCGATGTTCTGGCACTTCCTCGACGTCGTCTGGATCGGCGTGTTCACCTTCGTCTACCTGATGGGAGCCATGAGATGAGCGCATCGGCAGGCGGCGCTCTCGACCGGATGCCGGACGGCGGAGGAGCCGGGAGCGGGACGGCGCATGGCGCCGAGCCGCACGATCACGCCCCGCACGGCACCCTGAAGGGCTACATCACGGGTTTCGTCCTGTCCGTGATCCTCACGGCCATCCCGTTCTGGCTCGTGATGGGCAACGTGCTCGACAGCACGCTTACGACCAGCATCGTCATCATGGCCTTCGCGGCCGTGCAGATCGTGGTCCACATGATCTACTTCCTGCACATGAACACGAAGTCGGAGGGCGGCTGGACCTTCATGGCCCTCGTCTTCACGCTCACGCTCGTCGTGATCACCTTGGCCGGCTCGATCTGGGTCATGTACCACATGGACCAGAACATGATGCCGATGGCGCCGCACGAGGCGCTGACGAAGCCTTGACCGGCAGGCGCCTGGCCGCGCTCCTTCTCTTCGACCTGGTCGCGATCCTGATCGTGGCCGGGCTCGTTTCCCTCGCCGTGTGGCAGGTCCACCGGCGCGCCTGGAAGCTCGACCTGATCGCCCGCATCGAGGCGCGCGTCCATGCGGCTCCGACCGCCGCGCCCGGCCCCGAGCGCTGGCCCGACGTCTCGGCAGCATCGGACGAGTACCGCCGCGTGACCGTCACCGGGCGCTGGCTGCAGGATCGCTCGGCGCTCGTGCAGGCCCTGACCGAGTTCGGCGGCGGCTTCTGGGTGCTCACGCCGCTGGTCCGGGACGACGGCACGACCGTCCTCGTCAACCGCGGCTTCGTGCCGACGGAGAAGCGCGACCCCGCCTTCTGGCGCCCGACGGACGAGGGGGACGTGGCCGTTACGGGATTGCTGCGCCTGCCCGAACCGGGCGGCGGCTTCCTGCGCTCGAACGACCCGGCCGCCGATCGCTGGTTCTCACGGGACGTCGCCGCGATCTCGGCCTCGCGCGGCCTGACGCAGGTCGCACCCTTCTTCATCGACGCCCAGCGCGTGCCGGGCGTGACGGGCCTGCCCGCCGCGGGCCTGACGGTGCTGTCCTTCAACAACAACCATCTCGTCTACGCGATCACCTGGAGCGTGCTCGCGCTCATGAGCGCGGCTGCCGCGATCTTCGTGAATCTCGACGTCCTGCGAAACGGACGCCTTCGCCCCCGCCTGCGGGAGGCGTGAGGCGGCGAGGAGCCCGCCTATCCGTCCAGCGCCGCGGCAAGCTGCTCGAGCGCCGCTGCCGCGAAGACCTGCATGTTGGCGGCCCGGTCGGCATCGCCCGTCCGGAGCGTCGCAACGGAGGACCGAGGGCCGGCCACGGCCATGCAGCTGTGGCCTGCCGGGTCGCCGTACCGGTTGCCGGATGGGCCCGCGGCCCCGGTCTCGGCCAGCCCCCAGCTCGCGCCGAGGCGTGCCTGAACGCGGGCGGCCAGCAATTGCGCGTAGGGCTCCGACGACGAGCGTAAGCCCATCATGTCCTCGGCCGAGATGCCGAGCAGCCCCTCGCGGGCGTTCACGGTGTAGACCACCGCGCCGCCCAGGAAGAAGCGCGATGCGCCAGGGACGGCCAGCAGCGCGGCGGCAATCAGCCCGCCAGCCGAGGATTCGGCGACCGCGACGGTCTCGCCGCGCTCGACGAGGCGCGCCCCGACCCGCTCCGCCAGCATCGCCAGCCGACCACCCGCCTCAGATACCCCGCCGAAACTCATCCTGCCCCGCCCTCGCCCGCATCTGCCGCCGAACGGCCGCGAGAGTGCCTGCCCGTCCGGCCCGCGGCAAGCGGAAGCCCGTTCAGATAGCGACGACCTTGTCGTCGCCGATCACCTGCCGCCGGACCTCCCCTCGCCCGGAATAGGCGGCCTCGGCCTCTCCCTGCCGTCCGTCCAGCGCCCGGAAATGGTCGAGCATCGCGGCCGGGGGACGCGGGAAGTGCCGGCAGCGGCTGATCGAGGTCCCGAGCGAGCGCCGAAGACCGACCAGATAGGCGGCATGGTGGATCAGCGTGCCCGCCGCATCCATCAGGGTCGCGCCGCCGGCATCGAGGCGGTGCCGCCAGACAAAGTCGTTGAGGACGCCGTCGCCGGGTACGATGACCTCTGCGCCCGCCGCAACCAGGGTTTCGCAGGCCCGGCGGAAGCCGTCGAAGATCGGCCGCGCCGCTTCGGCATCGGCCTCGAGCATGTACTCGTCGATGCCCGGCGACATCGGCACCGTCGCGGCGAGGCGCTCCGACATCCCGTAGGCCGCCGCGAGTTCGCGGTGTTTCTCGCACTGGTCCTCGTTGAGGGCGATCATCCCGACCGACTTGCCGAGCGAGCAGGCCGTCAGGAGACAGGTCTCGAACAAGCTGACCACGGGAATGTCGACGAGGGTGCGCGCCTCCCGCAGCCCGGGGTCGTAGAAGCAGTTGATGGCCATCGCATCATAGCCCGCAGCCTCCGCGGCGAGCGCCGCCTCGCAGATCTGATTGTCGAGGAGCCGCGCGATATAGGGATGGGCCAGCGCCTCGATCGGCGTGTAGCTCTCGCCGAAGGTGCCGGGCTTCAGCCCGTGCAGCACGACGGTGGCCTCGGACGGGATCACGGCCGCGAGGTGGGCTTCGAAGGACGCCCGGTAGACGGGCGTCTTGCCGAAATCGACGAAGCCCTGGTGCCAGATCTTCATGCCGTACTCTCGTTCAATGAGGGGAAGTCACGACCAGATCGCGGCTGGCGCCTTCGGCAGCCCGGCCCATTGCTCCGGGTCGTGCCCGTAGATCGTCTCCAGCCCTGCCTCGCGCATCTCGCGGAGCCGCCGCAGCGAGGCCTCGGTCTTCGCCGCATCCGCCAGGATCCGAGGCAGCTTCACCTCGTCCATGGAGCGCTTCAGGTAGCAGGCATCCGCCGTGAGAAGCAGCTTGCGGCCGCCCGCCTCGAGCAGCATCGACTGATGCCCAGGCGTGTGGCCGGGCGTCGAGAGGAGCCGCACGCTCCCGTCGCCGAACAGGTCCGTGTCGCCGTCGAGGAGCCGAAGCTCCTGGCCGTGGTCGAAGTCGCGCGGGTCGTAGCCGGACTTCGCCGCCGTGGCGGTATCGTGGGCCGCTTCCCATTCCGCTCGCTGCAGGACGATCGTCGCGTCCGGGAAGGCTTCGTTGCCGCCGCAATGGTCGTTGTGCAGGTGGGAATTGACGACGAGGTCGATATCCCCCGGGCCCATGCCGACCGTCGCGAGGAGCGGGAGGATATGCTGCTCCGGCGTCATCTCGATCGTCATGAACCGCGAAAGCGGCCCAAGACGCCCGACGGAATCCACCGCCATCTCGCGATGCAGTCCGGTATCGAAGAGGACGTTCCCCCGGGCGTGCTGGATGAGGAAGGACGGCACCGGCACCGAGATGTTGCCGGGCTCGCCATCAAGGACCGCCCGGTAGGGCAGCCCCACGGCACCGCAATCGAAGACGAACAGCTTCACTCGATCACCCTCCCCTCAAGCCGCTCCAAGCGGGCTTCAGCGTCCCTGGAAATTCGGGATCCGCCGCTCGGCCATCGCCTTCACGCCCTCCTGGAAATCGGCGGTCGCGAAGTGCTTCTCCTGCTCCTTGAGCTCGTGCTCGGTTGCGGCCGCGATCCGGTCGGCGAGATCGCCGCGGAGCGTGGCGCGTGTCGATTGCACGGCCAGCGGCGAGGATTGCGAGATCTCGGTCGCGAGTTCCAGTGCGGTCTCGCGCAGTCGCTCGTCCGGGGCCAGCACGTCGACGAGGCCGAGCTCATGCGCCTCCGTGCCGGTGATCCGGCGTCCGGTGTAGAACAGGAGCGCAGATTTCTGCGGCCCGAGCACGCGCGGCAGCGTCACGCTCAGCCCGAAGCCCGGATGGAAGCCGAGCCGGTTGAAATTCGCCGAGAAGCGCGAGCGCTCGGACGTGACGCGGAAATCTCCCACCATCGAGACGCCGAGGCCGCCGCCAATCGCGGCGCCCTGGACGGCCGCGACGATCGGGATCGGGCAGCGGAACAGCCGGACGGCATGGCGGTAGAGATGGTCCGTCCCGCGATCCTCGGAGTCGCCGACCGTGTCGCTCGCGGGCTTCCGGAAATTCGCGCCGGCGCAGAAGTTCTTGCCGGCCGCGCAGAGCAGGATCGACCGCATCCCCTGCTGGACGAAGCCGTCGAAGGCGTCGGCGAGAGCCCCGATGAGCTCCTTGTCGAAGAAGTTGTCCGGCGGCCGGTTCATCTCGGCGATGCCGACGTAACCGGAGGTGCTGACGAGGACGTCGCTCATGAAAGTGTTCCTTGTTTCCACATCAGGCGGGGAGCGCTCGTGCGGGATCCGCCGCCTGGTCAGATGCTGGGTCAGCGGCCCGTGAAGGCGGGCGGGCGCTTCTCGAGGAAATGCGCGACGCCCTCACGGAAATCCTCCGTGCCGCGGCATAGCTCGATCTCGGCCTCGGCCGTCTGGACGGCTTCGCCGAAGCGCTGGCTCCACGCCTCGCGCAGCTGGCGCTTGATGATGCCGACGGCGCGCGGCGAGGAGAGGTTTGCGAGCTCGGCCGCATAGCGATGCACCGCAGCCGAGAAGTCCTCCGCAGGCAGCAGGCGGGCGAGCCCCAGCCTGTCCGCCTCCTCGGCCTGGATCACGCGGGCGGTCATGAGCAGATCGGCCGCGTTCATCGGCCCGATGAGGCGCGGAAGGAGCCAGGCGATGCCGTGCTCCCCCACGAGGCCGCGACGCGCGAAGGCTGTCGTGACCTTGGCGCCGGCCGCAATGAAGCGGATGTCGCAATAGAGTGCGATGCAGAGGCCGACGCCCGCCACCGCGCCGTTGATCGCCGCGATGATCGGCTTCGGCGAGGTGCGCAGATAGCTGTAGCGCTGGTCGTCGTCGCCGCTGCCGCGGTCAGGCACGGGTGCCGGCTTTTTGCCGGCGTCGATGGCGGAGACGTCCGCTCCCGCGCAGAAGCCGCGCCCCGCCCCCGTGATGACGATGGCCCGGATCTCCGGGTCGGCGCCGGCCGCCTCCACGGCGTCCTGCACCTCCCGGGCCATCACGGCCGTCCAGGCGTTCATCCGCTCGGGACGGTTCAGCGTGACCGTCGCGACCCGCTCGGCGACGCCGTACGTGATCTGCTCGTAGGAGCTCATCGCGGCGCAGGCGGGTCAGCCGGCCTTGCGGCCGAACACGTCGCCCTGCTGGATCGAGCGCCGCTCCAGCCACCAGCCGTAGCGCTCCTGCCAGTCTTCCCAGCCGCTGCCGCCCTTCAGTTCCAGCGCCGCGCCGACCGCCCAGTTGGGGTTGAACAGCGCCTCGCGGCCGATCGCGATCAGGTCGGCATCGCCCTCGGCGAGAACGGATTCGGCATATTCGGCGTCGCGGATCAGCCCGACCGCCACGGTGGGGATATCGACCTCGCGCCGGATGCGGCCGGCGAAGGGCACCTGGAAGCCGCGCGTGCGGGAGACGAGCGACTGGCCGCGCGGCAGCTTCATGCCGCCCGAGGAGCAGTCGATCACGTCGACACCGACCGCCTTCAGCTCACGGGCGAACGCAACCGAGTCGTCGATCGACCAGCCCACGTTGATGCCGTCCACGGACGAGATGCGCGTGAAGATCGGACGATCCTCGGGCCATTCCGCCCGCATGGCGGCGGCGATGCGCAGCGGCAGCCGCATGCGGTTCTCGAGCGAGCCGCCGTAATCGTCGGTCCGGGTGTTGGCGAGCGGCGACAGGAAGGAGTGCAGCAGGTAGCCGTGGGCGCAGTGCATCTCCACGACATCGAACCCGGCGTCGCGCGCCCGGATCGTGGCGCGGCGGTAATCCTCGACCAGCTCGTCGATCTCCGCGACGGTCAGTTCCTTGGGGGACGGCCAGCCGGAATCGAATGGCTCCGACGAGGAGGCGCGGATCGGCCAGGAGAGCTCTTCGCGGGCGGCGAGGTCGGCTTCGCCGAGCGGCATGCCGCCATGCCAGGGCCGCTGCGACGAGCCCTTGCGGCCGCAATGGCTGAGCTGGATGCCGATCGCCGCGCCGCATTCATGCGCAAAGGCCGTGATGCGCTTCAGGTTATCCGCCTGCTCGTCCCGCCAGAGGCCCGGGCAGCCATGGGTGATGCGCCCCTCGTCCGTCACGGCCGTGTTCTCGACGAAGATGAGCCCGACGCCGCCGAGCGCGAAGCGTCCGTAGTGGATGAGGTGAAGGTCGCTCGTGAAGCCGTTCTTGGCCCCGTAGATCGCCATCGGCGACAGCATCACGCGGTTCTTCAGCGTCAGGCCCCGCAGTTGCAGGGGCGTGAAGAGCAGCGGCGCGGCCGCTTCCTCGGGCGGCTGCGCGGCGGAATGCTGCTGTGCCAGGCTCATCGAATCTCCTCCCGAATGTCCGTATTGCTTGCTCAGAGGGCCGTCAGACGCTCCCAGAGCCGGACACTGCCGGCCCCGCGGGCGATCGCGCCGAGACGCTCGTTCCAGAACACCTCGTCGCCGGCCTCTTCGCGCCAGGCCCACATGCGCCGCGTCGCGAGGTGAAGCTCGTGCTCGCGGGTGAAGCCGATGGCTCCGAAGACTTGGTGGGCGATGGCGGCGACACGCGTCGCGGCCTCACCGGCCCGCGACTTCGCGGCAGCGGTCGCGAGCTCCAGCGCGTCCGTGTCCGGATCGTCGAGGTGGCTCGCAGCGCCGTCCGCGGCCGCGGAGGCCGCCGCAACGTGCCCGGCCGCTTCCGACAGGAGGTACTGCACCGCCTGGAAGCGCCCGATCGGGCGCCCGAACTGGACGCGCGTATTGGCGTAGTCGATCGCGAGCGCCAGGACCCGCTGCATGGCCCCGGCGAGCTGCGACGCCCGCAACGCCGCCAGCATGAGCGCCGGCCGGCGGGCGTCGTAGCCTTCCGGCAGCGGGAGAACCGCATCCCGGGAAAGAGCCTGGGCCGCCAGGGTGACGGAGGCACGGGGCTCGGCCGCGATGTTGGCGCGGTCCTGCCAGCCGAGCTCGGCGGCGGAGAGGCGCACCAGCGCGGCAGCCTCCCCGAGCCGCGCCACCGCGACCAGGGTCTGGGCCTCGCGTCCCCAAGGCACGTCGCGCAGAATACCCGAGACGGCGTAGCCTTCGCCCGCAGCCGTGAGCTCGAGCGAGGGGCCTTCCAGCCCGGCCTCTACGGTCGCGATGCCGTCGACGGGCGTCGCACCGGCATCGGCCAGGAGCCACGCAGCCAGCATCGTCTCCGCGAGCGGCACGGGCGCGAGATGGGCCGCCGCGATGCGGGCCACGACACTCGCATCGGCCCGCGTCATGCCGGCACCACCGAGTTCCTCGGGCACCGCCGCGAGCGGAAAACCCATCGCGTCGATCTCGGGCCAGATCCGGGCGAGGCCGGCGGAATCGAGACCATCGCCGGCGACCGCCGGACCGAAGGTGTCGGCGAAGAAGCGGTCGGCGCTTTCTTCCAGGAGGGCGAGATCGCTCATCGGAGGCCGAGGTCCCGGGCAATGATGCCGCGGAGGATTTCGGTGGTCCCGCCGCGGATCGTGTAGCAGGGCGCGGTCAGGATCATCTCCCTGGTGAGCGCTTCGAATTCGGCATCGTCCTCGCCGCGCCGGCGGGAGGCGGAGAGCATCTTGCGGACGACTTCCGGCACCTCCTGCTCAAAGCGGGTGCCGACGTCCTTCACGAGCGCCGCCTCCGCATTCGGCATCAGCCCGCGATCCAGCATGCCGGCGACAGAGCCGGACATCCGTCGCAGGGATGCGAGATGCGCGATCAGCCGGCCCAATCCGGCGACGTCGCTGGCCGACGCTTCCGAGCTCAGCCGGTCGGCCGCCCCCAGGAGCAGCTGCGCGTTGGAGAGGTAGCGGTCCGGCCCGCTCCGCTCGAAGGCGAGTTCGCCGGTCACCAGCTTCCAGCCGTCGCCCTCCCCGCCGAGCATGTGGCTGTCGGGGACAAAGACGTCGTCGAAGGTCAGCTCGTTGAATTCGTGATTGCCGACGAGGTCGTAGACCGGCCGTACGTCGAGGCCCGGCGAGGACATGTCGACGATGAATTGGCTCAGGCCTGCGCGCCGGTCCTTCTCGGTCGCCGGCGAGGTCCGCGCCAGCGCGATCAGGTAGTGGACGCGATGCGCGTTGGTCGTCCAGAGCTTGCGCCCGGAGAGAACCCAGCCGCCCTCCCCGCGCCGCGCCTTCATCTGGACGCTGGCGAGGTCCGACCCCGAGCCGGGCTCGCTCATGCCGATCCCGAAATAGCACTCGCCGCGCACGATCCGGGGAAGGATGTCCTCCCGGACCTCCGCCGTCGCGTGCCGCAGGATCTGGGTCCCGGACTGGCGGTCGGCCACCCAGTGGGCGCCGAGGGGCGCACCGCCCGCGATCAGCTCCTCGTTCACGACGTATTTCTGGATCGGGCTCGCGTCGCGGCCGCCATAGCGCTTCGGCCACGTCATTCCGATGTAGCCGCGCTGGCCGCAGAGGCGGCTGAACTCCGGATCGAAGGAGCTCCAGTTCGTTCGAGACAGGTTCCGCTCCTGGCCGACCTCGGCCAGGAAGGCGCGCACCTCGCGTCGGAGCGCATCGAATTCGGGTCGCTTCTCGACCGGGTCGAGACGGATCGTCTTGTGCAGCATCGCGGCCCTTGTCCAACGATCGCAACGGCACGTCAATCCACTATAAGCCCCATTGAGATTACGTATATGATTCATACCCTAACAGCGCAGGCCACGATCACATCAAATCTCATATGTGATTATTTCATTCTATCACCGTGATTGACATGCGCCTTCCCGCCCATCAGGTTCGCCGCAAACTTGGCAAACGGAGGGAGCCGGATGAGAGGGTTGATTGCATCGGTCGTGATCGCTGCGGGGCTGACGGCCGCGCATGCGCAGGCACCGACGAAGCCGGTGAAGCTCGGCGTCCTGAACGACCAGTCCGGACAATATGCGGACGCGTCCGGGCCGGCTTCCGTCGAAGTCGTGAAGATGGCGATCCAGGATTTCGGCGGGAAGCTGCTGGGCGCCCCGATCGAGATGATCTCGGCCGATCATCAGAACAAGCCGGACATCGGCTCGGGCATTGCCCGCAAGTGGTACGACACCGAGAACGTCGACGTGATCCTCGATCTGTCGAACTCGGCCGTCGCTCTCGCGGTCTCCGAGATCACGCGCGAGAAGAACAAGATCATGATCGCGTCCTCGGTCGGGACGTCGGCGCTCACGAACGAGAAGTGCTCGCCCAACAGCTTCCAGTGGTCCTACAACACCTACACGCTGGCCCGCAGCACCGCGAAGGCGCTGGTGGACCAGGGCGGCAAGGACTGGTTCTTCCTCACGGCGGATTACGCCTTCGGCCACGCGCTCGAGAATGACGCGTCGTCCGTCGTCAAGCAGCTCGGCGGCAAGGTCCTCGGCTCCGCCCGCCACCCCTTCGGCACGAACGACTTCTCGTCCTTCCTGCTGCAGGCGCAGAGCTCGGGCGCGAGCGTCCTCGGGCTGGCCAATACCGGCCTCGACGTCGCGACGGCCCTGCGCCAGGCGCACGAGTTCGGCGTGCTGGGCAAGGGCAGCAAGGTGAAGGCGGCGGCGCTGCTGCTTCAGATCACCGACACGCATGCCGCCGGCCTCGCCAACGCGCAGGGCCTCTACATGTCCGAGGCCTTCTACTGGGATCGCGACGAGGATTCCCGGAAGTTCGGCAAGCGCTTCTTCGACAAGATCGGCCGCATGCCCACCATGGTCCAGGCCGGCCTGTATTCGGCGACGATGCACTACCTGAAGGCTGTCCAGGCTGCCGGGACCACGGAGACCGCAAAGGTCCTGGAGAAGATCCGCTCGCTGCCGGTCAACGACTTCTTCGCCAAGAACGGCCATGTCCGCGAGGACGGCATGCACATCCACGACTACTACCTGCTGCGCGTGAAGAGCCCGGAGCAGTCGAAGGCGCCGTGGGACTACTACGACGTCGTGGCGACGATCTCGGGCGAGGACGCCAACATCCCGCGCTCCGAGAGCAAGTGCCCGCTCATGAAGAAGTCCTGACGGCGCGCCGCGCCGCCGTCTGACCAGAGGGACGCATGAAAGAGAAGATCATCAAGGTCGAAACCCGTGACGGGACCATGGAGGTCTTCGTCACGGCCCCTGAGGAGGGTGGCCCCCATCCGGTCGTCATCCTCTTCCAGGACTCGATCGGGATCCGCGAGGAGCTCTACGACATGTGCCGGCGCATCGGCACGGTCGGCTACTTCGTCGCCATGCCCAACCTCTACTACCGGACGGACGGCATCGACGACGTCTATATCGACCCGGACAAGATCCACGAGCCGGGTCCGGAGAAGACCCGGCTGTGGGAGATGATCAAGTCGGTCAACAACGACATGGTCGTGGCCGACACCGAGGCGCTCCTCGGCGCGCTCGCGAAGGAGCCGGATGCCGCGCCTCAGCCCTATGGGCAGGTCGGCTATTGCATGAGCGGGCAGTTCGTCTACGCGAATGCCGGCCGGCTGCCGGACGCCTTCGCGGCGACGATGTCGGTCTACGGCTCCGGGCACATCACGAAGTTCCCGCAATCGCCGCACCTGACGACCGGTCGCATCACCGGCGAGATCGAGTTCGCCTGCGCCGAGGATGACCACTGGGCTCCCCTCAAGCAGGTCGAGCAATTGCGGCAGATCCTGAGCGACGCCGGCGTCAAACATCGCGTGGATATCTATCCCGGCGTCATCCACGGCTTCGCGTTCCCGGGCCGCGCCGTCTACGATAAGCCGGCCGCCGAGCGTCACTGGGAGCGCATGTTCAGCCTGTTCGAGCGCACGCTGAAGGCTCCGAGGGCCCGGTGAATGCACGGTCCGGGACCTTTGGAGCTCATGCCGGAGACATCGCCTGAACGGGGCCGCGCGGAACGGGCCGTGAAATCCGCCGGACGGGTCTTCGCCGTGCTCGAGCTCTTCGAGCGCGAGCGGCGCGCCCTGAACGTGAAGGAGATCTCCGCGAGCCTCGCGCTCCCGCAATCGAGCACCTCGGTCCTGCTCGCCGACATGGCGCGCCACGGCTACCTGGAGCAGGAGGAAAGCACGCGCCGCTACCTCCCGACCGTCCGGGTCGCGCTGCTCGGCCAGTGGCTGAGCGAGTATTTCTTCGTCGACCAGCGCCTGACCAACATGATGCGGCATCTCTCTGCCCAGACGGGCGAGACGGTGCTGTTCGGCGTCTTCCAGGATTGGGCGGTCGTCTATGCCCATGTCATCCAGGCAACGAACCCGATGCGCCTATACGTGCCGCCCGGCACGAGGCGGCCGCTTCACAATTCCGGCGCGGGCCTCTCGCTCCTGGCCGGCATGACGGACGAGCAGATCGCGGCCGGTTTCGACCGGATCCGCGCCGTCCCGGAGCGTGCGCCGGACCTCCGGCTGCCGGACCTGCTCGCCCGCGTCGACGAGGTGCGTACGCGCGGCTTTGCCGTCTCGGCCGACGCCGTCACGCAGGGGGCGGGGGTCGTCGCGCTCCGGCTCGCCCAGACGGTCGGAGGGCGCCCGGTCGTCCTGGGCGTCGGCGGCTCGTCCGCCGTCATCCGCCAGAACTGGCAGTCTCTCCTCGAAGCGCTCCGCAGCGCCATCACGCTCTACGACGATCCTCCGTCGTTCCGTTCCTAAGCCATCACTCGGTTCCGCGAATGTACACGATCGCGTCCTATTTCATGGCCCATGCGGAGGCGCGGCCGGATGCGCCCTTCCTCTGCATCCCGGCGGATCCCGCGCGCGACTACCTGCCCGACGGCGCCGAATACACCTACGGCGAGACCGGCCGCAGGGTCGAGCGGCTCGCGGCCGCATATCGGGCCGCCGGCTACGGCCATGGCCACCGGGTCGCGGCCCTCCTGGAGAACCGGCCGGAGGTGTTCCACCACTGGTTCGCCCTGAATGCGGTCGGGGCCTCGATCGTCCCCATCAACCCCGATTTCCGTGCCGGCGAGCTCGCCTGGTTGCTGGAAAGCTCGCAGCCCGAAATCATCCTGACCCTTCCGGTCTGGCGCGAGAAGGTGGCTTCTCTGCTCGAGCAGGCGGGCCGCAGCGACGTCAGGATCGCCCTCGCGGCCGACGTCGAAGGCGGGCGGCTGCCCGCACCCTCCCGGCCGCAGCTCGCGACCCTCCCGGGCGCGACCAGCGAGGCCGCGATCCTCTACACGTCCGGGACAACCGGCCGGCCGAAGGGCTGCGTGCTCTCGAACCGCTACTTCCTGTCCACCGGCATCTGGTACTCGGGCTATGGCGGCCGGCAGCGCTTCACCTTCGGGCAGGAGCGTCTCTATTCCACGGTCCCGATGTTCCACATGGCGGGCCTCGCCCTCACCACGATGGGCATCATGACGGCGGGCGGGTGCCTGATCCAGCCGGAGCGCTTCCGGCCCAAGCGCCTGTGGAAGGACGTCGTCGCGACTCGCGCCACGGTCCTGCACTATCTCGGCGTCGTGCTCGCGACCCTGCTCAAGCAGGAGCCGGTACCCGAGGAGCGCCAGCACAATATCCGGCTCGGGCTTGGCGGCGGCGGCGGCGATCCGGTTCTGCGCAAGGCCTTCGAGAGCCGCTTCGGCATCGAGTTCAGCGAAGGCTGGGGCATGACGGAGACCGGGCGCTGCATCTTCAACGCGCACGAGCCCTACCACCCCGATCTCTACAGCTTCGGCCGGGCCATCAACGGGCTCGAAGCCGCCATTCTGGACGACAATTCCGTCCCCCTCCCCCCGGGCAGGCCGGGCGAGCTCGGGGTCCGGTTCGCGGGAGAGGATCCGCGCTACGGCTTCTTCACGGAATACCTGAACGACCCCGAGGCGACCGCGAAAGCCTGGGAGGGCGGCTGGTTCCACACGGGCGACGTCGCCGTGATGGAGCCGGACGGCAGCATCTGCTTCGTCGACCGCAAGAAGAACATCGTGCGCCGCTCCGGCGAGAACATCGCGGCCGCGGAAGTGGAAGCCGTGCTGGACCAGCATCCGGCCGTGGAGCGGACCGGCGTGATCCCCTACCCCGACCCGATCCGGGAGGAGGAGGTGCTGGCCTTCGTGCAGCTGAAGCCCGGTCACCCGCCCGGGCCGGAGCTGGCCTCGGCCCTCGTGGCCTGGTGCCTGGAGAAGCTCGCCTATTACAAGGCCCCCGGCTGGATCCGCTTCGTCGAGGAGCACCCCATGACGGGGTCGAACAAGATCGCTAAGGGCGCTCTCATCGAGCTGGCCAAGAACGTGTCGGCCGAGGAGCTGGTCGATACGCGCGGCCTGAAGCAGCGCACGCCCAGGACCTGAACGAGGCCCGGTCGGCACGCGCCGCCGACCGCCAGGGAGGGAAATCATGAGGGTGAAGGGATCTGTCGTCGTCGTGACTGGGGGCGGCGCCGGGATCGGGGCGGCGCTCTGCCGGGCCTTCGCGCGAGCCGGAGCCGAGAAGGTCGTGGCGGCGGATCTCGACGAGGCGGCAGCCGCGTCGGTTGCGGCCGAGATCGGCGGCGTGGGCAGGCGCTGCGACGTCTCCTCCGAGGACCAGATCGCGGCCCTCGTCGAGGAGGTCGAGAGCCAGTACGGACCGATCGCGATCTTCTGCTCGAATGCCGGGATCGCGGCCGGCTTCGACCAGCAGGCGGAGAACGTTGCGGCCCAGTCGAACGACGTGTGGCAGCGCAGCTGGGCCGTCAACGTCATGTCGCATGTCTACGCGGCGCGGCACCTCGTGCCCGGCATGCGCGAGAGGGGCGCCGGCCACTTCCTCATCACCGCCTCGGCGGCCGGCCTCCTGTCGCAGATCGGCAGCGCCGCCTATTCGACGACCAAGCACGCCGCGGTGGGCTTCGCCGAAAGCCTCGCCATCGCGCATCGCGCCCATGGCATCGGCGTCTCGCTCCTGTGCCCCCAGGGCGTGGATACTCCCCTCCTCCGCTCCATCCCGAAGGGGCCGGAATCGGGCGACGGCGTGATGAGCGCCGACGACGTCGCCGAGGCGGCCCTTAGGGGCATCGAGGAGGGCCGGTTCCTCATCCTGCCGCACGGCCAGGTCGCCGATTACATGCGGCGCAAGGTCGAGAACTACGACCGCTGGGTCGGCGGCATGGCCAAGCTGCAGGAGAAGGTGCGGGCGACCATACCGCCGGCCTGACGCTAGGCCGGGCCGCTTTCCGCGAGCCAGTGCCGGGCGATCGCGTCCCGGCGGGCGAACCACACCCCTGGACGCGACGCGGCGTGCGCGAGGAACCGCTCGAGGCCGCCGATGCGGCCGGGGCGTCCGATGATCCGCAGGTGCAGGCCGACCGAGAGCATGCGGGGCGCCTTCGCGCCTTCCTCGTAGAGCCGGTCGAACGCCTCGATGCAGTAGCGGGCGAAATCCTCCGCGAAGACGAAGCCACCGCCGCGCTGGAAGCGCATGTCGTTGGTGTCGAAGGCGTAGGGCAGCACCACGTGCCGCCGCCCGCCGCCGGCCTCGACCAGGTACGGCAGGTCGTCGTTGTAGGCGTTGGAATCGTAGAGGAAGCCGCCATGCTCCAGCAGGAGGCGGCGCGTGTTCACCGATGTCGCCGAACGGGTGTGCCAGCCGACGGGCGCCGTGCCGCCCGCCTCCCGGATCGCCTCGACCGTGCGGGCGATCACGGCCCGCTCCTCTTCCTCCGGCATGTTGGCATGCCGCTCCCAGCGCCAGCCATGCGCGGCGATCTCGTGCCCGTCGGCGACCGCCTCCCGGGCGAGCCAGGGCGAATAGGCGAGCGCGCGGCCATTGGCGTTGAGCGTCGCCGCGACGCCGTAGCGCTTCAGCAGCGCGCGGATCCGGGGCCAGCCGGCCCGGGTGCCGTATTCGAAGTGCGACTCCATGCAGAGGTCGCGGGTGCCGCGGACCTCCTCCACGACCTCGTAGACGGACTCGTTCGCCTCGTCCCCCATGCCGAGGGAGAGCTCCGCGCCCTCCTCGACATTGACCACCACGGAGACGGCGAGGCGCGCATCCCCGGGCCAGCGGATCGGCGGCGGCGTGTCGCCATAGCCGCGGAAGTCGCGGTCATGCGCCGGCAAGTCGGTTCGCATGGCCGCCTCAGTAATCCGCAAGGCGGCGCAGGCCGACGAGCCGGTCGCCGATCACGAGCGCCACGACCGCGAGCAGGATGAGCAGCGCCGAGATGGCCGCGACCGTCGGGTCCGGCCGCTCCTCCACGTATTGCAGCATCTGGATCGGCAGCGTCTTGGTCCAGGCATCCGTGAAGAAGATCGAGATCGGGTAATTGTCCATGGAGGCGAGGAACGCGAAAAGACCGGAGGTGAGGAAGGCCGGCGCGAGGGAGGGCACGAGGATGCGCAGCACCGCCGCCGGATAGGTGAGGCCGAGCGTGCGCGCCGCGTCGATCAGCGTGAAGTCGAAGAGCGACAGGGCGGCGATCACCGTCCGTACCACGTAGGGCAGCGTGATCACGACATGCGCGACGAGGAGGCTCACCCAGACGTCGCGCAGGCCGGCCATGCGGAAGCCCTGCAGCATGGCGATGCCGATCACGAGGCCGGGCAGCATCAGGGGCGAGATCAGGAAGGTGATGATCCCTTCCCGGCCGGGCACGCGCCCGCGCACCAGCGCGATGGCGCAGAGCGTCCCGAGGACCAGCGCGACCGCCGTGGACAGAGCCGCGATCTGGAGCGAGGTCGCGACGGCGGGCCAAAGGTCGCGCGAGGCCCAGAGCCGCTCGTACCAGCGCAGCGACCACGAGGGCGGCGGCAGCGTGAAAACGGAGCTCGACCCGAAGGATACCGCGACCGTCACGACGAGCGGCGTCATCAGGAACAGGACCGCGACGGCGGCGACGACCCAGACGAGGCTGGAGGCGAGGCGTTCGGTTGTGGTCATGAGGAGCTCCCGAGGCGGCGGGCAAGCGCCGTGGACCCGACCACGATCGCGACGGCGAGTACGAGAAGGACCACGGCCGTGGTGGAGCCGAGCTCCTCATTCCGCATCATCAGGAAGGCGCGGCCCGTGAGCGTCGCGAGCGTCTGGTAGCGGTCCCCGATGACGAGGCTCGGGATCACGTACATCGAGACCGCGAGCGAGAAGACGAAGGCCATGCCCGACACGATGCCCGGCATCGTGAGCGGCAGGGCGACGCGCGTGAAACGGTAGAGCGGCGTCGCGCCGAGGGTGGCGGCGGCTTCCGTCAGGCGCGGGTCGACGAGCCGGATCACCGAATAGATCGGCAGGATCATGAAGGGCAGGAACACGTTGGCGGCACCGATGACGAGGCCGGTCTCGGTGAAGAGCAGGCGCTGCGGCTCGCTCCAGATGCCGAGCCCGACGAGAGCCTGGGACACGATCCCGTCCCGCCGCAGCACGATCTGCCAAGCATAGGCCTTCACGACCACGCCGACGGAGAGCGGCAGGATGATGGACAGGAGGAGGACGACCTGGGCCAGCCCACGCGAGCGGGCGAGCGCCAGCGCGGTCGGGTAGCCGATCACGAGGCAGAGGAGCGTCACCAGGGCGGCCGTCTGCAGCGTGTTGCCGATCACGCGCCAGCTGAAGGGATCGGACAGGAAGCCCGCGAGCGGTGCGAGGCTCCAGCCCTCGGGGCCGGAGACGCTGCGCAGGAGCAGCGCCACGAGCGGCCAGCCATAGGCGAAGAGGAGGTAGAGGACCGCCGGCAGCGCGAGCAGCGCCACCGGGTCGATGCGCCGGGCCGTCATGCCGCGAGCGCTTCCGTTTCGGCCGGGTAGACCAGCGTGTCCTCGGGCGCCCAGCTGAGCGGCATGCGGGCGCCGGGCGCCGCGCCGGCCGGGATTTCCGGCACCTCGGCCATGACGTGCTGGCCCGCGGCGGCCGCGAAGAACAGATGCGCCCGCGCTCCCTGGAAGGCGACCTCCACGAGCTCGGCCATGATCTCGTTCTCGCCGTCGCGCGCCTTCCCGACCCGGATGCGCTCGGGCCGGACTCCCACCACGACGGGGCTGCCCGGCAGGAACTGCGCCGGCGCGCGGATCGGCCCGAAGACGGTGCGGATCGTGAGGAGCCCTCCCCCGGCCTCCGCGACCTTGCCGGAGAGCTGCGTGGACAGGCCGACGAAGCCGAGCGCGAAGGCCGTGGCAGGTCGCCGATAGATGGCCGCCGGCTCGGCCAGCTGCTCGATTGCGCCGCGATTCATCACCGCGATGCGGTCGGACATCGTCAGCGCCTCGTCCTGGTCGTGCGTGACGAAGATCGAGGTCGTGCCGAGCTCGCGCAGGAGGCGCTTCAGCTCGATCTGCATCGTCTCGCGGAGCTTGCGGTCGAGCGCCGAGAACGGCTCGTCGAGGAGCAGCAGCTTCGGCCGCACGGCCAGAGCGCGCGCCACCGCGACACGCTGCTGCTGCCCGCCCGACAGCGCCCGCACCGGACGGTTCGCGAAGGTCGACATATGGACGAGCGAGAGGAAGCGGGAGACCGCCGGCGCGATCTCCTCGCGCGGCACGTTCCGGGCCTTGAGCCCGAAGGCGACGTTCTCGCCGACGGTCAGGTGCGGGAACAGCGCGTAGTTCTGGAAGACGACGCTGACGTTGCGCCGGTGCGGCGGGTCGCGCGTCATGTCGCGGCCGTCGAGCGACACGCGCCCGCGATCGGGCGCGAGCAGTCCCGCGACGATGCGCAGGAGCGTCGTCTTTCCGCATCCGGACGGCCCGAGGAGCGAGATGAACTCGCCCCGGCGGACCGCGAGATCGACCCCGCCGAGGACCGTGGAAGCGCCGAAGCGCTTCTCTGCCCCGACGATGTCGAGAAAGGCGGGCTGCATCGCGCCTGATCCCGTCCTGGCCGCGCTCAGAGCGACATCTCCCGATCCCAGCGCTTGATCCACGCCTCGCGCTCGCGCGCCACCTCGGCCCAGTCGACCTGGTGGATGACGATGTCGCTCGAGAAGCCCGCAGGACGCGGCACGCCCTTGTTGGTGGCGAGCGAGAAGGTCGGGGCGACGAGCTTGCCCTGCATCTCCGCGCCGAGGAGCTCGTTGACGTACGCGAAGGCGAGCTCCGGCTGGGGCGCACCCTTCACCACGGCGATGCCGGACGGGAGCGCGAACACGCCCTCCTTGGGGGCCGCGAGCTCGATCGGCGCACCCGCCGACTTGCGCTGGAGCGCGTAGGACGAGAGCGCGCCCTGGATCATCCAGGCCTCGCCCTGCTCGAGGAGGTTATAGGCCTGGGGCTGCTGCGTGTAGACGGTGAGGAGGTTCGGCTTGATCGTCGCGAGCTTCTTGAAGCTGGCCTCGACATCCGCGCCCTTGCCGGCCATCGGCTTACCGGTCGCGAGGGCGGACGCGATGTAGATCGCCGGCATGCCCTCCGTGTTCTGCAGCGAGGGCAGGATGACCCGGCCCTTGTACTTCGGGTCGAAGGCGTCGCCCCAGGAGGTCGGAGCCGTCTTCATCGTCTCCTTGTTGTAGGCGACCCCGAGCCAGGGCTGGAGGTAGTTCGCCCACATCCCGTCCATGTGGACCGTGCCCGGGTTCAGCTCGGCCAGGTGGGGCGCCTTGGCGGGCGTAAGCGGATCGAGCAGGCCTTCCTTCACGGCCAGGATCATGACCGGATCGTCCATCTGGACGACGGACATGTACTGCTTGTCCTTGTTCTTCTGCATCTTCTCGAGGTTCACGAGCGAACGCGTGCCCTCGAAGATGACCTTGGCCTTGTGCTTCTTCTCGAAGGCCGGGATCACGAATTCCTCGACCCAGCCCTTGTGGCTCGCAGCGCCGCCGACGACGAGTTCGCGCGTCTGCGCCCGCAGGATGGACGGCGCGCCGAGCACGGCGGCAGCACCGACGCCGCCGGCCAGGAACGCACGACGGCTCGGATTGCGGGGAAGGCTGAAAGTCATCGGCGTATGTCTCCGGTCGCAGCCCAACGCTGCGGCGCCCGTACCACCGCAAACCCCGTGCCGACCCGGACGGGGAGCGTCAATCTGGTACAATTGCCGGCGAAGTAGCTGAATTTGCGAGAGGTGGTCAGACGCCAACGTGTCGCGGCCAAGCTTCGATGTGCCCAGATTGCCGCCTATTTGGGCGCAACTTCCCAGATTTTGTGCACAATCCATGCTGGCCGAGCGGCCGGGTTTCGGGCGATCCTCCCGGTCGAAACAGGACCGGGTGCGAGCGCGGGAGATGGGGGACGACGAGATCCACAGGGCGCTGTCGCGCGTGCTGCTGGCCGGCCTCGTCCCGCCCGGCACCAAGCTCGGCGAGCATCATCTGGCGGAGATCTTCGGCGTGAGCCGCGAGAAGATCCGCAAGGTGCTCCAGCGGCTCGGGCACGAGAGGCTGATCACGCTGGAGAAGAACCGCGGCGCCTTCGCGATCGCGCCGGATCTGGGCGAGGCAAGGACGATCTACGAGGCCCGCCGCATCCTCGAAGGCGGGATCGTGGCGCATCTCGCCGACGCCCTCGACGACGCAGGCCGCGAAAGGCTCGCGCGCCATGTCGCGGACGAGGATGCCGCGCTCGCCTCGGGCGACCGCATCACCTCCATCCGGCTATCGGCCGAGTTCCACGCCATCCTGGCCGAGCTCACCGGCAACCCGATCATCATCCGGCAGATGCAGGAGCTCGTGGCCCGCACCATGATGCTGGTCGCGTTCTTCGAGCCGGACAGCTCCTCCGCGTGCCAATGCGCGGAGCACCGCGCGGTCTTCCGGTCGCTGCTCGCAAGGGAGCGCAGCAAGGCGGTGCGCGCGATGACGACTCATCTCTCCCTGGTCGAGACGCGGCTGCGGCCGCGCATCTGCGAGGCCCCGTCGGCCTCGCTCGAGGACATCTTGAGAATGGAATTGCGGTCCGACACTGCGCCCGCCCCGTCGCTCTCCGAGGCGGCGGAATGAGCGAGGGACACGACAGCGGTCCCCAGCCCTTCGATCTCCTGGTCGAGGGCGCAAGGATCCTCACGGGCGATCGGCTCCTCCCCGAGATCGTCGAGGGCCGCATCGGGATCGCCGGCGACCGCATCACCCATCTGGGCCCGGCCGAGGGCCCTGCCCCTCCCGCCCGCCGGACCATCGCGGCCGGAGGGCATCTGGCGATCCCGGGCCTCGTCAACGTCCACACCCATGCGGCGCTCACGATGCTGCGCGGCGTCGCGGAGGATCTCGGCTTCGCGCCCGCCTACACGCCCGGGATTCCACAGGGACACGACCTCGAACCGGACGAGGCGGTGGCTTTCGCCCGCCTCGGCGCGCTGGAGGCCCTGACCTTCGGCTCAACGCTCATCAACGACACCTACGAGTATGCCGAGCTCGCGCTTCCCGCGATGGCGGAAATCGGGTTGCGCGTGACGGCCTGCGGCCGCATCCGTGACGTCGATTTCGCCGGCATCGCGGCGGGCCGCTGGGAGCACGATCCGAAGATCGGGCGGCGGACGCTGGATGCGGCGCTTGCGCTGCACGGGCGATTCCAGGGCACGCAGGACGGCCGGGTCGGCGTCCAGCTCGCCTCCCATGCGCCGGACACCTGCTCGGCCGACCTCCTGCGCGAGGTGCGCGCCGCCCGCGACGCCACCGGCATGCGGGTCACGACCCATCTCGCCCAGTCGAAGCTCGAAGTCGCGCGGGTGCGCGAACGTGATGGTCTCAGCCCGCCCGAACTCCTCGACGAGCTCGGCCTGCTCGGGCCGGACCTGATCGCCGCCCATTGCATCTGGCTGGACGAGAGCGACATCCGGCGTGTCGGGCAGGCCGGCATCCGGGTCGCCCATATCCCGAAGGGGAACGCGACCGGCGGCACCATCGCGCCGATCGCCGAGCTGCGGAAGGCCGGCGCCACGATCGCGCTGTCCACGGACAACATGCATGCCGACATGGTCGAGGCCATGCGCTGGGCGCTGAATGCCGGCCGCATCCGCGCGGGCGGCGTCACGGACGAGTGGCAGCCCCCCATCGCCTTCGAGATGGCGACCCGCAACGGCGCCGCCGCGATGGGGCTGGAGGACGAGATCGGCCAGCTCGGCATCGGCCGGAAGGCGGACATCGTCCTCGTCGACATGCGCAGGCCGCATTGGGCCCCGCTCCTCAACCCGCTGGGATCGCTCCTCCATGTCGGCCAGGGCCGGGACGTCGCCCACGTGATCGTCGATGGCCGGGTCGTCCTGGAGGACGGCCGGCCGACGCTCGTCTCCGCGGACGAGATCGTCCGCGACGCGCAGCGCGCGGCCGAAGCCTTATGGCGCCGCGTGGCCGGATGACGCGCGTTCGAGCGCAAGCCGCACAGATGCCGGAACGGGTTCGATGATCGGCACGGGCAAGAGCGGCGCGATGGCGCGTGCCGCCATCGCGAGCGGGCCGCCGCCGATCACCACGGCTTCCGCGCCGGCCCCTATGGCGGCCCGGCACGCATCGGCCAGCGCCTCCTCCAACCGCTCCCGATCCGCCATCAGGACCGCCGGATCGCCCGGCGTGAGATGGACGCCGCGGAACAGCGACCCGTGCCCGTACCGGTGCGCCGTCGCCGTGATGGCGGCCGCGAGGTCGGGGGTCGTCGTCGCGACCGCGAAGGGCCGCCCGCCGGCAGCCGCCTCGGCCATGCCGGCCTCCGCGATCCCCGTCACCGGACAGGACAGGAGAGCGCGGGCCTCCTCCAGCGCCGGATCGCCGAACGCGGCCATGATCACGGCGTCCGGGAGCGTGGCGCGGCCGCGAAGCAGATCGAGGACGGCCGTCGCGGCCGTCGCCAGCTGCGCCTCGTTGGTGATCAGCCCCACGCCCCATGGCGCGGTGGCGCCCTCGACCGTGACGCCCTCCGGCGCCGCCGCCTCGGCGATCCGCACCATGGCGTCGGTGGTCTCCCGGGAGGTGTTCGGGTTGACGAGAAGAAGGCGCATGAGGCTCCGCGGGGACGGCTCGGCTTGCCGAAAGGATCTGGCGTGATGCGAATAGTACTTCTGAACCCGAACACCACTGCCGAACTCACGGACCTGATGCTCGCGGCCGGCCGCAAGGCGGCGGCGCCCGGGACCGAACTCGTACCGATGACGGCGCCACGCGGCCTTCCCTACATCTCGACGCAGGCCGAGGCGCAGATCGCCGGCGCGATCGCGCTCGAGATGCTGGCGGAGGCCGGCCCGGTCGACGCCGCGATCATCGCGGCCTTCGGCGACCCGGGCCTTCTCGGCGCCCGCGAGCTCTTCCCCTTCCCGGTCGTCGGGATGGCAGAGGCCGCGATGCTGACCGCCTGCATGCTCGGGCGGCGCTTCGGCATCGTGACCTTCTCGGGGGCGCTCGCGCCCTGGTACCGCGACACGGTCGATCTCTACGGGCTCGGCGGGCGCTGCGCCGGTGTCTTCCCGCTCCAGGGCCGGTTCACGTCGATCACCGATGTCCAGGGCGAGAAGGAGGAGCTCCTGGTCGAGCTCGCCCGTCACGCGGCGGCTGCGGGCTCGGACATCCTCATCTTCGCCGGCGCGCCTCTCTCCGGGCTCGCCGCGCGCGTCGCCGATCGCCTGCCCGTGCCTGCGGTCGAGCAGGTTGCCGCAGCCGTGCGGCAGGCCGAGACGCTGGCGATCCTGCGCGCGAGCGCGGGCGCCTGGCCCGCCCCGGCCTACCCTCCGAAGCCGACGAGCGGCCTGCCCGCCGCGCTTGCGTCCCGGATCGAGGGGAGCGCTTCCCTCCCTTGAGGCCGGCCGGGAGCGATCCCGGATTCGAGAGCCCCGACACCGTCTGAAATCCCGGAGTCTACCGGCGAAACCCCGTCGTCCGGCGAAGCACAACGAGCTTCTCGCGGCACCAACGTTACGTGTTGAACCGCACAACAATCCGGAAATAACTTGCCGATACTCTACGCAGACGCGTGACGGAGGACGCGATGCGTACGAGTAATGCTCTTCAAATCGCCCGCGCCATGGCCTGCAACGACAACGGCGTGGCGAGCGTGGCCCGTGGCGCGGTGGCGCCGAGAGGCATCCTCACCGCGGCCGTCGAGGTCTGCGGGCGCGTGCTCCTCAGCTACGTCGCCCAGGGCTCCATGATCCTGGTACGGGCCGAGCGGCGCCGGTTCGCGCGTGCGGCCTGAGCTTTCGGCATCCCCGCGTCGCGGGATGCTCAGTTGTAGAGCGCCACGGGCCGGAAGGCGCGGAGGAGGTCGCGATCGAGCTTGGCTCCCATCGCCTCCATCGTCTCGTAGGCCCGCGGGCGCGGCATGGCCGGCTTGTAGGGGCGATCCTCGATGAGGGCCGTGAAGATGTCGGCGAGGCCCACGATGCGGGCCATGTCCGAGACGTCGCCGCCCGAGAGGCCGTGAGGGTAGCCGGAGCCGTCCAGCATCTCGTGGTGATGCAGGACCGCATCCAGGGTCTCGTCCGAGAACTCGCCGCTCGCCTGCGCCAGCGTCGCGTGGCCGAGAACCGGGTGCTCCCGCACGAGGGCCGCCTCGTCCTCGCTCAACCGGCCGGGCTTTTCCAGGATGGCCAGGGGGATCTGTGCCTTGCCGACATCATGCACGATCGCGGCGCGCGCAATCCGGCGCTGGTCGGCGAGATTCATCCCGAGTTGCTGCGCGAAGGCCACCGCAACGCCGGTCACCGCCAGGCAATGCCGGTAGCTCTGCGAATGATGCAGGCGAACCGCGTCCAGCCAGCCTCTCAGGCTCGCCGCACGGATGGCCTCGATCGTCGGCTCCTCCTGGGCCGCGACATCCTCCGCCGTGAGCGCCGCACCGGCGGCCACTCCCTCAAACATGCGGGCGACTGCCGCGTGCGCGAGCTGCAATCCGCTCTTGAGGCTCGGGCCGAGCTCGGAGATGTCCCGCTCGAAGCCCGACACGAACCGCGAGCGGAACCAGCCGAGAATGAGCTCGTCATCGAAGGGCCGGGTGATCGAATCCGTGATCCCGAGCGCGCCGGCCTCGACCACGCCGAGGCTGCGGTTCTTCTCCGTCACGACCAGGCGCGGGACGTCGCGGTGGAAGGGCCGCGCGAGTTCCGCCTGGACGGCCCGGAAGCTCTTGCCGGAGCGCAGGTCGAAATCGCAGACGATGGCCACGGCGGGGATCGGGTTGAGCTTCTCGAGTTCCGAGACGTGCACGGCCCGCACCATCGCGATATTGGCGAGCAGCCGCGCCAATTCGCGGCTTTGCTCGGCCTGCTCGAAGACGAGCAGCAGGATGCGTCTCCGGTCGGAGACTTTGGCCGGGAGCATCCGGAACTCTTCGCCCCAAACTGTCGGACCACCTTTGGTGGCCACATATGTGGCACGAAGGTCGTTAGCGATTACCTGACGCGACCTCGACCTTTCTTCCCGATGTGCTTGCGGAGCTTCTACGGACGGGAGGTGTCCGGGGCGAAGGGCAGGCTCGACTGCGCCGCCGGCAGGGTTTCGATGAGGTCGCCGGGTTCCAGCTCGCCAGAGGCCAGGACCTCGGCGTAGATCCCGCAATCCGGATGGCCGAGCCGCTGCATCAGGGTCTTGGGGATGTCCATGTCGCGCTCGGCCGTCACGGGGTCGACGTTGGTGGCGGCGCAGCGCTGGATCCGCTTGGTGACCTGGAGGCGCAGCCCGGAGGGAGCCGCGAGTTCCGCGCCCACGAGGTCGAACTCGGCCCAGGGCTCCAGCCCCTCGACCATGACGTTGCCGCGGAAGCGGAGCGGATCGACCGGGCGGCCGAGCATGTCCCCGATGGCCCGAACGCTCGCGAGGTTGATGAGGGAGACATAGCCGCTTCGGGAATCCGTGAAGCGGAACGCGTCCGGGGCGGCCAGCACCTTCGGCGGCCCGCGGAGCTCGCGCGGCAGGGTACGGCGGATGAAGGCCTCTAGCGCCAGCCGTCCCGCCGGCGCGGACAGGTCGGCGCTGACGGAGCCGCCCTCCCCCTCCACGTGAAGGGTGCTGGTCGCGTCGTCGTAGCGCGTGCGGAGCCGCGCGAGCGCCTCGTTCCGCATCAGCATCAGGAACTTGATCTTCGGCTGATGCCGCGGCTCCGCCGGGTCGAAGCCGGACGGCCCGTTCTCGATGGCGTAGAGCCTGTCCGCAGGGAAATAGGCCCCGCGCTCCAGCCGGGCGCCCTCCAGGCGTTCGGGCGAGAGACCCTTGACGGGATAGCGATAGAGCGAGGCGACGCGCATTCCCACTACATAGAGGGAGTACGTCCGCGTGCGAAGCCGTCTACGGCGCCTCGGGCAGCGGGTCGTCCCGCTCCTCGCGGTCGATCGGGGGCTCGTAGCCGAACTCGGTGCGCTCGCCGAATGTCGCCGGCGTGACAGAGGGGAACTCCTCCTCCTCGCTTTCCGGAACGGCGAGCCCCATCTCGTCGTTGCGCTTCAAATCGGCCCGGGCCTTCTCGGCTTCAGAGCGCGGGTCCTTCGGAGCGGCCATGGCTCAGGTCCTGGTTTGCGCCGGATCAATGCGCGTCCCCGGTACCCGTTCCAGAGGCGAAGAGAGCAGGCCCAAGAACCCTTGTGTCACCGGAATGCCACACCACATCCGGTGGGCCGGTGGCTCGACGAGTGCCGGCGTCCGGAGGCCTCGGGGGAGAGCCGGCCGGACATCTTCTTCGGCAACCCGTGCCTAGAGGGGCGGGAAGCCGGGCGAGGGGTGAAACATGGATCTAGAGAAATATACCGACCGGGCGCGCGGCTTCATCCAGTCCGCCCAGATGCTGGCCATGCGGGAGGGGCATCCGCAGCTCAGCCCCGGCCATCTGCTCAAAGTCCTGCTCGACGACCCCGAGGGGCTCTGCTCCGGTCTGATCGACCGCGCGGGCGGCCGCTCGCGCGATGTGCGCCAGGGCGTCGAGACGTGGCTGTCCAAGCAGCCGAAGGTGTCGGGCGCGGCCTCGCAGCCCGCCGCGACGCGCGAGCTCATCAAGCTCTTCGATACGGCCGAGCAGGCCGCCCAGAAGGCCGGTGACTCCTATGTCACGGTCGAGCGGCTGCTCCTCGCGCTGGTGATCGAGAAGGACAGCGAGGCGGGCCGCATCCTGCAGCAGGCGGGCGTCACGCCGCAGAACCTGAACGCCGCCATCGAGGCGCTGCGCAAGGGCCGCACGGCCGACAACGCGTCCGCCGAGAACAGCTACGACGCGCTGAAGAAATACGCCCGCGACCTGACCGACGCGGCGCGGCAGGGCAAGCTCGACCCGGTGATCGGCCGCGACGAGGAGATCCGCCGCACCATCCAGGTCCTGTCGCGGCGCACCAAGAACAACCCCGTGCTCATCGGCGAGCCGGGCGTCGGCAAGACGGCCATCGTCGAGGGCCTCGCGCTGCGCATCGTCAACGGCGACGTGCCCGAGAGCCTCAAGGACAAGCAGCTCCTGGCGCTCGACATGGGCGCCCTCATCGCGGGCGCGAAGTATCGCGGCGAGTTCGAGGAGCGGCTGAAGGCCGTGCTGTCCGAGGTCACGGCGGCGGCGGGCGGCATCATCCTGTTCATCGACGAGATGCACACGCTGGTCGGCGCCGGGAAGGCCGATGGCGCAATGGACGCCTCGAACCTCCTGAAGCCTGCCCTCGCCCGCGGCGAGCTGCATTGCGTCGGCGCGACCACGCTCGACGAGTACCGCAAGCATGTCGAGAAGGACGCCGCGCTGGCGCGGCGCTTCCAGCCCGTCTTCGTGTCCGAGCCGACCGTGGAGGACACGGTCTCGATCCTGCGCGGCATCAAGGAGAAGTACGAGCAGCACCATGGCGTGCGCATCCAGGATTCCGCCCTGGTGGCCGCCGCGACGCTGTCGAACCGCTACATCACGGACCGGTTCCTGCCCGACAAGGCGATCGACCTCGTCGACGAGGCGGCCTCGCGCCTGCGCATGCAGGTCGATTCGAAGCCCGAGGAGCTCGACAACATCGACCGCGAGATCGTGCGGCTGAAGATCGAGGGCGAGGCGCTCAAGAAGGAGACCGACGCGGCCTCCAAGGACCGCCTGCAGAAGCTCGAGAAGGAGCTCGCCGACCTCGAGGAGCAGTCGGCCGCCATCACGGCGCGCTGGCGTGCCGAGAAGGACAAGCTCGGCGCCGCCGCGGAGCTGAAGAAGAAGCTCGACGAGGCCCGCAACACGCTCGCCAAGGCGCAGCGCGAGGGCAACTGGGCCAAGGCCGGCGAGCTCTCCTACGGGATCATCCCGCAGCTGGAGAAGGAGCTCGGCGAGCTCGAGGCGCGCGGCGACGACGGCACGCGCGGCAACGGCTCCGGCATGATGGAGGAGGCCGTCACGCCGGCGCATGTCGCGGGCGTCGTCTCGCGCTGGACCGGCATCCCGGTCGACAAGATGCTCGAGGGCGAGCGCGAGAAGCTGCTCGCCATGGAGAGCGAGCTCGCCAAGCGCGTCGTCGGCCAGAAGGAGGCCGTCGAGGCCGTCTCGACCGCCGTCCGGCGCGCCCGCGCCGGGCTGCAGGACCCGAACCGGCCGATCGGCTCGTTCATGTTCCTCGGCCCGACGGGCGTCGGCAAGACGGAGCTCACCAAGGCGCTCGCCGCCTTCCTGTTCGACGACGAGACCGCGATGGTCCGCATCGACATGTCGGAATACATGGAGAAGCACTCCGTGGCCCGGCTGATCGGCGCGCCTCCCGGCTATGTCGGCTACGAGGAAGGCGGGGCGCTGACGGAGGCCGTCCGCCGCCGGCCCTACCAGGTCGTGCTGTTCGACGAGATCGAGAAGGCGCATCCGGATGTGTTCAACATCCTCTTGCAGGTTCTCGACGACGGGCGGCTCACCGACGGCCAGGGCCGCACGGTCGATTTCCGCAACGTGCTCATCGTCATGACCTCGAATCTCGGCTCCGAGTACCTGGTCAACCAGCGCGAGGGTCACGACACGGATGAGGTCCGCGAAGAGGTGATGAACGTCGTCCGGGCGCATTTCCGGCCGGAATTCCTGAACCGGATCGACGAGATCATCCTCTTCCACCGCCTGCAGCGGTCGGAGATGGGCGCGATCGTCGATATCCAGATGCGGCGCCTGCAGAAGCTGCTCGACGAGCGGAAGATCACGATCCAGCTCGATCCGACGGCGCGCGGCTGGCTCGCCGAGAAGGGCTACGATCCCGCCTATGGCGCGCGCCCGCTGAAGCGCGTGATCCAGAAGAACGTGCAGGATCCGCTCGCCGAGCTGATCCTGTCGGGCGAGGTCCACGACGGCGAGACCCTGCCCGTCCGCGTCGGGCCGGGCGGCCTGATGATCGGCGACGTGACGGTCGGGGCCGAGAAGCGCCCCGCCGGCGTGCCGCTGCAGTAACCGGCGGCGCCGCGGCGCCGATCGAGAAACTTGTCGCGCCGTCCCGCACCCGCGGGGCGGCGTTTTCTTTTGCGTCGAAGGCGGCCCGGCCCCTCGCCCTGGCGCCTTGACCCGCGGCGCGCTTGTTCGTCCGATAGGGGTGACCGGAGGCTCGGATGGATTCGAAGAAGCTCGAGGCGCTGCGGGAGCGGTTCGCGTCGGCGAAGGGCGGGGACGTGTTCGATCCCGAGTTCCGGCGCGTGGCGGATCTCGTCTTCGTCGGCTCCGATCGCCGGCCCTGGCCCTTCGCGGAGGTCGCGACCTTTGCGGACGCGCCCTACCGTCCGGACGCGGCGGCGGAGGGTTTCGCCGGCCTCGACGTCGCGATCCTCGGCATTCCGATGGATCTCGGCGTCACCAACCGGGCCGGCGCGCGGCTCGGCCCGCGGGCCGTCCGGGCGGTCGAGCGGATCGGCCCCTACGAGCATGTGCTGAAGGTCGCCCCGCTCGGCGAGGCGCGCGTCGCCGATATCGGCGACCTGCCGATGGCGAGCCGCTTTTCGCTCGAGCGCTGCCACGCCGACATCGAGGCCTATATCCGCCGCATCGTGGAGGCCGGCGTAAAGCCGCTCTCGGTCGGCGGCGACCATTCGATCGGCCTGTCCATCCTGCGGGCCGTCGGCCGCGACCGGCCGGTCGGCCTCATCCATATCGACGCCCATTGCGACACCTCGGGCGAATACGAGGGCTCGAAATTCCACCATGGCGGGCCGTTCCGGCAGGCGGTGCTGGACGGCGTGCTGGACCCGGAGCGGACGATCCAGATCGGCATCCGGGGCGGCGCCGAATACCTGTGGGAGTTCTCCTACGCGTCCGGCATGACGGTGATCCACGCCGAGGAAGCGGTCGAGATGGGCATCCCGGCCGTCATCGCGAAGGCCAGGGAGGTGGTCGGCGACGGACCGACCTACGTCACCTTCGACATCGACAGCGTCGATCCCGGCTTCGCGCCCGGCACCGGCACGCCGGAGGTCGGCGGCCTCGCGCCGCGCGAGGTGCTCCAGATCCTGCGCGGGCTGACGGGCCTGAACCTCGTCGGCGCGGACGTGGTCGAGGTCGCCCCGCAATATGACGGAACCACCAACACGGCCCACATCGCCGCCCAGGTGATGTTTACGCTGCTCTGCCTGCTGGTGCGGAAGGGGTGAGGCTAGCGCCGCCGCGTCACCTCTCCCCCTGAGGGAGAGGTCGAGTCGGGCGCGGCAGCGCCCGACCGGGTGAGGGGTCGGCCCCTCATCCGGCCCGGCTTCGCCGGGCCACCTTCTCCCGCAAGATCACCGCCGCTGAGCGCGCCGTGATGGCTTTAGAGGATGCTCGCGGAAGCCGCTTGGCCTACTCGCGGGCTGAAGAAACCGCGCACGCGTAAGCAGAAGGCTCGACGCTTCCTCCGCTGGCGAGACCACGAGGCTTGTTTGATTAACGATTCCTTCCCCTCGTGCTTCTTCGGCGGGGTATTAAGCATCCCCTCTTCCCCACCTCGACTTGCTTCTCCTCAGTGACTGTTTGCTCGTGGCCTAGAACCTCTGTGATCACGCGGTGGATCGCCGCGCTTAGCTCGTTTTGCAGCCTTGCGTAGTAAATGAACTACCAACGATGGCGAGTGACATCGTTTGAGGCTCATAGCTGCGAAGACCAGGATAGGAGATATCCCGGTGAGCAAGCTACGAACGGCGAATCCACAGCCGCGGGTTGCGGGTGCTATCTGGAGGAAATGTGGAAAAGACTTCAGATTCTCCTGGACCGAGTTGAGTCACGGCTTGCTCTCTGGGCAACCCTTGGCGGGAGTTCTGCCATGGGCACGCTAGCGGCGTGGGCTGCCGCCGCTACCGACTGGCTTTCCGTTTGGGGTCCTGTTGCGTGGGTTGCCGCAGGGGTCTCGGCAGCCCTCGCTTCCTCACTCGTCGCGCTCACAGTTGCGTTGTCCGTGGAAAATTTCACTCGCGCTTCTCTGAATAGAAAGCGGTCGAGGGAGCCATCGGGGATCAATCCTCTTCAGGATAACTTCTTCAAAGAGATAATTACGGTATCAGACTTGTTTTCCTATTTTCATCAGATGCATACCGGAAAGACATTCCGAGAATGTCGCTTCGTCGGCCCGATGGTGATCGCTTTTGGCGATCATGTCTCTCTCTTCCAGCCGCGGATGAACCAATGCAACTTCATTTGCGTGCAGGAAGGGTGGATTACAGGAGTGGTAGCCTTCGAACAAAGTAGCTTTAAGAACTGCGAATTTGACAGCGTCACGTTTATTCTGGCCCCCGATCTCGCAAACATGTTGCATGAAGAGGCAAAAGGAAAAATTCGAATACTTGGACATCCATTCAGGCCGAACGAACTAGGTATCCAGCCGAATGTCGCGGGCGCCGGTCGCAGTTAAGACCTGAATGAAAAAGACTGTCGTAAATTTGCCGCGAGCAAGCTTATTGCGAACGTTCGGCTCAGTCTCTCTGACCCCGATGGCTGCCAGCTTCTCGACTAACTGCGCATAAGTAACGCCCTTTCGCTTCAACTCGGCCTTCAGGATCCCTCCGCTCGGAGCGGCCCACGCTTCTTCTGTGCCGCCTTCAGCCACGATTGCGGCGGCCTGAAGCCCTATGACATCGCCATCCGTCGCCGGCTCAAGTGCCGCGCCTGCGGCGAGCAGTTCTCGGTGACGAGCGGGACCATCTTAGCCTCGCGCAACCGCGCGGGACGCCGGGAGGGGCCTGGCGGATCCTCGAAGGCCGGTGAACCGGCGTCCCGCTCCCTCACAGGATTTCGGTCCAGCTCTTTGAACCATCGCTGGACCAGACCCCGGGCCGGGGACGGACGGCGCGTGCCTGGATGAAACCCAAGCCCCTTGCGCCGGCACCAAGCTTGCAGGTTACTGGGGACAGGATCTGACAGGGACACCAACGATGCGCATCGTCACGACGCTCGGAGCGGCGCTGATCGGAATCGCCGCGGCAACCTCGGCCTTCGCCCAGGGCAAGACGATCAAGATCGCCACGGAAGGCGCCTATGCGCCTTACAACTTCACGGCCCCGGGCGGGAAGCTCGACGGCTTCGAGATCGAGCTCGCGGCCGAGCTCTGCAAGCGTGCCAAGGTCACCTGCGAGGTCGTGCAGCAGGACTGGGACGGCATCATCCCGGCCCTCCAGGCCGGCAAGTACGACGCCATCATGGCCGGCATGAACATCACCGAGAAGCGCGCGGCCGTGATCGACTTCTCGATCCCCTATGTGCAGGAGGCGGGCAGCCTCGGCACCGCGAAGGACGGCCCGCTCGCCAAGCTGCCGGGGGACGGCCAGACCTTCAATTTCGACAAGGACAATGCGGGCGCCGTGAAGGCCCTGGAGGCCATGAAGCCACTGCTGAAGGGCAAGACGATCGGCGTCCAGGTCTCGACCATCCACGCGAACTTCGTCGACAAGTACCTGAAGGACACGGTCGAGATCCGCGAATACAAGACGACCGAGCAGCACGACCTCGACCTCCTGTCGGGCCGCATCGACGCGATCTTCGCCTCAGCCTCGGCCATCCGCGGCACCTTCGAGAAGCCCGACTTCAAGGACTACACGCTGGCCGGGGCCCGGTTCTCCGGCGACGTGTTCGGGCGCGGCGTCGCGGTCGGCATGCGGAAGGGCGATGCCTCCCTGAAAAAGCTCTTCGACGAGGCGATCGCCTCCATGAACGCCGACGGCTCGCTGAAGGACCTCTCCGTGAAGTGGTTCAAGTCCGACATCACGCTCAAGAGCTGACGTGGCGAGCGAGTCGGTCCCTCACCTCTCGGCGAGGGCAATGGGCGCGAAGCCCCGGGCTGATGCGAGGCGGGTCCGCGCCTGCCCTCCCCCCCGTGGGGAGGGCCGAGCCGACGCGGAGCGGCGGACCGGGGTGGGGGGCGTGCCGGATGGGGCGCGACCTGCCGGGATGCCCCCCACCCCCCGCCCCTCCCCACGAGGGGGAGGGGAGCGCACCCGCTCCGCCCCATGAGATATGTCGAGCTGATGGGCTTCGGCCCGACCGGCTGGGGTCCCGCCATGCTGCGCGCGGCCGGCATGACGGTCGTCGTGGCCGTGCTCGGCTTCCTGGTCGGCGCGGTCTTCGGCTCGCTCGCGGCCTGGGCGAAGCTGTCCCGGGTGAGGCCGCTGCGCTGGCTGGCGGACGGCTACACGACGCTGCTGCGCGGCGTGCCCGACCTCCTCGTCATCTACCTCTTCTATTTCGGCGGATCGGCGGCCCTGTCGGCGGTCGCCCGGATGCTCGGCGGCCAGGGCTTCGTCGGGGTTCCGGCGCTCCTGACCGGGGCGCTCGCGCTCGGCGCCATTTCGGGCGCCTACCAGGCTGAGGTCTATCGCGGCGCCTATCTGGCGCTCGCCAAGGGCGAGCTGGAGGCGGCCCGCTCCGTCGGCATGGCGCGGTTCCTGATGTTCCGGCGCATCGTGGCCCCGCAGGTGATGCGCTACGCGGTGCCGGGGCTCGGCAATGTGTGGCAGCTCGTGCTCAAGGAATCGGCCCTGATCTCGGTCACGGGCCTCGTCGAGCTGCTGCGGCAATCGCAGATCGGCGCCGGCTCGACGCGCGAGCCCTTTCCCTTCTACCTGACGGCCGCGGCGCTCTACCTCCTGATCACCACGGTCTCGACCTATGGGTTCAGCTGGGTCGAGGCCCGGTCGATGCGCGGCGTGAGGCGGGCCTGATGGATTTCGCCTTCATGGCCGAGACCTGGCTCGCGCTGCTGGCGGGCCTGCCGCTCACGCTGAAGCTCGCCGGCTGGTCCGTCCTGTGCGGCGGCGCGCTGGCGCTGCTCCTCGCCCTGATGAGCCTGTCGCGCCACCGGGCGCTCGTCTGGCCGGCCCGGGGCTTCGTATTCGTGTTCCGCGGGACCCCGCTCCTGGTCCAGGTGTTCCTGATTTATTACGGCCTCGGCCAGTTCCGGCCGACGCTCCAGGCCTGGGGCGTCTGGTGGTTTTTCCGCGAAGCCTATTGGTGCGCGCTGCTGGCCCTGTCGCTCAACACCGCCGCCTATGCGGCCGAGATCATCCGCGGCGCGATCCTGTCGGTCCCGCATGGGCAGATCGAGGCCGGCCGGGCCTGCGGCATGAGCCGCTTCACCCTGGCGCGCCGCATCACCGGCCCGATCGCGCTGCGGCAGGCCCTCCCGGCCTATTCGAACGAGATCGTCTCCATGGTGAAGGCGACCTCGCTCGCCTCCATCATCACGCTCGCCGAGGTGACCTTCATCGCCCAGAAGCTGATCGCCCAGACCTTCCGGGCCGTGGAGATCTTCATCTGCGCCGGCTCCATCTATCTCCTGATCAACATCCTCGTGACGCGCGCCATCCTGGGCCTCGAATACTGGCTCTCCCCCCATCTCCGCGCCGCCCCGCGCGAGCCGGCCGCCGCGGAGGCCGCGCATGCCTGAGCCGATCGTCCGCGCGACGGGGCTGAGAAAGCGCTTCGGCGCGCTCGAGGTCCTGAAGGGCGTCTCGGTCCAGGCCGAGAGGGGCGACGTGATCTCGATCCTCGGCGCCTCCGGCTCGGGCAAGTCGACGCTGCTGCGCTGCCTCAACCTCCTCGAGGTGCCGGACGAGGGCGAGATCTGCGTCGCGGGCGAGACGATCTCCCTCAAGCAGAGCCGTCACGGTCCGGAACCGACGGACCGGCGCCAGGTGGAGCGGCTGCGCCAGCGCGTCGCGATGGTCTTCCAGAGCTTCAACCTGTGGAGCCACATGACGGTCATCCAGAACGTCATCGAGGCGCCGGTCCACGTGCAGAAGCGGCCGAAGGCCGAGTGCATCGCGGAGGCGGAGGCGCTCCTCGCCAAGGTCGGGATCGCGGACAAGCGCAACCACTACCCGGCCCATCTCTCCGGCGGGCAGCAGCAGCGCGCGGCGATCGCCCGCGCGCTCGCGATGCGGCCGGACGTGATGCTGTTCGACGAGCCGACCTCGGCCCTCGACCCGGAACTCGTCGGCGAGGTGCTGCGCGTGATGCGGCAGCTCGCCCAGGAGGGCCGCACCATGCTGGTCGTCACGCACGAAATGGGATTCGCGCGCGACGTCTCCAGCCATGTGATGTTTCTCGACGAGGGCCGGATCGACGCCCAGGGTCCTCCCGCCGAGATGTTCGGCGCCCCGGAATCGGAGCGCTTCCGCCGCTTCATCCAGGGCCGCGGGTGAGGCGCCCCCCTACTGCTTGAGCACGGCGCGCAGCAGGGTCGTGATCTCGGTCACGGCGAGCTTCACGCCCTCCTCGTCGCCCTCGTGCTCCCGGAGCAGCGCCGCCGCGTGGTCGATGCCGGCACTCAGGTGATCCTGCAGCACGAGGAGCGACACCTCGCGAAGCGCGGCCGTGATCGCGGTCGCCTGCTGCAGCTCCTCGCCGCAATAGCGATCGTTCTCGACCATCTGGCGGAGCCCGCGGACCTGGCCCTCGATCCGGGCGAGGCGCGACAGGATGGGCTGCTTCTCCTCCGGCTCGCGCCGGAGATGGAGTCGCCCCTCGGAAAGCTCGTACCTCATGGCTCCCGCCTGCCTCTGCCGCGAGCCACGCCGCCCAGTTTCATGCGCGGGTAGAGCCCGCCTTGTCTCGATAGGTCCAAGAGCCGTGATCCCATCCTTCGTGGCTGCGGACGTTCGCAGCGGGAAGACCTGGCGGGCCGCTCGACGGTGCGGGTCCAAGTCCCCGCAGAGCTCGACGGCCGACGAACAGGCTTCAGGCTGTATCTATTCCAACTCGAATATGAATGATTGTGGAACCTGATCGACTAAACCCAGGGTAGATCGGTTTTCCACTGCCGGCTCGGCGGCTCACACCCATTGCCGGTTCGTGCTACGACCCCCGCCCGCGACATCTCCTTTCAAATTCCATGGCTCCTCCCCTCCTGTCGCTTCAGGGCGTCTCCCTCACGTTCGGCGGCACGCCGCTCCTCGAAAGCGCCGACCTCTCGGTGGCGGCGGGCGAGCGCGTCTGCCTCGTCGGCCGCAACGGCTCCGGCAAATCCACCCTGCTTCGCATTGCCGCGGGCCTCGTGGAGGCCGATCGCGGCGAGGTGTTCCGGCAGCCCGGCGCGACGATCCGCTACCTGCCGCAGGAGCCCGACATGGGGGGCTTCGACACGGTGCTGGCCTATGTCGAGGCGGGGCTCGGCCCAGGCGACGACGCGTATCGGGCGCGGTACCTGCTCGGCGAGCTCGGGCTGAGCGGCGAGGAGGATCCGGCCTCGCTCTCGGGCGGGGAGGCGCGCCGCGCCGCGCTCGCCCGGACGCTCGCGCCGGAGCCGGACATCCTGCTTCTCGACGAGCCGACCAACCATCTGGACCTCACCACGATCGAGTGGCTGGAGACGGAGCTGAAGAGCCTGCGCGGGGCGCTCGTCCTGATCAGCCACGACCGCCGCTTCCTGACGAACCTGTCGCGCGCGACCGTCTGGCTCGACCGCGGCCGCACGCGCCGGATCGAGCGGGGCTTCGGGGATTTCGAGGCCTGGCGGGACGAGGTCTTCGCCGAGGAGGAGGCGGAGCGCCACAAGCTCGACCGCAAGATCGCCGCCGAGGAGCACTGGGTCCGCTACGGGGTCACGGCGCGCCGCAAGCGCAATGTGCGCCGGATGGCGCAGCTCGCGGGTCTGCGCGAGTCGCGCCGGACTGAGCGTCGCGCCGCCGGCGACGTGAAGATGGCGGCTGCCGAGGCGGAGCAGTCCGGCACCCTCGTGATCGAGGCGAAGAACGTCGAGAAGGCCTTCGGCGACCGCCCCATCGTGGCCAATTTCTCGACCCGGATCCTCCGCGGGGACAGGATCGGCATCGTGGGCCCGAACGGCGCCGGCAAGACGACGCTGGTCAAGCTCCTGACCGGCATGCTGCCGCCCGATTCGGGCTCGGTCCGGCTCGGGGCCGCCATCGAGATGGTGGCCCTCGACCAGCGCCGCGAGAACCTCGATCCGAACGACACGCTCGCGGAGGCCATGACGGAGGGACGCGGCGACATGATCACGGTCGGCACCGAGACCCGCCACGTCATCGGCTACCTGAAGGACTTCCTCTTCTCGCCGGAGCAGGCACGGACGCCCGTGCGCGTGCTCTCCGGCGGCGAGCGCGGCCGCATCATGCTGGCGCGCGCGCTCGCCAAGCCCTCGAACCTGCTCGTGCTCGACGAGCCGACGAACGACCTCGATCTCGAGACCCTGGACGTCCTCGAGGAGATGCTGGGCGACTATACGGGGACGATCCTGCTGATCAGCCACGATCGCGACTTCCTCGACCGCGTCGCGACCTCCGTCATCGTCCCCGAAGGCAATGGCCGCTGGCTGGAATATGCGGGCGGCTACACGGACATGCTGGCGCAGCGCGGCGCCGACCTCGCGGCGCGCTCACCCGCCGCCCGGCCCGCCCCCAAGGCCCGCGCCGAGGCGGCTCCCACGCCCGCCCCCCAGCCGAATGCGAAGAAGCGGCTCAGCTTCCACCAGCAGCACGCGCTCAAGACGCTGCCCTCCCGCATCGAAACCCTGACCAGGGAGATCGAGGCGCTCCAGGCGAAGCTCGCCGACCCGGCCCTCTACGCGCGCGATCGCGCAGGCTTCGACAAGGCCTCCCTGGCGGTCGCCGAGAAGGCGGCGGAGCTCGAGGCCGCCGAGACGGAATGGCTCGAACTCGAGATCCTGCGGGAGGAGATCGGCTGAGGACCCGCGGTCAGTCGGCGTGCACCCCGGCCTTCCGGATGATGGGCGCCCACTTGTCGACCTCGGCGCGAAGATGGGCGGCCAGGGCGGCCGGGTTCACCTTGTCGGCGGAGACGGGCTGCATGCTGAGCTCGGCGAACCGCTGCACCACGGTGGGGTCCTTGAGGGCAGTCTGCAGTGCGACGAGCAGGCGATCGAGGACCGGCTTCGGCGTGCCCTTCGGCGCGTAGAGGCCATACCAGGTCGAGACCTCGAAGCCGGGCAGGCCCGCTTCGTGGGCGGTCGGAAGGTCCGGGAGCGTGGGCAGACGCGCCTTGGTGGTCACCGCATAGGCGCGCATCTTACCCTCCTTCACATAGGGCGTCGGGCCCGTCGCCGGATCGCACCACAGACCGATGCGGCCCGCCATGATGTCGATCAGGGCCGGGCCGCCGCCCCGGTACTGGACGGTCGTCATCTGCGTATCGAGGGTGCTCATCAGGAGTAGGCCGCAGAGATGCGAGGCGGAGCCGATCCCGGCATTGCCCAGCAGCACCTTCTCCTTGTTCTCCCTGATGTGGGCCGCGAGCTCGCGCAGGTCGCGCGGCGGGAACTCGTTCGGGGATACCAGGATCATGGGCACGTCGGTCACGAGACCGATCGGCTCGAAATCGCCGACCGGGTCGTAATTGAGCTTGCGGAACAGGGTCACGCTCGTCGCCTGCCCGACATGCATGAGGAGGATCGTGTAGCCGTCCGCGGGCGCCTTCGCGACCTTGCCGGTCCCGATCGTGCCGCCCGCCCCGCCCACATTCTCGATTACGACGGTCTGGCCGAGGTTCTGGCCCATCGCGGCGCCGAGGATCCGCCCGATGACGTCGCCCGGACCGCCCGCCGCGAACGGCACCACCATCGTGATGGGCCGGGACGGGAAGCTTTCCGCCGCCGCCAGTCCGGTCGTGAGCAGCAGGAGGCAAATGGCTTCCAGGATTCTTCTCACGGCCGGCACCCTCCCTATCAACAGTTTGGCTTACCGTCTTACAATCTGGCCTTTCACACAAGCTGCGGGTGCGGTTGCTCGGCGCGTTGACCTTCCGCCGAGCGGGGCCTTACCTAGGATAAGTTCGTCGCCCGAGGACTTGACCATGTACAAGGCCACGACCCAGGGGATCCGGGTTTGCGTGGAGCCGCGTTTCGTCGAAGAGGAGTCCCAGCCCGAGAAGCGGAAGTTCTTCTTCGCCTACACGGTGGAGATCACGAACATGTCGACGACGCGGGTGCAGCTGCGCTCCCGGCACTGGCGCATCACGGACGGCGAGGGAAACGTGCAGGAGGTGCGCGGCGCCGGTGTCGTCGGCGAGCAGCCGACCCTGGGGCCGGGCGAGAGCTTCACCTATACGAGCGGCTGCCCCCTCACCACGCCGGACGGCACGATGCAGGGCTCCTACACGATGCTGGCCGATAACGGCGAGACCTTTCGGGCCGAGATCCCGGCCTTCTCCCTGGATTCTCCCTTCGTGAAGCGGGTCCTCCATTGACGAGTGCGTCTTGACCGGCCCCGTTCGGGGCCGGCGCTACTCGACGCTCGAAATGCTCGAGCGTCTCGTGGCCTTCGACACTGAGAGTTCCAGGTCGAACACCCCCCTCATCGATTTCGTCGCCGAGTACCTGAGCGACTGGGACGTGCCGTTCTGGCGCGTGCCGAACGCGGCCGGCGACAAGCAGGCGCTGTTCGCGACAATCGGGCCACCGGATCGAGGGGGTGTCGTGCTCTCCGGCCACACCGATTGCGTGTCGGTCGAGGGCCAGGACTGGACGTCCGACCCGTTCAGGCTCCGGGTGGCGGACGGGCGCGCCTATGGCCGAGGCGCCGTGGATATGAAGGGCTTCGACGCCCTGGCCCTGGCGGCCGTGCCGGACTTCCTCGCCGCCGGCCTGGAGACGCCGATCCACATCCTCCTCTCCTACGACGAGGAGACGACCTGCCTCGGCGTGGCCGACGCCATCGCCCGTTTCGGCCAGGACCTGCCGCGGCCGCAGGCCGTCATCGTCGGCGAACCGACGGATCTCGAAGTGGTCGATGCCCACAAGAGCGTGGCGACCTTCATCACCACCGTCCACGGCTTCGAGGCGCATTCCTCCAAGCCGTATCTCGGCGCCAACGCCGTGATGGCGGCGGGCGAGATCCTGGCGGAGCTCAATCGCCTGGCCGACGAGATGATGGAGCGCGGCGATCCGAGCGGCCGCTTCGATCCGCCCTATTCGACCGTCCATGTCGGGCGGATCAAGGGGGGAACGGCCCGCAACATCCTGCCGAAGTTCTGCTGCCTGAACTGGGAGTTCCGCGGCCTGCCCGACCTCGATCCGGACGAGATTCCGACGCGGCTCGACCGGTTCGTGAACGAGACCGTGCTGCCGCGGCTGAACCGGTTCGGCCCGTTCGGCCGCGTCGAGACCATACGCGAGGTCCTGGTGCCCGGCCTCGCCCCCGAGCCGGGCTCTCCGGCCGAGACGCTCGCGAAGAAGCTGGCCGGCCGCAATGCGACGGTGACGGTGCCCTACGGCACGGAGGCTGGTCGCTTCCAGGAGGCGGGGATTCCGACCGTCGTCTGCGGCCCGGGCTCCATCGACCGCGCCCACCAGCCGGACGAATACATCACGCTCGACGAACTGGCCGAGGGCGAGCGCTTCATGCGCCGGCTGGGGGAGACTTGTAAGAAATAACAAGCTCAACCAATCTAGCAGACGCGATTACTCTAGCTCTCTGCGCCCCAACACTTGCCCCCCTCAACGAATATGCCAATCGCAATTAAGATAATCACACCGGATCTTTAATCAAAAAGAAATCATTTCGAGACGGGTTCCCCATCAACAATAAATTCCAGCTGAGCTCTTGCGCGGCAGAAGAGCAACGCAGCGCCGCGTCACAACGGCCTTCTATTCACACGGCGGCTCTTCGGCGGAGATGGACATCTGCTCACGGCGATCCTACTACCGACACCGTGTTTGGATACGCCGTTCCTCCGAACGGATTGCCGCTACTCCCGATAACCGAATGCACGTTGAAGAAGCCGCGTCGTGCCACTGCCGCGCCCCCCTGCGGACGAAGGGCGCTACTTGATGCAGATCAGCAGGCTTACCCAGGTCGAACCCCGCACCGTCTGGCGTCACGAGGCTCTGAACTTCACCCCCTGGCTAGCCAGCCAGCTCGACCATCTGGGTGGCGCAATCGGCGAAGAGTTGGAGCTTCTCGGCTCCGAAACGGCCGTCGGCCCTTTCTCGGCTGACATCGTTGCGCGCAACAAGCGCGGGGAGACGGTCCTCATCGAAAACCAGCTCGAGAAGAGTGATCACACTCATCTCGGCCAACTCATGACCTATCTGGCCGGGCTCGAAGCGAGGACGATTGTCTGGGTGAGCACCAGATTCCAGGCCGAGCATGTGTCAGCGCTGCGGTGGCTCAATGACCACACGCCGCCCGATTTCCGGTTCTTTGCGGTTGAGCTCCGGGTGATCCGTATCGGTGACAGCCCGGTCGCGCCCATCTTCGACGTTGTAGTCCAGCCAAACGACTTCGAGCGAGAGATCAAGGTCGCAAAGGCCGAGGCCATGGCCCGGACGGACAGTCGCAATCGCGACTTTTGGACGTTGTACCTCGAACGGCATCCAGATGACGCCGCCCTCGGCATCAAGGCAAACAACAGCAACAATCATTGGCTGCCCGTTCAGGGCAACATCCTCGTCGGGACTTGGCTGGCCAAAGGCTGTGGGGTTTATGTGCGAGGAAAGGCTTCTATACCAATCGAAGCGGTAGTGGCAGAACTTGCGCCGCATCGAGAGCGTCTCGAAGCCGCGCTAGGCGTCCCGCTCCAGTCAGGCAAAGAGAGCGAGAAGACCTGGCTTCTTATTCAGCAAGGCATCATGCTCACCGATCGAGGCCGCTGGCCTGACGCCATCGACTGGATGCACGGTCGGATACACCTGACGCTCCGCGCACTGCGAGACGCGCTATCGGCCGACACCTTTGGGGCGGACCTGCCTGACAGCGCCGCCTGATGGCGACCAAGGCATTCGGCGCCGCGGGAGAGGCACCCGCCTGTCTTCGTCGATCAGATCCGAGCTCAATGGAGATGCTCCCGCCGTAACGGCCGATCGCGGCGAGAGCGGCTTCGGTGATGACGACCTTCAACGAAGCGACGACACGTCAGAGCTGGAGGTCGCGCCGGAGGCGCTGGAAGGCCTCTTCGAGCGGGATTACGCGCCCCTGTTTCGCATCGTCCAGGCCGCGGGCAAGCGCCTCGTCGAGAGCTTCGATCCTGCTCGTCGTCAGTCGCTCACGCAGCAGGTTCTCGATGAAGGTATCGGATGCGAGGCCGCGTTTTTCGGCCTCCTCGGCAACGAACTGCTGAAGATCCTCCTCGAGAGTCACCGTGACCTGGGCTGTGCGCGCCATAGCGTTCTCCGGCTCGGATCCTATACCGTGTGGCGGCCCGTCAACAGAGCCAGCTCACCTTGCGTCCATGCGCATCGGCATGGGCCAGCAGGCGATCCTCTCCGCCCGGCCAGACGCGGAGGCGCAGGGTTGGCGTGCCGGCAAGCTCCTCCATCTCGTAGCGGAGCCAGGCGACGGGCGCATCCGCCGTCGCGGCCGATCCGACTGCCTCGAGATGGCGCGCGATCCGATCCTGCGTCTCCGTGGGAAAATACTGGAAGGCGATCGAGTGGAGCACCACGCGCGCCCTGCCCGCCCCCTCCCCTCCTCCCAGGGCTGTCTCGAGCCAGGACGCCGCATCGCCGGACGCCACCGGCGGCGGCTCCGCGGCGGCGATCGCGAGCGCCGCTTCCAGGCGCGCCAGGCGCTCCGGCTGGTCAGGCCAGACATAGGCGAGAAGCCGGTCGCGGGCGGCGGGATTTCGCAGGTCGATCGGGCTGATGTCCGCGCCGCGCCGGCCGGAGATGACGATGTTCGCCTCGGGCGGCTCGCCGCCTTCCCATTCGGGCGAGAGCTTCACGGAAGAGGCCGGGTCGCCGTAGCGCGCCCGGCCCAGCCGGACGTCGTAGCGGTCGAGCAGCAGGTTGAGGCCCGCACTCGCGCCGAGTTCGAAGAGCTCGAGGGGATGCCGGGTTTCCGCCGCAACGACCGCCAGTCCCGCAATCAGCACGGCCGAGCGGGCAACCTCGTTGGTCTGCGGCGGCAGGTCGAGCCAGGGGAGGAGTTCGGATTCCGCATCCTCGATGGCTTCGGTCAGGGCCGCCCACAGCCGATCGGGCTCCGGCATCGGGTTGGGCGGATAGAGAGCCGCCAGGCCGGGAAGCCGGCCCGCCCGGACGAGGCCGTGCAGCCCGCCGCAGAGGCGGAGGGGCACGGAATCATGCAGCGCGTCCGGCTTGCCGGGCCAATCCAGTACATGCCGGCCGAGACCGGTGCTGCGGTCGAGCCTTTCGCCGAGCATTCGGCAGAGCAGGCTGGTGAAAGGCGATCCGAGCTTGGCGCACCACTCGGCCTGACGGGCGAAGGCGGCCCGGACCTCGCTCTCGCGATCTCCGCCGCCCGCGCCCACGATCAGCCCGCCTGTTCGCCGGAGATCTCGGCCTCGACCTCCTTCGGGTCGAAATCGTAGACCCGGGAGCAGAACTCGCAGGTCACGCCGATCCGGCCGTCGTCGCCCACCATGTGCTCGCGGTCGTCGCGGGAGAAGTTCCGCATCATCCGGATGATCCGCTCGCGCGAGCAGTGGCATTCCTCCCGGACGGCCTGCGGCTCGAACACCCGGACGCCCCGCTCGTGGAAGAGGCGGTAGAGCAGCCGCTCGCTCGACACGCTCGGGTCGACGAGTTCGTGGTCCTCGATCGTCTCGACGAGAGCCTTCGCCTCGACCCAGGCATCGTCCTCGCCGAGGCTGTGAGCCTGATGCCCGGGGGGTGCGTCGCCCGGGTCGAGATCTGCCGACCGCACCCGCTCGGGCGAGGACGGGAGGAACTGGACCAGCAGGCCACCGGCCCGATAGGCCCGGCGGCCCTCGGCGAATTCCTCCGCCACGGCGAGCCGCACGCGCGTCGGGATCTGCTCCGATTGCCGGAAATACTGGTGGGCGGCCTCCTCGAAGCTCTGGCCTTCGAGAGCGACGACACCCTGGTAGCGATTGAAATCCGCCCCCTGGTCGATCGTCATCGCCAGGATGCCGTTGCCCAGGAGCTCGCCCGTGCGGGGATTGGGCGAGAGCTCGGCCAGCCGCTCGGCATCGAAGCGCGCATAGGCCCGCATCCGGTCCGGCGCGTCGAAATCCACCACCAGCATGTCGATCGGACCGTCCGACTTCGTCTGGAGCTGAAAACGGCCCTCGAACTTCAACGACGAACCCAGCAGGACCGTGAGGGCGCAAGCCTCGCCCACCACCCGGGCGACGGCATCCGGGTAGGAGTGCCGGCCGAGCAGTTGGTCGAGCGAGGCGCCGAGCCGCACCGCGCGGCCGCGCACATCGAGCGCCTCCACCGCGAAGGGAAGGACGACGTCCTCTGCGCCTTCCAGCCGGATGTCGCTCATCAGGCGGACGCTCCCAGGCACCAGGCCAGGATCCCCTTCTGCGCGTGCAGCCGGTTCTCGGCCTCGTCGAACACGACCGAGCGCGGCCCGTCGATGACCTCGTCGGTCACCTCCTCGCCGCGGTGGGCCGGGAGGCAATGCATGAAGATCGGATCGCGCTTGCCGGCGCTCATGAGCCGCTCGTTCACCTGGTAGGGCGCCAGCAGGTTGTGGCGGTTCGTCTCGTTCTCGTCGCCCATCGAGACCCAGCAATCGGTGACGATCGCGTCCGCGTCGCGGATCGCCGCGAAGGGATCGCCCGTGATCTCGATCTCGGCGCCCACCTTCGCGGCGAGGCCCTTCAGGTCGTGCGGGGCGAGCAGTTCCTCGGGCGCCGCGACGTTCACCTTGAACTCGAGCCGGCCCGCCGCATGGATCAGCGAGGCGAGGACGTTGTTCACGTCTCCCGACCAGGCGACCGTCCGGCCGCGGATCGGGCCCTTGTGCTCCTCGAAGGTGAGGACGTCGGCCATGATCTGGCACGGGTGGGACGTCTTGGTGAGCCCGTTGATGACGGGCACGGTCGCGTTCGCGGCGAGCTCGAGCAGGGTGTCGTGCTCGAGGATGCGGATCATGATGCCGTCCACATAGCGGGAGAGCACGCGCGCCGTGTCGGCGATCGACTCGCCGCGCCCGAGTTGCATCTCCTGCCCGGTGAGCACGATGGCCTCGCCGCCGAGCTCCCGCATGGCGACGTCGAAGGAGACGCGCGTGCGGGTCGAGGGCTTGTCGAAGATCATCGCCAGGACCTTGCCGGCGAGCGGGCGCTCCGCCGGCGGCTCGCCCTTGCGGCGGCGGCTCTTGATGGCGGCGCTTCGGTCGAGCAGCGCCCGGAGGTCGTTGCCCGAGAAGTCGGTCAGGTCGAGAAAATGTCTCGGGTGGCCGGCGACGCTCATTCGGCGGCTCCCTTGATCGGCTGCCGCATCTCGTCCTCGAGTTTCCTGCAGGCGCTATCGATGCGCTCGACCGCCGCCGAGACCTCCGCCTGGTCGATGATCAGCGGCGGCAGGAGGCGCACGACATTGTCGCCCGCCGTGATGAGGAGGAGGTCCTCGTTCTCCGCGGCCTTGGCCAGATCGGTGTTCGGCACGTGCGTCTTGATGCCGATCATGAGGCCCTGCCCCCTCACCTCGGCGATCACGGCCGGGTGACGGTCCTTCAGCTCGGCCAGGCGCTGCTTCAGGAGAAGACCCATCTGCTGGACATGGTCGAGGAAGCCGGGCGCGAGCACCACGTCGAGCACCGCGTTGCCGACCGCCATGGCGAGCGGGTTGCCGCCGAAGGTGGTGCCGTGCGTGCCGGCCGTCATGCCCTTCGCGGCTTCCGCCGTGGCGAGGCATGCCCCCATCGGGAAGCCGCCGCCGATGCCCTTGGCGACCGCCATGATGTCCGGCGAGATCCCGGCCCATTCATGGGCGAAGAGCTTGCCCGTGCGACCGACCCCGGTCTGCACCTCGTCGAAGATGAGCAGCAGGCCACGCTGGTCGCAGAGCTCGCGCAGCGCCCGCAGCCGCTCCGTCGGGACCGGACGGATGCCGCCCTCGCCCTGGACGGGCTCGATCAGGATCGCGCCCGTCTCGGGCCCGATCGCGGCCTTCAGGGCCTCGTCGTCCCCGAACGGTACCTGGTCGAAGCCTTCCACCTTCGGGCCGAAGCCCTCCAGGTATTTCTTCTGGCCGCCGGCCGCGATCGTGGCGAGCGTGCGTCCGTGGAACGCGCCCTCGAAGGTGACGATGCGGAAGCGCTCCGGCTGGCCGTTCGCCGAATGGTACTTCCGCGCCATCTTGATCGAGGCCTCGAGCGCCTCGGCGCCCGAATTCGAGAAGAAGACGAGGTCCGCGAAGGTCGCGTCGGTGAGGCGTTTCGCCAGCCGCTCCCCCTCCGGGTTCTGGTACAGGTTCGAGAGGTGCCAGACCTTCTGGGCCTGGCCCGTCAGCGCCTCGACTAGGTGCGGATGGGCATGGCCCAGGGCGTTGACCGCGATCCCGGCGCCGAAATCGAGCACTCGTCGCCCGTCGGCCGTGATCAGCCAGGCGCCTTCGCCTCGCTCGAACACCAGGTCCGAACGGGCATAGGTCGGCAGAATCGACGACAATTGGGGCGAGGGCACGTGGGCCTCCCTGAATGGATTTCGTGATCCGGAAACGAAAGAAGCCGCCCAGCCGGGCGGCTCGCGCGTGAGTCTATTGTGGTTGCGGGCCGTGTCAAATGCGAGAGGGTGATCGTCTGCATTCGCCACGTCGATCGGCACGGCAGCGCGCCCGGGACCGCAGCCTCGCGATGGCGGCACGACAGGCCGGCGCTTTGCGCCGCATCGCCCACCTTTCGCACGCCGTTCGGCCCTGCTAAAGCCCCTGACCTAGCCCGATCACACCATCAGCCGACGTGCCGCCATCCTGCCGGAAGCGGCGCGCGCGGCTGCGTGCACGCGAAGCAAGATGCCCAAACGCACAGACATCTCGACCATCCTGATCATCGGCGCCGGGCCGATCGTGATCGGGCAGGCCTGCGAGTTCGACTATTCCGGCACTCAGGCCTGCAAGGCCCTGAAGGCGGAGGGATACCGCATCGTCCTGGTGAACTCGAACCCGGCGACGATCATGACGGACCCGGACCTGGCGGATGCGACCTATGTCGAGCCGATCACCCCGGAGATCGTCGCCAAGGTCATCGCGAAGGAGCGTGGCGACCGCTCGAAGGGTTTCGCGCTCCTCCCGACCATGGGTGGCCAGACGGCGCTGAACACGGCGCTGTCGCTCAAGAAGATGGGCGTGCTCGACAAGTTCGGGGTCGAGATGATCGGCGCCGACGCGGCCGCCATCGACAAGGCGGAGGACCGGCAGCTGTTCCGCGAGGCGATGACCAAGATCGGCCTCGCGACACCGAAATCCGCGCTCGCCAACGCCACGGAGGCCAAGAAGGCCGACCGCGAGAAGTACCTGGCCGGCAAGGCCGCGCTGCCGGAGGGCGATGCGGACGCGCTCGCCGCCTATGACGCGGCCTGGGAGCGGGGCGAGAACGAGCGCCGCAAGCGCTACATGGACCAGGCCATGGGCAAGGCGCTCGCGGCCCTGCCCGAGGTCGGCCTGCCGGCCATCATCCGGCCCTCCTTCACGCTCGGCGGCACCGGCGGCGGCATCGCCTATAACCGCGAAGAGTTCCTCGACATCGTCGAGCGCGGGGTCGACGCCTCCCCGACCAACGAGGTCCTCATCGAGGAGAGCGTGCTCGGCTGGAAGGAGTACGAGATGGAGGTCGTCCGCGACAAGGCGGACAACTGCATCATCATCTGCTCGATCGAGAACGTGGACCCGATGGGCGTCCACACGGGCGACTCGATCACCGTCGCGCCGGCGCTGACGCTGACGGACAAGGAATACCAGATCATGCGGGACGCCTCGATCGCGGTCCTGCGCGAGATCGGGGTCGAGACCGGCGGATCGAACGTCCAGTTCGCGATCAACCCCGAGAACGGGCGCATGATCGTGATCGAGATGAACCCGCGCGTGTCGCGCTCCTCGGCGCTCGCCTCCAAGGCGACCGGCTTCCCGATCGCCAAGGTCGCCGCGAAGCTCGCCGTCGGCTACACGCTCGACGAGATCGAGAACGACATCACGGCCGGCGCGACCCCGGCCTCCTTCGAGCCGACGATCGACTACGTCGTCACCAAGATCCCGCGCTTCGCCTTCGAGAAGTTCCCGGGCGCCGAGCCGACGCTGACCACCGCCATGAAGTCGGTCGGCGAGGCGATGGCCATCGGCCGGACCTTCCAGGAAAGCCTCCAGAAGGCGCTCCGCTCGCTCGAGACGGGCCTCACCGGCCTCGACGAGATCGAGATCGAGGGTCTCGGCAAGGGCGACGACCACAACGCCGTCAAGGCCGCGATCTCCACCCCGACGCCGGACCGGCTGCTCAAGGTCGCCCAGGCGCTGCGGCTCGGCTTCTCCGTGGAGGAGGTCTACGAATCCTGCCGCATCGACCGGTGGTTCCTGCAGCAGCTCTGCGGCATCATCGAGCTCGAGGAGAAGGTGAAGGCGCATGGCCTGCCAGCCTCGCCCGGCGCGATGCGCAAGCTGAAGGGCGCCGGCTTCTCCGACGCGCGGCTCGCGGTCCTCGCCCACAAGAGCGAGGCGGAGGTGCGCGCGCTGCGGCGCTCGCTGGACGTGCGCCCCGTCTTCAAGCGCATCGACACCTGCGCGGCCGAGTTCGCCTCGCCGACGGCCTACATGTACTCGACCTACGCGCCGCCCTTCGCGGGCGCGCTGGTCTCCGAGGCGCAGCCCTCGGGGAAGAAGAAGGTCATGATCCTCGGCGGCGGGCCGAACCGGATCGGCCAGGGCATCGAGTTCGACTACTGCTGCTGCCACGCGGCCTTCGCGCTGGACGACGCCGGGTACGAGACCATCATGGTCAACTGCAACCCGGAGACCGTCTCGACCGATTACGACACCTCGGACCGGCTCTATTTCGAGCCGCTGACGGCCGAGGACGTGCTCGAGATCGTGGATGTCGAGCGTTCGGCCGGCACCCTTCACGGCGTGATCGTGCAGTTCGGCGGGCAGACCCCGCTGAAGCTCGCCAAGGCGCTAGAGGGAGACGGCGTGCCGATCCTCGGCACCTCGCCGGACGCGATCGACCTCGCCGAGGACCGCGACCGGTTCAAGCGGCTCCTCGACCGGCTCCACCTGAAGCAGCCCAAGAACGGCATCGCCTATTCGGTCGAGCAGTCGCGGCTCGTGGCGAACGATCTCGGCCTGCCCTTCGTGGTCCGGCCGTCCTACGTGCTCGGCGGGCGCGCCATGGCGATCATTCGCGACGAGCAGCAATTCGAGGATTATCTCCTCGGCACCCTGCCGTCCCTGATCCCGTCGGACGTGAAGGCGCGCTATCCCAACGACAAGACGGGGCAGATCAACACCGTCCTCGGGCAGAACCCGCTGCTCTTCGACCGCTACCTGTCGGACGCGATCGAGGTGGATGTCGACGCGCTCTGCGACGGCAAGGACGTCTTCATCGCCGGCATCATGGAGCATATCGAGGAGGCGGGCATCCACTCGGGCGACAGCGCCTGCTCGCTGCCGCCCCGGTCGCTCTCGCCGGAAACCCTGAAGGCGCTCGAGGACCAGACCCGCGCCATGGCGCTGGCGCTCGGCGTCGGCGGCCTCATGAACGTCCAGTACGCCATCAAGAACGGCGACATCTACGTGCTGGAGGTGAACCCGCGCGCCTCGCGGACCGTGCCGTTCGTCGCCAAGGTGATCGGGGCGCCGATCGCCAAGATCGCGGCGCGGATCATGGCGGGCGAGAGCCTCGCCTCCTTCGGCCTGCAGCCCAAGGAGCTGAAGCACATCGGCGTGAAGGAGGCCGTGTTCCCCTTCGCGCGCTTCCCGGGCGTCGACGTGCTGCTCGGGCCGGAAATGCGCTCGACCGGCGAGGTCATCGGCCTGGATCGCGGCTTCGGCGTCGCCTTCGCCAAGAGCCAGCTCGGCGGCGGCACCTCCGTGCCGCGCGGCGGCACCGTGTTCGTGTCCGTCCGCGATGCGGACAAGGAGCGCATCCGGCCGGCCATGAAGCTGCTCGCCGATCTCGGCTTCAGGATCGTGGCGACGCGCGGCACGCAGCGCGATCTCGTCGAGCACGGGGTGCCGGCCGAACGGATCAACAAGGTCCTGGAAGGCCGCCCGCACGTCGTGGACGCCATCAAGAACGGCGACATCCAGCTCGTGTTCAACACGACGGAAGGTGCCGGGGCGCTGTCCGATTCCCGCTCCCTCCGGCGGGCCGCCCTCCTGCAGAAGGTGCCCTACTACACCACGCTCGCCGGTGCGATCGCCGCCACGGAAGGCATCAAGGCCTATCTCGCAGGCGATCTCGAGGTGCGCGCGCTGCAGGAATACTTCGCCTGATCGAACCGGGCCGACCAAGGGCCCTGTCTCGACCGGGACGGTGGTGAAGCGTGAGCCACCTCTCCGCTCACCCCGGCGCAGGCCGGGGTCCAGCGGCGCCATACCGTCTTTGCGAGCGAAGGGAAGCAATCCAGGCCGTCCGCCTCATCCCCGCTCACCCCGGCGTAAGCCGGGGTCCAATCCCGGGGCACCGGCTTTCGCCGGTGTGAGCGGAATCCCGAGTTGACAATCCTAGCATTTATTCCTATAACCTCCGCACTCCCCTCCGGCGAGGGAGCCGCGTGCGCACCGGTCACGTCTGGCGGAGGGGAGGACGGGTCCCGGGGTCTCGGTTCGGTAGCCGGGGCGTCCGGGCGGCTGACCGGGCGCGTGCCTATGGGGCCGAAAAGACCGTCGCGGGACGCCGGGAGGGACCTGGCAAATCCGCAAATCACCATCCCTGAAGGCCGGAGAACCGGCGTCCCGCTCCCCTCGATGAGGAACGAGACCGCTCTTTGACAGTGCCGATGGACCAGACCCCGGGCCGGGGAAGGACGGCGCGTGGGCGCTCGTCCCTTCGGACTGCCCAGGCGCTTGCGCCCGCGGCCCCCCTCTTGCAGAAGGTGTCCACCTACCCCACACTCGCCGATGCGATTGCCGCGACGGAAGGCACAGGCCTATCTCGCAGGCGATCTCGAGGCGCGCGCTCCAGGAATCTCGGCCTGGGCCACGCACCCGCCGACCTCGGGGCCGGGCTCTCCGGCCCGGCCTACGCCACGAAAGACGTGCCATGGACAAGATGCCGATCACGGCGAAGGGTTTTGCGGCTCTGGAGGAAGAGCTGAAACACCGGCAGCAGGTTGAGCGTCCTCGCATCATCGAGGCGATCGCCGAAGCGCGGGCCCATGGCGACCTGTCCGAGAACGCGGAGTACCACGCCGCCAAGGAGAACCAGTCCCTGAACGAGGGCCGGATCCTGGAGCTCGAATCGATGATCGCGCGTGCGGACATCATCGACGTTGCGAGGCTCACGGGCGACAAGATCAAGTTCGGCGCCACCGTGAAGCTCGTGGACGAAGACACCGAGCAGGAGCGCATCTACCAGATCGTCGGCGACCCGGAGGCGGACGTGAAGTCCGGCCGCGTCTCGATCTCGTCCCCGGTCGCGCGCGCTCTCATCGGCAAGGGTGTCGGCGACACCGTCGAGGTTTCGACCCCGGGCGGCGGCAAGTCGTACGAGATCGTCGACGTCGCCTTCCGGTAGTTGATGGGGCCGGCCTATCGCCGGCCCTCGCTCGCTCTCAGCCTGGATGCGCCGCGGCCCAGCGCCCGTTCTGGGTCCGGCCGCCATACCCGTACGCATCCCCGTCCACCGCGTGGACGAGCACGTAGCTCTCCTCGTGCAGAGGGCCGAGCAGCCGCTCCATCCCCTCGAAGGCGGCCTGGACGAAGCCGGCGGTCTCGCCCTTCACGTTCGTTCCGGCCGTGATCTTGATGTCGAGCCAGAAGGCCGACAATCCCGCTTCCGCCGGAAGCCGGCCGGCGATGAACCAGCCATCCGGGTCGGCCGCCTCGACGAGCACCGCCGTGACCCCCGAGTCCTTGCCCAGCCGCTCCGCGGCGAGCCGGCTGGCGAGCCCCGCGATCTCGCGGCGCAGTTCGGGCCGCGGCTCCGGGGTGACGTATCTGACCGTGATCATCGGCATGGCGCGTCCTCTCGTCTGTCCGCCGTGATCTCGCGCTTCCGTCTTCAGGGCGGAAGGCTATGATGGACACGATCTACCATAGCGAAACGCGATCATGCTCGACCTCGCGTCAGTCCGGCTGTTCGTCCTTGCGGCCGAGTTCGGAAACCTGACCCGGGCCGCCGAGGCCGCCGGAACCGTCCAGCCCGTCGTCAGCCAGCGGCTCAGGACCCTCGAGGCCTTGCTCGGCCGCAGGCTTCTCGAGCGCACGCCCCGCTTCGTGCGCCTGACGAGCGACGGCGAGGCCTTCCTGACCCGGGCCCGGGCGCTCCTTGCGGCCCACGACGAGGCGCTGCGCTTCTCGGCCGAGCCGGACATCCGCTTCGCCCTCGCGGCGAGCGATCATGCGCTCGGGGTGTCGATGGAGCCCGTGCTGCGGCAAGTCCGCTCGGCCCTGCCCAGGGCGGCCGCACTGGAGGTCCGAATGGGCCTTTCCCACCAGATGAGGGAGCTGTTCGAGACCGGCGAGGTCGACGCGGCGATCATCCGGCGGGATGGCGGCAGCCCCGACGGCGAAGTCCTGGGCACCGACCCCGTCGGGTGGCGCGCTTCGGATGGCTTGAGCCTGCAGCCGGATCAGCCGATCCCCCTCGCGACGCTCGGCCCGGCCTGCGGCGTGCGCGGTGCCGCCATCCGCCAGCTCGAAGCCGCCGGAATCGCCTGGCGCGAAGCCTTCGTGGGCGGAAGCTGCGCGGCGCTGCTGGCGGGCGTCCGGGCCGGGCTCGGCATCGCCCCGATGGGGCTCACGGCTTCGGGCGGCATGCCCGATCGCGGGCCGGAACTCGGCCTGCCGAAGCTGATGCCGTCCGAGATCGTACTCCTCGCCCGAACAAGCTCGCCCAAATCGGCCGCCGCCACGCGCTCCCTGGCGGCGGCCGTGCGGGCCGGGCTGGGCTAGAGGCGTTAGGCCGGCCCGCTCAGGCCGTCGCCCAGCCGACCACGCTCGCCCCGGCGAAGACCAGGAAGGCCGTCCAGGCCATGGCGACCGCCGCGAGGACGAGTCCCGCGGCGATCGCGGCGCCGTCTCGGGCGATGAAGCCCAGCGCGAAGACCAGCAGGGCGACGGCGGGTGCCGTGTTGCCGAACGGGATCGGCAGCGCGATCACGACGGCGAGAACGAACATCGGCAGCCCGAGCAGCGCCCTCGCCCGGCCCCTCGTCAGGAAGGCGAGGCGCCGCTTGGTCAGCCACCGTTCCGCACGGGCAAAGGAGGGCAGGCACCAGGCGATCCCCCGCCGGAGGGCCGAGCCGGGCAGCGCACGCCGCCTCAGGATTTCCGGCAGCCACAGCCGCCGCGCGCCGGCCATCACCTGAAGCGCCATGAGGGCGATCACCGTCCCGAAGATCATCCCGACCGGGCCGGGTGTCGGCACGATGGCGGGCAGCGTGAGCACGAGCAGGGCAAGGCCGAATCCCTTGTGGCCCAGCCTGTCGACGAGTTCTCCGACCGTGACGTGCTTTGTCCGCAGGATCCCGGCGAGATCCATGACGGGGCGGGTGACGGCTCCCGGCGTGCGGCTGCCGCGATGCCGCGCCAGGGAGCTGCGCAGGGGCGTTGCGAGCGTCACGAGCGGGAGCCCGTCACGCCGAGCGGCCGGCCAGGAAGGGCCGTGCGCCGGCGACGGCCGGGCCACAGCCCGGCGCGGCTTCGAGCAGGAGCGCCTCCGGCCGGGCGGTGCCCAGCCAGACCCGGACGACGCTCGACACGGCCCAGACCGGGTCCGAGGCCGCCCGCTGCACCACGATCGGCGCCGCCGCCCTGGCACAGGAGAGCACCTCCGTCACGACGGCCTGAGGGACGCGGGCTCCCTCGAGCTTCTCCTTTACCTCCGCCTCGAGCGGCTGGAGGAGCAGGACGGAAACAAGCGTAGCAATAAGATCCTGGAAAAGCGCCAAGACGTTCACCCTCTTGCCGGCGACCGTGTCGGTAGGATCGGTCCGACATCGCGAGAGCGCCGGCACGCTCGCCAGAGGGGCCCGGACCACGGGTCGGCGTAAAGCTCGGCATGGCAGGAGGCGTTTTCAAGGCGGCGCCAGGGCCGCAGGGCCGGCGCAGCACGCGCCGTCGGTTTGCGCTTTGGCGGGAGGGTTGCATGATCAAGGCGATCCGACCCGTTTCGACACGGTGTTCCCTGCCCCATGACAGCCGCGAGCGACGAACGGGACGAGGTCGATCTCTGGGCCGAGCGCAGGCGCATCGCCGAGATGACGCGCGGCGACAAGGAATGGCGGCTCTGGGGGCCGTACCTCGCCGAGCGGCAATGGGGGACGGTGCGTGAGGATTACAGCGCCGACGGCAATGCCTGGAGCTCCTTCACGCATGAGGACGCCCGTTCGCGGGCCTACCGGTGGGGCGAGGACGGGATCGCGGGCATCTCGGACGACCGTTCCCTCCTCTGCTTCTCGCTCGCCTTCTGGAACGGCCGCGACCGCATCCTGAAGGAGCGCCTGTTCGGCCTCGCCAACGAGGAGGGCAATCACGGCGAGGACGTGAAGGAGGTCTACCACTACCTCGACGCCACTCCGAGCCACTCCTACCTGAAGTACCTCTACCGCTATCCGCAGGCGGCCTTCCCCTACGAGGACCTGGCCGATGAGAGCCGGCGACGCGGGCGCGAAAGGCCGGAATTCGAGATCGCCGCGACGGGCATCTTCGACGACGATCGGTTTTTCGACGTCACGGTCGAGTACGCGAAGGAGGATGACGACGACATCCACGTCGTGGTGACAGCGGTGAACCGCGGCAGCGAGCCCGCCGGGCTCCATCTCGTGCCGCTTCTGACCTTCAGGAATATCTGGTCGTGGCGATCCGATGCCGTCCCGTGGCGGCCGCGCATGGTCCTGGAGCCCGGCGCCGGGATCCTGTGCGAGCATCCCCGGATCGGGAGCTACCGCCTCGTCCATGACGGCGAGCCCGAGATCCTCTTCTGCGAGAACGAGACGAACCGGCGCCTCCATGCCGGGGAGAACGACGCGCCCGGCCCGTTCAAGGACGGCATCCATGCCGCAATCGTGGACGGCGAGGAGGCGGCAATCTCCCGCGAGGCGGGCACCCGGGTCGGCCTCGTCTACCGGGCGACGCTCCCGCCGGGCGGCAGCATGCAGGTCCGCCTGCGCCTCTCGGCCGGTCGCCGCGTCCGGCCGGTGGATGCGGCGGACCGGATGCTGCGCCGGCGCATCGCCGAGGCGGACGCCTTCTACGACGCCCTGTGCGACGGGCTGGACGCCGATTCCCGCCTCGTCTTCCGGCAGGCCGCCGCCGGGCTGATCTGGTCGAAGCAGTTCTACCGCTACGACGTGCGCCTCTGGCTGGACGGCGACCCCTTGCAGCCGCGCCCGCCGGCCGAGCGCCGGCATGGCCGGAATGCCGCCTGGCAGCACCTCTCGACCGCCGACATCCTCCTGATGCCGGACAAGTGGGAATATCCCTGGTTCGCGGCCTGGGACCTCGCCTTCCACTGCATCCCCATGGCGCTGCTCGACCCCGACCTCGCCAAGAAGCAGCTCCTGCTGCTGACCCGCGAATGGCTGATGCACCCGAACGGGCAGCTGCCGGCCTATGAGTGGGAGTTCGGCGACACCAACCCGCCCGTCCACGCCTGGGCTGCGTTCCGGGTCTTCGAGATCGACCGCGAAAGGAGAGGCGGCCGGGGCGACCTCGCCTTCCTGGAGGGCGTCTTCCACAAGCTCCTGATCAACTTCACCTGGTGGGTGAACCGCAAGGACTCGGAGGGCCGCAACGTCTTCCAGGGCGGCTTCCTCGGCCTGGACAATGTCGGCGTCTTCGACCGATCCCGGCCGCCGCCCGGCTTCGGACGGGTGCATCAGGCCGACGGCACGGCCTGGATGGCGATGTACGCCCTCAACATGATGCGGATCGCCCTCGAGCTGGCGCTCCACAACGACGTCTACGAGAGCACCGCCTCGAAGTTCTTCGAGCATTTCCTGTTCATCGCCGAGGCGATGACGGACATGGGCGGGGAAGGGTTCGGCCTCTGGGACGAGGAGGACGAGTTCTATTACGACGAGGTGGATATGCCGGGCGGACGGATGGTGCCGCTCCGGGTTCGGTCCATCGTGGGCCTGGTTCCGCTTTTCGCGGTCGAAGTGCTGGATCCCGACATGCTCCAGAGGCTGCCCGACTTCGCGCGGCGGCTGAACTGGGTGCTCGAGAATCGCCCGCAGCTCGCCAAGCTCGTCTCGCGCTGGACGGAGGGCGGCGTTCGCGATCGCAAGCTGCTCTCGCTGCTCCGCGGCCACCGCATGAAGGCACTTCTCAAGCGCATGCTGGACGAGAGCGAGTTCCTGTCCCCCTTCGGGATCCGCTCCCTTTCCCGGCAGCACAAGGACCGGCCCTACACGTTCGAGGCGCTCGGGACCTCCTTCATGGTCCGCTACGACCCGGCGGAATCGACCTCCAACATGTTCGGCGGCAACTCGAACTGGCGCGGCCCGGTCTGGATGCCGCTGAACTACCTGCTGGTCGAGTCGGTCCGCCGCTTCCACGCCTATTACGGCGACGACTTCCTGGTCGAGTATCCGACGGGCTCGGGCGATCACCACACACTCGCGGCGATCGCGGACGGACTCGAGGACCGCCTCGTCTCGCTCTTCCTGAAGGACGAGGCCGGACACCGGCCCTGCTTCGGCGAAGGCCCGGGCGGCGCCGCGGCTGACTCGAACCTCCTGTTCCACGAGTTCTTTGACGGCGACACGGGCCGCGGCCTCGGCGCCTCGCATCAGACAGGCTGGACGGCTCTCATCCTCAATCTCCTCCGCAGCCGCATGATCCGGGCCGGCACGACAGGCTTCTAACCATCCTTTCCAGTTGCCTGGTTCGGACCTATGAGCCGGCTATGACCCCAGCAGGTTCCCTGGCCGGTCCGGGACCGGCCGATCGATCGGCCATCAAGAGCGCGCTTGTGACCGGTGCGGTACGGAGGATCGGCCTCGCCATAGCCGAAGGGCTGGCCGCGGCCGGCTACGACGTCGCCCTGCATTGCAGTCCTGCATCGCGGCACGAGGCGGAGGCTGCCGCGAGCCGCATCGGAGCAGGCGGCCGACGAGCCGTCGTCGTGCCGGCCGACCTCGCCGACCCGGCATCCCCGAACGCGATCCTGGATACGGCCAATGCCGCGCTCGGCCCCCTGACCCTGCTGGTCAACTCGGCCGCGCTCTTCGAGCCGGACAGCGCGGACAGCCCGGATCCCCGTCTCCTCGACCGGCACTTCGCCGTAAACCTCCGCGCCCCCGTCCTCCTGGCGAGCGCGTTCGCCGCGCAGGTCCCGGACGGGACCGAAGCCTCCGTGGTCAACATCATCGACCAGCGCGTGCTTCGGCCGAACCCCGCCTATTTCTCCTACACGCTCGCCAAGTCCGCCCTCTGGACCGCGACGCAAACCATGGCTCAGGCCTATGCGGCGCGCCGCATCCGCGTGAACGCCATAGGTCCGGGCCCAACCGCGCCGAACCCCTTCGACGGCGAGGAAGGCATGCGCGCCGAAGCGGCCGGCACTCCCCTGGCCCGCCCGATCGCACCAGCCGAGATCGCAGAGGCCGTCCTGTTCCTGGCGCAGGCCCGCAATGTCACCGGGCAGTTGATCTGCGTCGATGCCGGACAGCATCTTGGCTGGAAGACGCCTGACTTCCTCGGCGCCCAACTCGGACACCACACCGTATGACCCATCCCCTTCTTGACGAGATCGCCCCCCTTCACGACGACCTGATCCGGATCCGGCGCGATATCCACGCGCACCCGGAGACCTCCTTCGAGGAGAAGCGGACGGCCGCGCTGGTGGCGGAACAGCTTCGCGGCTTGGGCATCGAGGTGACGGAGGGTGTGGGCCGCACGGGCGTGGTCGGAACGCTCAAGGGAAAGCGCCCGGGCAACCGCGCCGTCGGCCTCAGGGCCGACATGGACGCGCTCAACATCGTCGAACAGACCGGACTGCCCCACGCCTCGACCATCCCGGGCAAGATGCACGCATGCGGCCATGACGGGCACACGACGATGCTGCTCGGCGCCGCCCGCTATCTCGCCGAAAAGCCGGACTTCGCCGGCCAGGTGCATTTCATCTTCCAGCCTGCCGAGGAAGGCGGTGGCGGGGCCGCCCGCATGGTGGAAGACGGGCTGTTCGAGCGTTTCCCCTGCGACGCCGTCTACGGGATGCATAACGGGGCCGGCACGCCGGTCGGACAATTCCGGCTCAGGCCCGGGCCGATGATGGCGGCCGTGGATTTCTTCACGGTCGTGTTCCGCGGCACCGGCGGGCATGGCGGCTCGACCCCGCACCTGGCGACCGACACCACGATCGCCCAGGCGCATTTCGTGCTGGCTCTTCAGAACGTCGTCGGCCGCAACATCGCGGCGCTCGAGCCCGCGGTCATCTCGATCGGCTCCATCCAGGGCGGCTCGCCGAACTCTCCCAATGTCATCCCGGCCGAGATCGTGATCCGTGGAACGGTCCGCACCTTCTCGGAGGAGGTGCGCGCCACCATTGCACGGCGCATGCGGGAGCTGGCCGAGGCCCATGCCGCCGCGCAGGGCTGCACGGCCGAGGTCATCTACGAGAAGCTCTGCCAGGCGGTGGTGAACCACCCGGAGCAGACCGCGATCGCGACGCGAGTGGCGGCCTCGCTGGTCGGCGACGATAGGGTCGACGGAAACGCGCCGCCCATCACGGGCGGGGAGGACTTTTCCGACATGCTGCTGGCGCGCCCCGGCGCCTTCATCTTCATCGGCAACGGGGTGAAGCCCGACGGCACCCACCATCCGGTGCACACCCCCCACTACGACTTCAACGACGAGATCATCCCCCTCGGGGTGGCGTACTGGGTCAGCCTGGTGCGTGAGGAACTGGCGGCCGCCTGAGAAGGCGGCACCCGAAGCCCAGCGGGGGGCGGTGCATGAGCCTGCCTCCCGCGGCTGCTGGAAGGTGGAGAGGCCCCTACGCCAGGGGAGCCCGGCGCCCTTGCGGGCGCAAGGTGCGTCTCAGAAGGCCCCGTCGAGCCCGTGGCCGCTCGCTGCGCCGCACAGGGCCAGGATGGCCCGGTTGAGAGGCACGTCGATGCCGTGCTTCTCGGCCGCGAGGACCACTGCGCCCGTGATGTATTCGTGCTCGAGCGGTCGGCCGGCGAGCCTGTCGTAGAGCATGGAGCTGCCGCCATCGGGGTTAGCCTTGCCCAGTCCGGCCACGACCTGCGCGGCATCCGCGTCCGTGAGCTTCGCGCCTTCTGCTGCCGCGACCCGAACGGCCTCGGCCAGGATGCCCGATGCGAGCTGGGCTATCGCGTCCTCGCGGAAGACCCGTATGCGGCGGAGGGTCAGGGAGGAGATCGGATTCGCCACGAGGTTGCTGAGGAGCTTGCGCCAGGCGACGGTCGTGAAATCCGGATCCTCAGTGACCTCGAACTGCGTTCCCGCAAAGGTCGCCGAGACGGCAGAGCTCGCCTGCGCCGCCGGGACGACGAGCCGCGCCTGGCTGTGGTGGACGATCCGGCCGGGTGCGACCCGCTCGACCGAGCAATAGATGATCGCAGGCAGCACGGCGCCGGCCTGGGGCGCGAGCGGCTGCACCCGCTCCACATGCCCGACACCGTTCTGCACGACGACGACGACCGTCTCGGGCCCCGCGAGCCGGTCGAGCCACGGCTTCGTTCCGGCAGTGTCCTGGGACTTCGTCGTGATGAAAACCACCTTCGCGGGCCCGACATCCTCCGGGCGGGTCGCAAGGCGGACGGCCACCTCCCGGGTGCGATCCGGCTCCTCGACGACCAGCGTGTCGAACGGCGTCCGCACGCAGAGGACTACATCCCGGCCCGCCTCGGTCAGCTCCGCGGCGAGATAACCGCCGATTGCGCCCGAACCGATGATTGCGACCTTGTCAGACATCCCGCCTCTCGCCTTAACCGGAACTCCGGCCGGCGCTACGCATAACCCATGCTCGACCGCGATCCAGGAGAACCTGAGGCATGAATGATCCGCGCTGGGCGGTGATCACGGGGGCCTCGAGCGGGATCGGGGCGGAGATGGCGCGGATCTACGCCGCGCGGGGGCGCTCGCTCGTGCTCACGGCCCGGCGGGCAGAGAGACTGGCCGACCTCAAGGCGGAGATCGCGGAGGCCCATCCGGCGGTCGCCGTGGAACTCGTCCGGCTCGATCTCGAACAGCCCGAAGGCGCCGAAGCCCTCCTGGCCGAACTGGACAACCGGGGGATCGAGATCGAGACGCTGGTCAACAACGCGGGTTTCGGGTTGCGTGGCCGGTTCGCCACCCTGCCCTACGGCGACCAGGCCGCGATGCTGCAGCTCAACGTCGTGTCGCTGACCAAGCTCTGCCGCCTCGTCCTGCCGAGCCTCGTCGCCCGCCGGCGCGGAGGCATCCTGAACGTGGCCTCGACGGCGGCTTTCCAGGCGATCCCCTACATGGCGACCTATGCGGCGACCAAGGCCTTTGTCCTGTCCCTTTCGGAAGCGCTGCACGAGGAGGTGCGGCGGCATGGTGTGGTCGTGACCGCGCTCTGTCCCGGCCCGACCGCAACGGAGTTCACGATCCGGGCCGATCTGGAGAAGTCCAAGCTCTTCGAGCGTCCGATGAGCGCCGCGACGGTCGCCAGGATGGGAATCGACGGACACGAGGCGGGCCGCGCCATCGTGATCACCGGCGCGAGCAACAAGGCGGGCGCGATCGGGGCCAAGCTCGCACCCCGCTTCCTCGCACGCCGGATGGCAGGCTGGCTGCAGGGATGACCTTTCCCAAGACCGACCACCGCCTGCGAGCGGTCCTGCGGCAATTCTCGGCCTTCTTCGGCGTCGGGGTGGCGGCCGCCATCGTGCATTACGGGCTGCTCGTCAGCCTGGTGGAAGGCTACCGGATGGAGGCCGTGCAGGCGACCCTCGTCGGTTATATCGGAGGCGGCCTCGTGTCGTACGTGCTGAACCGGCGGCATACCTATGCGAGCGACAGGCCGCACCGGGAGGCAGGCTGGCGCTTCGCGCTGGTCGCGCTGGTAGGCTTCGGCCTGACCTGGGCCTTCATGGCGCTCTTCGTGCGCGTGCTTGGGGCTCCTTACCTCCCGGCCCAGATCGTCACGACCGGCATCGTCCTCGTGTGGAGCTTCCTGGCGCACAAGCTCTGGACGTTCCGCGAACCGCCCGCCCTCGTTCCCTGAGGAGACCCCATGGCCGACGATCTCTTCCCCGGCTTCGAATCGCATTGGATCGACGGCGAGGCCGGGCGCATCTTCGCCCGCTCCGGCGGCGGCGGGCCGCCCCTCGTCCTGCTGCACGGGTTTCCGCAGACGCACGCGATGTGGCACCGGCTCGCGCCGGAGCTGTCGCGCACGCACCGCGTCGTCTGCATGGACTTCCGCGGCTACGGCTGGTCCTCGGCCCCGAGCGGAGACAGCTCGCACGAGACCTATTCGAAGCGCGCCATGGGCCGGGACGTCGTCCGGGTCATGGAGGAGCTGGGTCACGTCCGCTTCGCGGTCGCGGGACATGATCGTGGTGCGCGCGTCGCCTACCGGCTTGCGCTCGACGAACCAGGCCGGGTGGAGCGGCTCGCCCTACTGGATATCCTGCCGACCTTCGAGGTGTGGCGCCGCATCCGGGCCGGCATCCAGCCGGCCGCCCACTGGGAATTCCTGGCCCGCCCCGCGCCCGAGCCCGAGACGGAGATCGGCCGCGATCCCCTGCCCTATTTCGAGGGCCTGATGCGTTCCTGGTCCGGCAAGAAGTCGCTCGACTTCCTGGATCCGCGCGCCCTCGCCGCCTATCGCCAGAGCTGCAACGAGCCGAGCCGGATTCATGCTTTCTGCGAGGATTACCGGGCCGGCGCGACGCTGGATCCGGAGCAGGACGAGCAGGACATGGCGGCCGGCAAGAAGCTCGCTTGCCCGACCTTCCTGGTCTGGAGCGCGCGCTATCTGAACCGGCCCGGCGCGGCGCCCCCGCTCGAGGCCTGGCGCGACACCTTTGCTCCGGGCATCACAGGATCGGAGGTCGATTGCGGGCACTTCGTCGCGGAGGAAGCGCCAGCCGAGACCCTGGCCGCGCTCCGGGGCTTCCTGGCGACCTAGCGGCGCTCCGAGAAAAAGGCGCGCAACAGCTCGGCGGCGTCCGTCTCGCGGATGCCGCCGTAGACTTCAGGCGCGTGGTGGCATGTCGGGGCGTCGAAGAAGCGGACGCCACTCTCCACCGCACCGCCCTTCGGATCTGCTGCGCCGTAATAGAGGCGCCGGATCCGGGCGAAGGAGATCGCCCCCGCGCACATCGTGCAGGGCTCCAGGGTGACGTAGAGGTCGCATCCCGACAGCCGCTCGTCCCCGAGGGCGGATGCGGCTTCGCGCAGCGCGACGATCTCGGCATGGGCGGTGGGGTCGTGCGCGGCCCGCGGTCGGTTGTGCCCCCTCGCAATGACCTCGCCGTCCTTCACGACGACTGCCCCGACCGGCACCTCCCCGAGCGAGCCGGCGTGCCGCGCCAGGTCGATCGCCTCCGCCATCGGATCGATGCGGGTCTGACCGTCCTTATCCGTCCCTCGCCCTGCCATGCGGGCTCTGCTATCAGCCGGACATGGTAGACAGCAATGACAGGGGCGGTAAACGCCCCGGCCGCCCCGGCGGACGCCCGCCCCGTGGCTCGGACTTCTCGGACAGGCCGCATCGCGGCGCGGGCGGGGGCGGGCGCGAGAGGCCGCCCGGACGCTTCGGGGCCGGAAAGCCGGGCGGCCGTGAGGACAGGCCGCGCGCCCCGCGCTTCGAGCGTCGGGATGACCGCCCGCGGACGAACGACCACGAGCGGCGTGAGCGGCGCCCTCCCCGGCGGGAGCCGACGGAGGCTGCCGTGCAGGAGCGCCCGGCCGAGCCGATCCAGCCGACCGAGGAGCGTATCGCAAAGGTGATCGCACGCGCAGGCGTCGCGTCCCGGCGCGACGCGGAGGCGATCATTGCCGAAGGTCGCGTTACCCTGAACGGCGAGACGTTGGCGTCGCCGGCCGTGAATGTCGGGCCGGAGGACAAGATCACGATCGATGGCGAACCGCTCCCCTCGCGCGAGCGGACGCGGCTCTGGCTGTTCCACAAGCCGCGCGGGCTCGTCACCACCGCGCGCGATCCGCAAGGCCGCCCGACAGTCTTCGACTCCCTCCCGGAAGACATGCCCCGCGTGGTGGCGATCGGCCGGTTGGACATCAACACCGAAGGGCTGTTGCTCCTCACCAACGATGGCGGACTCGCCAAGGTCATCGCCCATCCCGAGACGGGCTGGACGCGGCGCTATCGTGCCCGCGCCCACGGCGAAGTCACGCAGGCCGACCTCGACAAGCTCAGAAACGGCGTGACGATCGACGACATGGAATACGGCGCGGTCGAAGCCACGCTCGACCGCGTCCAGGGCGACAACGTCTGGATCACGCTTGCCCTGAAGGAAGGCAAGAACCGCGAGGTCAAGCGCATCCTCGAGCATCTCGGGCTTCAGGTGAACCGCCTGATCCGTCTCTCGTTCGGGCCGTTCCAGCTCGGCGACCTCGAATCCGGGCTCGTCGAGGAGGTGCGCACGCGAGTGCTCAAGGACCAGCTCGGCCAGACGCTCGCGGCCGAGGCCGGGGTCGATTTCGAGAGCCCCGTGCGCGAGCCGATCGCGCCCTTCGGCAAGCCGGAGAAGCCGGCCGCCGAGCGGCGGGCTCCGGCCGACCGGCCGCCCCGGCCGAGGACGCCCCGCTTCGAGGACGAGCGCGGCGGACGCGGCGGCAGGAGCGGCTTCGGCGACCGGGAGCGCGGCCGCGGCCGCGATGAGGCACCGGCGGCACCCCGCGGC